>CAZAXI010000314.1:0-4071 GCA_964489045.1 uncultured Granulicella sp. | reverse complement strand
TGAACGGGACGCTGGTGTTCAACGAAGACCGGCTGCAGGTGGAGAACCTGACCGCGATGACGGGTGGCGGGCAGATCAAGATTGGCGGCTTCCTGACCTACAAGAACGGCCTGTATGCAAACCTGACAGCGACCGGCGAAGCGGTTCGAGTGCGGCTGTATGGGTTGAGCACGACGGCGAACACGAACCTGACGCTGCAGGGCAGTCCGCAGAGCATGCTGCTGAGCGGGAATGTGCTGATTACGCGCTTTGGGGTGGGGCCTGAAGTGGACTTTGCGGCGTTCTCGTCGCTGGGCGGAGTGAGCACACCGCCGGAGCCCAACGCCGCTTCGAACAAGATCAGCCTGGACGTGCACGTGACCAGCTCGCCGCAACTGGACTTCCAGAACACCTTCGCCAAGCTGGTGGGCACGGTGGACCTGACAGTGCGCGGCACGGTTGCCGAGCCATCGATTCTGGGACGCATCCAGATCACCGACGGCAGCGCGACCTTTGCCGGCACCAAGTACCAGTTGCAGCGTGGAGATATATATTTCAGCAATCCGGTGCGGATCGACCCGACTATCGATATCAACGCGACCGCGCGCGTGGAAACCTACGACGTGACGGTAGGGCTGCAAGGCACGATGAGCAATCTGAAACCGACGTACCGCTCCGAGCCTCCGCTGAGCGAGGCGGACATCTTTGCGCTGCTGGCGCTGGGCCGCACCCAGGAAGAGGCGCAGCTCTACCAGGAGCAGGAGGTGCAGCAGGGCGCGAATCCGACCACCAGCGCGCTGCTGGGTGGCGCGCTGAATGCGACGGTGAGCAACCGCATCGGCAAGCTGTTCGGCGGCGGCACGGTGAAGATCGACCCGGCGTTTGTGGGGACGCTGGGCAACTCGACGGCGCGGATTACGGTGCAGAAGCAACTGACGCGGGAGCTCTCGGTCACGTTTGCGACCAATGTGAACTCCACGGCGCAACAACTGCTGCAGGCACAATACGATCTGACTCCCAATGTGTCGCTGGTGGTGGCGCGCGACGAGTCGGGCGTGTTCAGCGTGGTCTACAAGATACGGAGGCGGTACCGGTAGGGGGTGCCGCAAGCTGGAGAATTTGCTTCGAAAACAGTGATCCCTCCCGCGGAGATTTGCGTCCAATAGATCGGCATCGGAGTCTGCGTCCTGGGCTGGGTGTGGGCGTGGGGCTCGGTTGGGAAGGAGGACCGAATGTTCAAATTCAGAGGAAAGAGCCTGTTGGCAGCGGGCGTTGCGGTACTCAGCGCGGCTCTCTGGTTTGGAGCTGGTGCGGGAACGGCGAAGGCGGACGACAGCGGTATCGACGCAGACGTCCATAAGGCCCTGGACAACAAGAAGTTCGCGAATGTGACCGCGTCGCTGCATGGGCCCGAAGTCGTCCTTACCGGGACTGTCGACACCTATGCGGTCAAGCTGGAAGCGGACAACCGCGTCCACCATGTGAAGGGAGTGAAAGGGGTCGACAACGAGATTCGCGTGGCCGGGCCGACGGTGGAAGATACGGAACTGCGCGAGAAGTTGTCGAAGGCGCTCACCTACGACCGAGAGGGATACGGGACGGCGCCCTTCAATTCCCTGACTATCGGCGTGCATGACGGCGTGGTGACGCTGGGCGGCACGGTCTATGGACCACCGGACAAGGATTCCGCGCTGGGCCTGGTGGCCAACACTGCAGGAGTCAAGGACATCGTCGACGAGATCAAGGTAGCGCCAGTCTCGCCGATGGACGACCGGCTGCGGCTGCAGCTGGAGCGCGTGATCTACGGGGCGCCACAGTTGCAGAAGTACGCGCTGGATCCGGCGAAGCCCATCCGGATTACCGTGGTCAACGGCAACGTCACCTTGTCCGGGGTAGTCGACAACAAGATGGACCACGACGTTGCGGGGATTCGCGCGAACACCGTTCCCGGAGTTTTCAAGGTGGTGAACGACCTGGAGATTGCGCCGCCTCAGGCCAGCAAGTAGCCGGTCGTCCAGGCAGTTGGCGTCGACCGCTGCGGTGCGGCGCGGCCATTTCTCCCTTAAGATGGAGAGATGGCGAATGCGTGGAAGAGCACCGGCCTGACGCTGGAGATGATCAAGTGGGAACACTCGATCTTCGCGCTGCCGTTCGCGCTAACGGGCGCGGTGCTGGCGGCGGGTGGCTGGCCGCGGCCGCCGGTGCTGGGGTGGATTGTGGTGTGCATGGTCTCGGCGCGCTCGGCGGCGATGGCCTTCAATCGGCTGGTGGACGCACGGCTGGATGCGGCGAATCCGCGCACCGCCATGCGCGCGCTGCCGGCGGGACGGCTGAGCGCGGGATTTGTTGCCGGATTTGTTGTGGTCTCGGCAGGTGTGTTTCTGCTGGGCGCGGGGATGCTGAACCGGCTGACTCTGGTGCTGGCGCCGGTGGTACTGGCGATCATCCTGGCCTATAGCTACATGAAGCGGCTGACGCGCTGGTCGCACCTGGTGCTGGGGCTGTCGCTGGGTATCGCGCCGTCGGCGGCGTGGATCGCGGTGCGCGGCTCGTACGATGCGCGGATCCTGGTGCTTACGGTGGCGGTGCTGCTGTGGGTTGCGGGCTTCGACGTTTTGTACGCATGCCAGGACTTTGAACATGACCGCGAGGCCGGCCTGAACAGCGTGCCCCAGGCGTTCGGGCTGGGCGCGGCCTTCTGGATTGCGCGGGCGATGCACGTGGGGATGCTGTGCCTGCTGCTGTGGCTGGTGCGGCTGTTCGGGCTGGGTCCGCTGGCCTACTCGGGAGTGGGAACGGTGGCGGCGCTGCTGCTGTACGAACACAGCATCGTCTCGCCGCGCGACCTGCGCAGGATGAATGCCGCGTTCTTTACGTTGAATGGATTGATTTCGATTGCCTTCTTCGGCTTCTTCGCGGCGGATGTTCTGCTGCACAAATAAAGGGCCCACGCGAAGCGGGCCCTTTCTCAGGAAGTGAGACGGGCGGGTGCGAAGCCGGCCCGGCTATGCGGTACGCTTGTGCTGGAGTTTGATGTCTTCCGCTTTTGCGTTGACCGAATTCTTTACGTTCTGGGCGGTGGAGGTGATCTTGGCGCGAACGTCGTGCTGGTGGGCGTCGGCGCGGGTGCGGGCATCGGCGGCGGCGGCTCCGGCAGCGTCTTTGGCGTTGCCCCAGGCCTCGCGGACGGCGCCCTTTACCTGGTCGGCGGTTCCCGAGTTGGCGAGTTTGTTATTTCCCAGCGTTTCGCCGACGGATTGCTTGACTTTGCCCTTGAACTGGTCGAATTTTCCTGCTGTGGTGTCACGATTCATAGCGGCACTCCTGTTGTTGGTCTGCTGTTTGGCGCCGCACAGGTCCCTGCCGGGCCCGGTTCGGGGCGATAAAGTTGGTTAGTGCACTCGTTTGCTCGAGAGTAGATTGATGATGGCGATGACGACGGCGAGCACCAGGAGTGTGTATATCCAATTGCCAAGGGTGTAGCCGCTGAGCACGCCCAGCAGCCAGAGGACGAGCAAAACGATGGTGATTGTCCAGAGCATTCTTTTTCTCCCAAACTCCGCCCGGCATCCTTTGGCGGCGGGCCTCAAGAAAAATCAGCTGCGGGCCTTCCATGTGGTAAGTTGCGTGTTACTGGATTGAGGTTGCCAATTGAGACGCAGAAGCGGATTTGCGAAAGGTTGCCTGAGCAGGGGGAGTTTGTGAAGGTTGCGATTCAGGGCGAACTGGGATCGAACAGCCACATGGCGGCGCTGGCAATGCTGGAAGATGTTGGCAGTGCGCCGGGTGCGGGATTGGAGATTGCGGCGTGCGCGACCTCGGCGGAGGTGTTTGAGCGGGTGGTGTCGGGCACGGTAGATGGGGCAGTACTGCCGATCGAGAACAGCCTGCATGGGTCGGTGGCGGAACACTACGATCTGCTGCTGGCACAGCCGGTGCGGATCGCGCGCGAGAGCCTGCTGCGAGTGCGCCACAACCTGATCGTGCGGCCCGGCGTGGCCCCGGATGACGTCAAGCGGGTGATGTCGCATCCGGTTGCGCTCTCGCAATGCCGCCACTGGCTGGCCGCGCGACCGTGGCTGGAGGTGGTGA
>CAZAXI010000313.1:0-4165 GCA_964489045.1 uncultured Granulicella sp. | reverse complement strand
GGGCCGTTGGTGTCGAGATAGCCGGAGCCGGAGTCGGAGTAGCTGTCGCCGAAGACGTAGAGTTGGGTGTAGGGGGCTGCGATGAGGGGCGGTTGGGGCTGAGGCTTGGGGGCGGTTTGGGCGGCGAGGGTGGTGGTGAAGAGGAGGGTGGCGGCGAGGGTGAAGCGTGTCATCATCGTTGTTCGCTCAACAGACTTTGAAGATGGGTCACAGGAAAGCATACCCCAGGGGCTAAAGCCCGCGTTTGACGCGGCCTGAGAGACCCAAGGAGACCTGAGGCTGAAGCCTCAGGCTACCAGCCTTGGGGTACCTAGAAGCAAAGGCCCAGTAGCTGATTTCTTAGGGAACTGCGGAAGTGAGTAACCCCACGATAGGCGCGAAGAAACTCGCGCCGATCATGGGGCACCCGACGGTGGCGCTGCAGACGAAATGCGGGGATTCTTCCTGCCCCAGCCAGCAAGCTGGCCGGGGGCCTCGTTCGCTACGGCTCAGAATGACAAACGAAGCTACGGTGTGGGTGGGGCTACCTCGAGGCGGACTACGTCGTAGCACATGCCGTTGGAGACAGAGCCGGCGGGGACGGTGAGGACGATGGTATTGTCCGGGCCGGGATGGAGGAGGGCGGCGTCGAAGCTGAAGTCGCGTTCGACCCACGTGGCTTCGATGCCGTCGCGGCCGATGTCGCCGCCTGCGCCAAACAGGTCAGTGTCGTCGCCGAGGTCGTGGCCGTTGACCTTGATGTTGAGCGAGCGGGCGGAGTTCGACAAGCCGAAGCGAAGCGTGGCTTTGCCTGCGGTTGGGGCGTTGGCGGGCATGGTGAAGTGGATGGTCCAGGGAGTGGCGCGGCCCTGGTCCTGGCCGGTGGGTTTGAAGTCGATGTCGTGGGGAACCTGGTAGATGTACCAGTCTTTAGCGGGATCGGATTTGCCAACGGTGAAGTCGACGTCGTTGGGAAAGAGCTTGGCGTATTCGATGTACATGCCCCAGTGCCAGTGGTCGTCGCCCTTGAAGAACTCCTTGGCGGAACGGTTGGGCGTGCCGATCTGGAAGATCTGCCGGCCGTAGTGGACGGGGCGCCACTCGATGGTGCCGAGGTCGAGGTTGTGCTGGCCAGCGGCGATGGTGATGTTGGCGGTGGCGTCATAGGCGCCGAGGATTCCGTCGGCTACGGCGTGGAGTTGATAGGTTCCGGGGCGGACGTTGGGGATGGTGAAGGCGCCGTCGGCGGTGCCGTGCGTCCAGAATTCGTAGTGCTTGGCGTCGTTCTGCCAGGTGATGCCCTGAGGCTGGAAGGCGAAGCCGGCGGGACGGGCTCCTGCGGGTCCTGCTCCCTCGGGACGGGGTGCGACGTAGGTACCACGGTTGCGGCGCTGGCCGTTGGGGAGGAGAGAGTGATCGGTGGTGGCGCCGTTGTCGGGGACGGTTGCGGGCGGGGTGGTTTGAGCTGGCGTCGAGGCTGGTGGCTGGTAGGCGGCGAGGACGAAGTTCGGGCGGGTGCTGAGATTGGAGGTGGGCGGAGCCGGTGGCGCAGCGGGTGCGGTGCGGGGTGCGCGCGGGACGGGGGCCTGGTCGGGGTAGCTGAGGCCGACAAGGAGGGTGGTGAACTTGAGGTTGGGGGCCTGCGGGTCAATGACCTTCAGGCGGCCCTTGACGGTGGTGCGCTCGGCGGAGAGCGGGTAGTCGACGCCGGCAACAAAGGTGTAGGGCCAGCGGGCCTGTTGGACGGGGACTTCCTTCTTTGCGTCGAGGAAGAGGGTCTTGGGGTCGGCGCCGGTGGGGACGTAGATAAAGATGGGACCGACAACCTTAGTCCAGAACTCGTTGGCGGCGAAGCTGAGGACGGAGCCGCCGTAGTGGGTGCCGCGCCAGTAGTCGAGCAGGGTGGGGTCGCCGCCGTCGCCGTCGTCGAGGTGGCCCGTAAGTTCGAAGTGGAGCGGGCCGGAGGAGAGGTATTCGAAGGAGGGATTGATGATGTAGAGACCTACCTTCTGGCTGGTAGAGGACCAGCCGAAGGCGGGGATCTTGGATTGATCGGCGGAGTAGTCGTACTTGTGCTCGGCGCGGCCTTTGTAGACGCCGGTGGTGAGGCGGCGGGCTTCCTTCATGTTGAGGTCGTCGCCGGCGTCCCAGTCCTTGCCGGTGGGCATGATGGCGTTGCGCTGGTCATCGATGGAGAGCCAGTCAAAGACCTGCGCGTTGAGCTTGAAGCCGAAGCGGGACTCGCCGACCGAGCCGCCAGGGTAGGTGTTCTGATGGGTGTAGATGGCGTAGGTGTAGAGGCCGTGGGCGCCGCGCTCGAGGGTGTAACGGATTTCGAGATCGGCGATGAGGCCTCCACCCTGACCCGCGGCGGTGGGGTGCGGGCCGAGGATGGTTTTGCCGTCGGAGTAGCCCTTGACGGAGACTTCGGCGCGGGCGCCCTGGACGCTGGCGGGATCGATGGTAATGCTGGCGACCTCGCGGGCGGCGAGCGCGGGGGACTGCTCCCAGTAACCGGCGTGGTGGCCGGAGACGTAGCCCATCAGCTCGATGTTGGGTGTGACGGAGTGGGACGTCTTGACGGAGGTAAGGTCGCCGGTTTTCTTGTCCACCTTGACGGTGAGGTAGCCGTTGGACATGGTGTAGGTTGGGCCGTCGTCGGTGACGGTGACGGGCGGGGCGGCGGCGGGTGGGGCGGCGAAGGCGAATGCGGGGGTCAGGAGCAGAGCGGCGGACAGTAGAAGGGCGGGGCGGCGGGTTGCGGGCATGGAGTCTCCAAACGGTATACATGGGTGACGGGGCAGCGCGACGGAAAGACGCGGTGTGGTCGATGATCTTTGACGGGATGCTACGGCTGGGTTGGTTTGGCTTGCTTGGCGGCCTGATCCTGCGCCCGGACCTGAGCGTCGAGGCCGTGGGTGGGGTCCTTATGGAAGAACTTGCGCGAGAGGTCGGGCCAGAACTCCTCGAAGACGGAGCCGAGCCCGCCCTCGAAGGTAACGAGCATGCCGGTACCGATGGTTTGGCCGATGCCGGACTGGCTGGAGGGGTAATAGAGATTAGAAAGTGCTCCTGAGGCGATGTTGCCAAGGACGTTGGAGTAGTTCGGTTCCCATTTGCGGGTGCGGTCGCTCTTGCACATGAAATTGGTGGCGATGGAATAGAGGATGCGGTGACGAATGGTTCCGTGACCGAGGCGGAAGTAACGCGGATCCTGATGGAGGATGGCGGGGAGGATACCGTTGCCGATCACGTCGCCGCCGAAGGTGTCGAGATAGGCGGCGCCAGAGCGGCGCATGTAGCCTTCGGGTCCCCAGCGGAAGCCGACGTCTTCGTCAAGTGCCTCGTGATAACCGGCGACGACCAGGGCGAGGCCAAAGGTGGCGGGGTCGATGGCGGAGCGGAAGGCGAGGCTGAGCTTCTGGGTTGCGGTGAGCGAGACGGCGTTATTGATGTACGAGATGTTGAAGTTGGGCACCACGCCGAGGACGCGCTGCTTCTCCTGCTGCTTGATCTGCTGTTCGGCCTCTTCGCGCTTGGTTTTTTCGGCGTCGGTCTCCGCAGCGGGTGGCTGGGTGGTGGAACTGCCCGCGCTCGCTCCGGTTGGGGCGGGAGTGGAGTTGGCCGGAGGTGGTTGCGTGGGTGCGGCGGTGTCGGGAGTAGAGGGCGTCTGCGGTTGCGCGGGATCGATGGAGGCGGAGGGGGCAAGGTATTGTGGCTGGGGAGCGTCGGGGAGATCCGCCTGGGCAATCGAGGGAGGGGGAGCTGCCTGCGCGAGGATCGGGAATGGAAGAGAAAGGGCCGAAGCAACCGCCAGGGTTGCGGAAGCGCCGGAGGTTCGTACCAACATTCTCAACCTCCACCGGAGACTGCGGCGCGCGCTGTCAGAGGCAGAAGCGGGAGAGTTCGTCACACTTTGGATCACTACCAAGTAGACGCGGCTGGGCGGGCTTAGTTGCTATTTTTTACCTGGTTACAACGCGTGCGCCTTTGGCGGCGAGGCGACAGCGAACGGACCAATTGCAGGGTGCGTACAATATTTTGCGGTTTCGTTCGTTAACACTGGTAGAGAGAAAGCGAACGACGGAGATTCTGACACGTACCGTGTCAGAATGATGGCTGAATAGCAGAGGAACTGGATGGCTGGCCGGGATTTGACGATCGACGAGCAGGACCAGTTGATTGC
>CAZAXI010000312.1:0-4168 GCA_964489045.1 uncultured Granulicella sp. | reverse complement strand
CCAGCCCGGGATTCGGGAGGACACCGGAACTACTCGCTGAGCGCTAAGGCCTGTTCTCGCCAGTCGACGTTCTTAGTGCAAAGATGAGTAAAGGTCACAGCTCGAGATATAGAATCTGAATCGTACAATCCCTCTCAAGCGGTGCGCGTTATGGCTAGAAGGCCGGTAATGAAGTACTGGCTCAATTGGGGTGAAATAAGCGGGAAGGCCGGTACAGCGGAGGAGTTCAGGGAAGTCCTCCGCAAATATGCTCGCAGGGGCCTCCTGATTGCGTGTGGGAGGCTCACCGTAGAGTTCAACTACGGGCCTGAAGGCAAAACCGTCGCAAAGGATGTAATCACAAAGCAGTTCATCCCTCGGCTATTCCCTTCAGATCTTGCGGCAAGAGTGAATTGGGCATTCGAGCATGACCGCGTCATTTTCTTTCAAGGACAGCTTAGGTACATCGCCGCAGAGGTGACGCGGCTTCCCGCCGCGGACGATCTTCCTGAGATTGAGAACCACGAAATAGGCGAGCTTCTACTGAGGGCGGCTGAGATCATGATGTTCCAGCCTCCGAGACCGGCCGATCCGATGGACGCGCTAGCGAGCCGGGTCGCGGAATTTGTGCCATTTTATGAAATAGACACCCCAACCGATCCCTTCGATCAGCTGATGCGGATATACATCATGTTGACGGTGAACATCCCACGACTGACCAACAAGGGTCCACTGCAATTCGACGTGGCGGCTGAATTCGAAAAGGTATTTGGCTTCTCGCTCGCCGACTACACCAATTTCATGTTCTCTCTGCTGCTGCATGCCATGATGGAGCGCGACGCGCGCCAGGCAAATGCCGACCCTCCGAGCCCCGTCGGCCCCTACTGGCTGAAAAAGACGACTCTATCCGAAGAAACGATTCACAAGGTTCTCGCAACCGTATCATTCTCGCTCGATGCAATTACGCCCCCCAAAGAACCGCACGGGTATGCGGATTTCACATTCCTGCGCGATAATCCTTACCTTCGCGACGACGAACATTATTTTTGCCTGGATTATGAGTTCGCGCTCGGCAAACTGGAAAGCGGGGTCATTTATAGAGTTCTCGACAATCTTGAATCCAACAGGAAGGACCCTTATCTGTCTTTCTGGGGTCCGGTCTTTGAAGATTATCTCGCGTGGCTTTTCGAATCTTACGTTTCCACCAAATACAACACCTACCATTCGTCGCCCACATACGCAGACGGAACTGAAGTGTGCGATGCCATCGTCATCTGCGGTGGTACGGCAATCCTGATCGAAGCGAAGATCGCAACATGCAACATTAAGACCAAATACTCCGGCGATTACGAACTCATGAAGAAGTATCTGGAGTCGAAGCTGGTCGGGACGACAATGAAAAGAAAAGGTGTTTGGCAGCTGGTGAAGGCCATTGAGAATCTCAGAACCAAGCCAACCGCTTTCCTGCCGCCATGTCTTGCGAAAGTGAACAAGATCATTCCCCTCATCGTGACGAAGGACGAGATCGGGTCGAGTTTCTTCATTAACACATATTTGAATGAACGCTTCGAATCGCAGTTCAAAAGGAAAGACTATCTTCCGCTCGTCATTACGCCTTTGGTCACAATGAGCGCAGGTTCTATGGAGCGCGCGATGAGGCCGCTGGCGAAGATGGCGTTTAGTACGATTCTCGAAAATCGCATCACCACGGATCGTCAATTGGGACGCCCCTTCGAAGCGGCCAGCAAGTATGTTTTCAAGGGAACTGCCAGAAGCCTGCCGAAACATATGGAGCTGTTGACGGGTGCATTGGATGGCCTCATGAAGAGCTTTGGAATGAAGGAAGAAGACGGTTCCCCAGCAAAGATCTGATGGGTTATCGTCAATTGAGCCGGCATACAGCTAAATTGACCAGTGCTTGGCTCGATCGGCATATCGTTTACGCATTGCTTCCCTGGCTTCGTCTTCCGTCTGACCGTAGGTCGGATCAAGCCGTACGACGCCTGCTGGTGATTGAGCTTTCGCAGGACTGGCGTAGCAGCTCCATACTTCCCCATCTATCCCCACATCCAGCACGTAGTCGTCGAATCTCGGGAACTTCGGGTCCTTGGTGCATGGAGCATCACCATGCGGTGCGCCAACTGTCATGCCGCAAGCGTATTCTGAAACCTCTTCGGTTCCGTACTCGTGCTCCCACGGCGTACGAGCCGTAAGAGGGGCAGAACAGAAGCTACAGCGATAATCAGAATACAATTCTTCCATCCGCTCGACAGTTTCAGTGAGCTTCATGTTCTGCGCCCTAAGGTCTGCGAAGAGATCAATTTCGACCAAACCAAAGTCTCTCGGAATCTCAATCAGGCGGCCACGCGCTCCCTCAAGCCATCCTGCATCATTCCTTCCGTAAATGCGGCATATTAGGTGGGCGTCAATGGCACTAAAGACCCAACCGGGAGGAAGCCCGGAATCAGTTGTCACTTCGTCGAACGGAACTAGAACAGAATCGCCGCGTCCTTTGACTCTATCTTTGAGCACTTTGGACAGCTTGCCAAGGCTCTGCTGAAGATCGGGATCGTTTGGATTTCCATACAGGAAGAGCGCCTCGCTCCATCCCTTCGCCGTGAGGAAATAGAGGGAGTTCCCGCGTTTGATGAGTATGCCTTCTGAAACCAGCTCTTCCCACGAAGTATTTTGAATCCCTGCATAGGCCGCGTCTGCGCAATCAAATGCTGTGCAGTCGATAGGGAAATCACCGAGTTTTACATAAAGCGACTTGAGCAGGGCAAAAGCGTCCTCGCGGCGGGTTTCGGCGGAAAGTGACATTTGATGATTATCTTCCGAAGACGACCTGCCCAACAGTCGATAATCTAGACCGATTCTTGATTCGCGCAAAATCGCCGAGTCACTCGCAGAATGCCATCGCGGTTCATGCTGACCGCGATGGACGACTCTCAGGGATTCATAGCTGCGGCAAGCATGAGGCGGGCCGGAAAGGTGAGGCTCATGGCGGCACGGGCGATGGTGACGACGCCATCCTCGAGCGGCTGGCGGAGAACCTCGAGGACGTTGCGGGGGAACTCGGGCAATTCGTCGAGGAAGAGCAGGCCGTAGAAATAAGGCCACCCGATAGTAACTCGTGCGCTAGTAAAGACGACAAATTGGGCAACCCGGCCGAGCTCCGAAGTTGCCCTATGTCAATAAATCATCAGTTTCTGCCCTGTTTCACTGAACGACGACTGTGAGTTGTTTACTGTGCGTAAGGATTCCCGAAACGCCCGTGATCGTCACCTGGTACGTGGCCTTCGGAGTGATTGGGTCCCATTGCGCAGTACCGCCCGAGCCACATCCAGTCATGCCAAACAGGAAAACACAACTAAAGGCGAGTCCCGCGATTAGCTGCAGCCGGCGTCGCGACTTGAACGAGAAAGCAAACCCCAAAAGGAGCAACCCGGCTGCTGGAATGAAGTCACCAGGAGACGTTGTGATTGCCAGTGGGAAGCTTTGGGTTACGCTTTCGTTCGCCGTCGTGAAGGTGGAAGTGGTCTGAGTCATGGGGCAACCTATTTGCGGCGGCACATTCTGGCAAGCCCATGAAATGGTTCCAGTGAAGCCATTCAGCGAGACTACCTGCATGGTTCCGTTCCACGTGCTGCCCTGGGCAATCGTTACGGCCGGTAGGGTGAAATCAAAGTCTTCCGCCGCGCCAGCCGGCAGCGAAACAGTCAGCGGCAGATAATTGAGATCGCCGGCGTAGGACGCGGTTACCGTAAAACCTTCGGAAGCAGGCGTAGTGGTCCACGTTGACAACCCTCCAATGATCGGCGCGGTTCCCGAGAGGGCAGGCGAGGTGCCAAGAGAAGTGACAGTGAACTGAATTGACCCAGTGGGAGCGGCGACGGCCACACCGGTGACGGTCGCGTCGAACTCAATGGAGGAGCCGGCAACTCTGGGGACATTGTTGGCTGGGACGGACGCGAGGGTCACAGCCGGGGCTATTCTATTCACGACCTGCGTCAGAGGTACTTGAGACCATCCCGGCGTGCAGACAAGGAACGTGATCGCCAGCAGAATTCTCGATGTTGCTTTTATCGTCATGGAAAGAGGCCTCAACGTAACAAAGAAAATGCGTGGGGGCCACCGAATATCGGCAGGCCCCCACGTTTTGGTTAGTGCGTGTAGTTTGAATCGCCGC
>CAZAXI010000311.1:0-4218 GCA_964489045.1 uncultured Granulicella sp. | reverse complement strand
TCGGAGGTCATGAGCTGGTTGCGGTCGTTGTCGACGGAGAGCCAGTCGAAGGTGCGGTTCATGGATTCGAGGATGAAGCGGCTTTCACCCTCGCCTGCGGGCGGGTAGGAGGCCTTGTGAGTGTATTCGGCGTAGGTGTAAAAGCCGCTGGTGCCGCGCTCCAGGGTGTAGCGGGTTTCGATGTCCATGCCACCGCCGCGTGGGCCGCTGGGCCGTGGGCCTGCGCCGGGTGCGCGGGCTGCGCCGGGACCGCCGGGAGCTGCATTGGGAGCTGCACCGGGAACCCGTTGCTCTTGCGCCGCGGGGACGCCGCTGCCCGGAGGGCCGCCCATGGGGCTGGGGTTGTTGCGGTCGCCGGGATTGACGCCGAGCACGGAGACCTCGGCGCGCTCGCCGCCGTTGGTCGCGGGGTCAATCGTCACCCTTGCGGTGATGGTGCCGCTGGGCACCTGCTCCCAGTATTCGCCGCGGGTAAGGACCTCGACGCCGTGATAGACTAGCGAGGAGAGGTTTCCATTGCGCTTGAGGACGGTCATCTTGACGATGCCGTTGTCCATGGTCCACGAGTCTGCGCTGTCAGTGAGGGTGACCGGTTGGTTCACGGTGACCTTGGCGACCTTGGGGGCGACCGTCTGCGCCGGCACGGAGGGGGCGACGGCGATTGACAGGGCTAGAAACGCGGAGGCGGCGAGCAGGGATGCTTTAGACATGATGCAACCTCTCAGTTTAGGCATTGAAACTGTTTCTGCGAGCGATAGAACTATATCAAAGAGACGAAACTGGGTGATGCGAAGACTCAAGCGGGGATTTTGCAGGAGGAAGGGCGGCGCACGCGATTACTTGCGCGTCCAGATTTGTCCGTCCGTGCTGATCCAGAGGTCGCCGGCGTCGGTGGTGAGTTCGAAGGTTGGGGGCTGCGGGGCGGAGCGTTTGGCGGCGGCGGGCGGAGCGCTGAGGGCACCGGCGCTGTTTGCGAGCAAGTGCGCGGTGGGGGATGGGACGAAGGCTACTTTGACGGCGCGGCCGGTCCACTGCACCGGGACCGGCTGCCAGGTACTGCCGGAGTCTTCGCTGCGGAAGAGCGCGCCGCCGATGTCGACGGCTAACTGCCGGCGGGCGCTGGTGGCGACCGAGAGTGCGGCGAGCTTGCTGGGCAAGGCTGGAAGCCGCTTGGGCTGTGCGATCTCGGCGGCGCTGGTGTCCGCGGAGAGAGCATCGACTGTCACTGTATCCGCTGCGGACCCGGTGACGGCCTGGGCTGAGGCGGAAGAGGCGGAAATGCCCGCGATGTAGTTTCCGTTGAGGTTGGTCCGGCCAGTGCCTGCGTAGATGCTGGAATTTGCGCTGGCGGGAGGGGGTGGTGGCGGCAGAGGCGGAGCCTGCTGGGCTTGGGCGCGACCCGTATCGTACTGCGATGCGGCGGAGCGAAGTTCGCGACGAGCGGCGTTGCCGCCGATGCCTGCCAGTTGGGACGGAGCGGCCGTGGTGATGGTGTCGGCCGGTGCCGCTGCGGCGGGCGGCGCTGAGTTCGCGGAAGCGAAGCTGGCACCGAGCATCCCTCCATGGAAGGATTCCTTCTCCGAGGGCGGGTTGGTTGCGGTCGCCACTTCAGGCTGCTTCGCTACGCCGGAGGCATGGGACGAAGGCGCGGCCACAGCATGTGGCGCAATGACTGGAGCGGGAGCGGGTTTTGACGAGACGGCAGGTTCGGGAGGCGGGGCGGGCGGCGGAAGCGGCGGCGCCTGCTCGACCGGTGCTGTATTAACGGCTGCGATCTGGTTCTTTGCGTTCGCGGCGCTGCGCAGGTGGACGGTGAGGACGATGAGGCAGGCAAGCGCTGCCGCGGCGGGGAATGCGAGCATCCAGCCGGAGAACCAAGGCCGAGGTGCGGCGACCGGCTGCGGCTGGGAGGGCACTTCGAGGACGGCCGGTTGTGCGAGGTAGACAACGGCGCGGCAGTCGGCGCACGCGGCGAGGTGGGCGAGTGTCGCCTGCCGCTCGTGGAAAGGCAGCGCGTGCTCGACGAAGGCGTTGAGCTGGTCCGCGTCGGGATGCTGGCCGGGTTGGAAGGTCGTGGTCATTCGATTGCCGGTGGGTGGTTGGTTGCCGGTTGCGTGCGCGTTGTCTGATCGGAGAACGAGGATGATTGGGAAGTTTGCACTAGCGTTCGCAGATTTATTTCGAGGTCGCGTGGATCGGCGCCCAGCGCTTCCTCCGCGGCCCGCTTGCTGAGACCGCCGGACTGGAGGTTGCGGAGAAGCTGCTTGCGCAGATCGCCGGTGATGCGTTTGAGCTTGCGGCTGACGGTGGCTTCGCTGACCTGCAGGAGACGGGCGATCTGGAGCAGAGTTTGCTGGTCGAGGAAATAGGAGGCGAGGAGGAATCGGTCGTCGGGGGCAAGCGTTTCGAGGGTGCGCGAGACGGCCTGGGCGAGGCGGCTGAGTTCGGCGGACTGCGGTGCGGTGGTTGGGGTGGGGGCCGCGGTGTCGAGCGAGTCGAGCGGAGTTTCGCGGTGGGTGCGGCGGTGGTGGTCGATGTGGCGCTGGGCGAGCGTGGTGCGGAGCCAGCCGAGCAGGGAACCGCGGCCAGAGTAGGACGCGAGTGGGGAGTTGCGCCGGCCGCCGCGTTCGGTGAGGCCGAAGAGTTCGGCGTAGAGCGAATCTGCGAGGTCGTGACCCAGGGTGGCAGAGCCGGTGATGGCAATGGCGGCCTGGGTGAGGGGCGAGCGATAGAGATTGAGGAAGCGCTGCCAGGCCGGATCGCGGCCGAGCGCACAGGCCTGAGCCAGCGCCAGTTCGGGCAGGCGGAGGGCGCGGTAGAAGGCGGCTTCCCTGGCGGGGGTGGGGCGGACGTCTCGGCCCGTGTCCGGGGGCATGCTGTAGTGGTATTTGGCGCCGATGGCGGCTAGGGCTGCGGCGAACTCCTCGCGGGTGAGGGCGCAGGCTTCGGCATCGGCGGCGAGCCAGAGTTCCTGAATGAGGACCGGCGGAAGGCCGGTGACGGATGCGTGGGCGAGGTCGGCTTCGGCGTCCTGGGAGGTGGCGAGGGTGGGCTCGGCGGACGGCAGGGGGAGGGTCAACTCGCCGGGTTGGGAGGCCGTGTCCACGACTTTGAAGATACTCCTGTGGTTTGGACGTGGCACTCGGCGGGTTTGGACGCGGGCCCGAGCGAAAGTTCCTTGAAAAAAGGTTGCAAGGGAGTTCGCATGTCCCGTTCCTGAGTCAGAAGGCGGGCACTGATCCCGCCGACAAGGGAGGGTTGTGATGAAGAACGTACGAGCGGTTCGGCTGGGCGCGGGTTTTTTGGCGGTGATGGCTGTAGTTCTGGCGACGGGACGATGGCAGCCGGTGGCGGCGGGCGGGGCATCGGGCAGCGGTTATCGCGTGCTGAAGCCGATCGAGAGCGGCGACCTGACGCTGTTTCCGGTGGTGCGGGACGATGGGAAGTCGCTGCCGGCAGACCAGTTTCTGACGCTCGATGAGGGGCTGAAGAGCGGTGAGGTCGAGGTGACGGAGGCGGGCAAGGTGCGAGGCCTGGTGAGGTCCCGCGGCGATGGGATCTCGCAGATGTACCAGGGAGACCAGGTGAATACGCTGGTGCTGGTGAACAACTCCAAGCGGCCGCTGCTGTTGCTGGCCGGTGAGATTGTTACGGGCGGCAAGCAGGACCGGATTATCGCGAAGGACAGGATTGTGCCGGCGGGCGCCGACCCGATCGATCTTTCGGTGTTCTGCATCGAGCATGGTCGCTGGACGGAGAGCTCCGACAAATTCGGCACCTCGGCGAAGGCGGCGAACGAGAGCATTATGGTGCAGCCAACGGTGCGGCAACAGGCGATGGTGGCCAAGGACCAGCAGCAGGTGTGGGACTCGGTGAGCGGGGCGATCGGGGCGATGGCGAAGGCTGCGGCGCCTCTTCCGGCGTCGAGCGCGGACCACGGCGCGTATGGCGGGACCGGCTCTACGAATCTGAATGGAGCCTACAGTGCGGGTGCGCCGGCGCGATCGCTGGGGACGACGAGTTATGCGAAGGCGGTGCAGTCGCAGGCGGTAGCAGCGAAGGTGGATGAGGAAGCTGCCAGTGTGGTGAAGTCGCGGGAGGAGGCGCTGGAGACGCTGCGGCAGGAACATGCGGTGGGCGTGGTGGTTGCGGTGCGCGGCGAGGTGATCTGGGCGGACATCTTCTCCGATCCCGGGCTGCTGGCGCGGTACTGGACCA
>CAZAXI010000310.1:0-4222 GCA_964489045.1 uncultured Granulicella sp. | reverse complement strand
AGTCCGGCGTAAAGCCCGCCTTGCCCAGCTCCGCGCTCAGCGCCATCGAGAAGCAACCCGCGTGTGCTGCCGCGATCAGCTCCTCTGGATTCGTCCCCACGCCTTCGGCAAACCGCGCCGCAAAGCTGTACTGCATTGCCTTCAGCGCTCCGCTCTGGCTGGATATCGTCCCCTTGCCCTCTTTCAAACTTCCATTCCAAACTGCACTCGCACTGCGGTCCATAACATTTCTCCTGTTGATTCAGATAGCTGACTCTCAAAATTGTCCCATACAAACGGTACCCCATTCGATGCGTCAATCGCAGCCAGGGCGTAGAAAGATGGATGAAAAATCTGCCCGATTGCTCTACTCTATCCCCCATGCAGACGGAACCGCCGCAACCCAACCCGCCCAGCCCGGACGCTTGCCCGCTTGAAAACGAGCACCACTCCGTCTTCTGCCCCAACTGCTCCTCCCGCTTGCAGGAAAGCCGCTGCAAGCTGGTCTGCCGCACCTGCGGCTACTTCCTCAGCTGCGCCGACTTCTACTGAGCCACTCCAACACCCCACTCGCTGCGGCCTCTTCAGTGACCCACCGCACCACCTGCATCCAACGGATTGCAGTACAGTGCAAGGAAGGATATCCCATGCTCTCCGCTCGAAATCGAAGCTCTCTCGCTCTGCTCGCGGCCGCGCTGCTTCTGCCGCCCCTCACCGCGTGCAACTCCAAGTCCTCCGCGACCCCCGAGAACTTCATCGCCGGCCTCAACGCCCACTTCGCCGACCACCCCGACTGCCTCTTCGACAACCCTCCGCACTTTCCCTACGAGACCAGCGACCCCGCAATGACCAAACAGTTGAACGCCCTGGCCGCCGAGCAACTCCTGAAGGTAGAAGAAGAACGCGACCTCCACGTCAGCCGCTACACCACCACCGACGCCGGGGCCCGCGTCGCGCCGCGTTTCTGTTACGGCCACCGCATCGTCTCCACCATCGACAGCTTTACCCCGCCCGCCCCCGCCAACGGCTTCCCCGAGACCCAGGTTGCCTATCACTACACCATGCAGGACGTCCCCGTCTGGGCCAAGTCCGACGCCATGCGCGCCGCCTTCCCCGCTATGGCCCTCGCCACCAGCGGTACCGCCAGCGACAAAGCCACCCTCGCCAGTACTATGGCCGGCTGGAGCGTCCCCGACTAGCTTGCCTTCTCTCGCTTGAGTGAGCAATACAGCACAGCCACGCGCCATGGATCGGAATAGGGTTGAATTGGATAGTTCGGTCGAGAATCCTCTGGGCGGAACTCACCTGAATGCGACAGCGCATCTATTCCACGCTACGCGACGATGACACAGAGTTGGTAACAGAGATCTACGAGCGCGTGCAGGCGAAAGAGACCCTGCTAAAGGCTGGTGCGCTGCAGCGTGCCATCTTCAACAGCGCCAACTTCTCCAGCATCGCCACCGACGCATACGGCGTCATTCAGATCTTCAACGTCGGCGCCGAGCGAATGCTTGGCTACACCGCCGACGAGGTGATCGACAAAACCACCCCCGCCGACCTCTCCGATAAGCATGAACTGATCGCTCGCGCCGCTGCATTGAGCCTCGAATTCGAGACCGCCATTACCCCCGGCTTCGAAGCCCTGGTCTTCAAGGCCTCGCGCGGCATCGAGGACATCTACCAGCTCACTTACTGCCGCAAGGACGGCAGCCGCTTCCCCGCCCTGGTTTCCGTCACCGCGCTCCGCGATGCCGCCGAAGACATCATCGGTTACCTCCTGATCGGCACCGACAACACCGCGCGCAAGCAGGCCGAGGAGGCCCTCCTGCGCAGCGAGATGCTGGCCAGCGCGGGACGCATGGCTGCCAGCATCGCGCACGAGATCAACAACCCCCTCGAAGCCGTGATGAACACCATCTACCTCGCGCGAACCACCGCAGACCTCCCCGCCGTGGCCCTCGAGTACCTGGACATCGCGGACGGCGAACTCATGCGCATTGCCCACATCACGCGCCAGACCCTCGGCTTCTACCGCGAGTTCTCCGCCGCCACCAGCAACTCCGCCTCGGCGCTCATCGACTCCGTCGTCAATCTCCTCCAGGCCAAGATTCGCGCCAGCGGAGCGCAGGTCGAGCAGCAGTGCGACAAATCTCTCCGCATCATGGGAATCGCCGGCGAGCTGCGCCAAGTGCTCGCAAACCTGCTCGCCAACAGCCTGGAGGCCATCGAGCAGAACGGCAGAATTGTCCTCCGCGCCGCCGCCTCCGTCGACCCCTGCAATGGCCACCGCCGCGTCCGCATAACCGTCGCCGATTGTGGCTGCGGCTTGACGTTGGCCACCGCCAAACGCATCTTCGAGCCCTTCTTCACCACCAAAGGCTCAGTCGGAACCGGCCTCGGCCTATGGGTCTGCAAACAGCTCGTCGAAAAAAACGGGGGCTCCATCCGAGTCCGCTCCATAACTCACGGCGCCTGCAAAGGGACCACCTTCTCCGTCCTCCTGCCCAGAGACGCCGCCCCATCACCCCTCAACGCCGGAGATTAGGCCGCCTCGTTATCCGCCTTCAGCTTCTCCGCCGTATAGTGCGCAATCAGCGCATCGATGGTCGGCTGCAACTGCCCCTCCATCACCTGCGCCAACTGATGGTTGGTCAGCCCGATGCGGTGGTCCGTCATCCGGTTCTGCGGGAAGTTGTACGTCCGAATCTTCTCGCTGCGGTCGCCCGTGCCGATCTGCTGCTTGCGGTCCTTCGCCTGCAACTGGTGGATCCGTTCCGCCTCCACCTCGTACAGCCGCGCCCGCAGCACCCGCATGCCCTTCTCGCGGTTCTTGATCTGCGACTTTTCATCCTGGCAACTCACCACCGTCCCCGTCGGCAGATGCGTAATCCGCACCGCCGAGTAGGTGGTATTCACACTCTGCCCGCCCGGCCCCGACGAGCAGAAAGTGTCAATCCGCAGGTCCTTGGCCTCGATCTTGATGTCCACCTCTTCCGCTTCCGGCAGCACCGCCACCGTGATTGCCGAGGTGTGCACCCGCCCCTGCGTCTCCGTCGCCGGAACTCGCTGCACCCGGTGCACGCCCGACTCATACTTCAGTTGCGAGTAGACATTGTTGCCTTCGATGATCGCCGTCACGTCCTTCAGCCCGTGCCCAATCCCCGACTCCGTCTGCGACAGCACCTCCACCTTCCACTTGTGCTGCTCCGCAAACCGCATATACATGCGGAACACCTCCGCCACAAACAGCGCCGCCTCGTCACCACCCGTCCCAGCGCGCAACTCCAGAATCACGTTCTTCTCATCGTTCGGGTCCTTCGGCAGTAACAGCACCTTCAGTGCTTCCTCGACCGGCGCCACCTGCGGCTCCAGCAGGGCAAGCTCTTCCTGCGCCATCCCCTTCACGTCCGGGTCCGCGTCGGCCAGCATCGCCTTCGCCTCCGCAATCCCGTCCTTGATCTTGCGATACTCGCGAAACTTCTCCACCGTCGGCTCAAGGTCGCGATACGCCTTCGACACCTTCCGGTAGTTCTCCTGGTCATTCACGATCTTCGGGTCCGAAAGTTGCCGGCCAAGCTCGTCGTAACGCGCTTCCAACTGGTCTAAACGGTCAAACATGGAATCTCTCCTCTTGCACATCCCCGCAAGCCTTTAAAGCCCGCAGCCTCCACTGAAAGTTGTCATTCTGAACGGAGTGAAGAATCCCCGCATTTCGTTCGAGGCAAACGGCTCTCACCCGCAGGCGAAAGCTGCCGATTGGGCGCAGCTAGTGTTGGCCGCGACGCAGCAACGTCGCGCGGGCAGGATTCACCGGGTTTGCACTCGCATGCGCATCGCTGCTCAAATGATACCGCGTCCCAAAGGGACGCGGCGGGTGTTTCAAAGGCCACAACCCCATCTCAATACGGGTTGTGCGGGTTCGCCGACACCGGAACATCTGCCGGGCTGGCCGCGCCGAAACTCGGTGTCTGCGACTTATGCTTCGCCATAAACTCCTGCGCCGACTCTGTGCTGATCTCGTGCTGGGCGCTGTAGAAAACGTAGTTCTTCATCGCCCCCTTGAACTCGCACGCCTGAAACGAGTCCGGATTGCTCCCAATCTCGCCGAACACTACCTCAATCGACTGCCCCGGCTTCTTCCACTTCGCCGGATAAGCCTCATTGCCCGACGACCCCATCAGGTGGTCCGCGCAGTCGTAGGTAAACTCAACGCCGTGCGGCACGCCCTGCTCGTCAAACAGGT
>CAZAXI010000309.1:0-4256 GCA_964489045.1 uncultured Granulicella sp. | reverse complement strand
CCCCCATCCTCAGCTTCACCGCCGACGAGGTCTACCAATCCCTCCCCCACACCCAAGGCAGCGTCCACCTAACCCAATTCCCTACCCCGGAATCCCTCGCGCCGACTGCTGAAAGCCGAAAGCTGATCGCCGACTGGGAAAGATTGCTGCAAGCCCGCAACGAAGTGTTGAAAGAGCTTGAAGAATCGCGCCAACGCAAAGAGATCGGAAAAGGCCTAGATGCCAAAGTCTCCCTGGCCAGCGGCCCAACAGAGTTGCTTCTCAAATTCCAGAGTTCCCTGCCCGAGCTATTCAACGTCTCTCAGGTAGAGGTGGGCCTGCCAGCCAACATTGGCATACCCAATGTCGGCCCTAATGACCTCGCGGCAAATGTGTTCCACGCCGACGGCAAGAAATGCGACCGCTGCTGGCGCCACGTTCCCGACGTAGGCCAACAAGAAAACTACCCCACCGTCTGCCTTCGCTGCGCCGAAGCCCTAGACGCCATCGACTTCCCACCCTACGCCCCAACCGCCGCGTCCAACTGACGACTGAGAACTGACAACTCACAACTGCCTCACCGGAGCCCAACCGCTAAAATGTCTCTTACGACCATGCCCACACCACCCGCAACTGACACCCTGCAACCTGCGACTCGCAACCTGCCCGATCGCCGCCCGTACCTCTTCCTCATCACCGCGCTGGTCATCCTCTGCGACCGCCTCTCCAAAAACGCGATCGTCCACCGCATTCGTCCCGGCTACACCATCCCGGTCATTCCCGGCGTCTTTCACCTCTCGCACGTCCTCAACACCGGAGCCGCCTTCAGCCTGCTCGAAAACCTTCCGCCCAACGCTGTCCGCCTCGGCCTTATTGCGTTCTCCGTCTTTGCCGCGGTCATCGTCTTCATCTTGCTCTGGCGCACCGGCCGCGTGCTCACCCTAACCTCGACCGCGCTCGCCCTCATCCTGGGCGGGGCCCTCGGCAATCTCTACGACCGCATCCGTTTCCACCACGTCGTCGACTTCCTCGCCGTCCGCATCTATCACTACAACTGGCCTGATTTCAACGTAGCGGACTCCTGCATCGTCATCGGCGCCTGCCTCCTCCTGCTCGAAATCTTCCGCCCCCAACCCGCCCCATAATTGCGATCTTTATGAAATCCTTATCCCCCTTGATGCAATCCTTATGTTCAGTGAATGATCTGCGCCACCGAAATCAGGTGCGTCGCGGGGGGGCCCAATGCTGTTGCACCCGATATCTCTCCTGTTGCTGTCCTTCTCCGCGCTGAACACCCACGCCCCGGCGCCAACCTCCAACGCGCCACTCTCCGCACCCCAGGTCAAATCCTCCGCAATCAAGTCTGACGCCGACGAACTCGTCGATCGGTTGGTGCAGAACGCTACCGCGCTTCACTCCATTCTTCCTTCCATCACCGCTCATGAGGTCGTCCACACCGATACTTCCCGGGGTATCTTCAGACGGCATTCTCAGGGCGAGGGCACCGTGCGGGTTTCGCGCGTAGCCTCCGGAGGGTCCCTGAAAGAAACCCACGAGATGACCGGCCGCGACGGAAAGCCGATCGCATCCGACGATCAAAAAGGGGCCGCACAACTCGCCGACGGGTTTATCGGGCCGCAGGACATGTTTTTCAGCCGCAGGAACCGTCCTTGCTTTTCCTTCGCCCTTGCGCCGCAACCCACCAAGGACGATCCGCTCCTACTCCACATCGGCCTGAGCCCGGAGTATGCGTCCCTGCCACAGTGTCCGTCCGGGCTGCAGGGTCTCACCGGCATCGCCCTGGTTGACCCGGCGACCCGCCAGTTGACGCACCTGGAGCGCACCATCCCAGCCGCAGGCGACGCTCTTGTTCGCGTTGTTTCCACCGATTATGCGCCCTCCAGCGTGGGCGACAAGACCTTCTGGCTGCCTGCGTTGACGCTGTCATCCGGCGCCCAGGGCAAGACCAGGGTATTCACGGCGGTCTATTACTCCGACTACCATCAGTACGCCGCCACCGTCACGGTCCTCACCGCCGCATCCCGGTAAACCTGCCCCGATTCGCAATCCCGGCCCATCTATCCGACAATAGAGAGTGGCCATGCTTTCCCAAATCCCTGCCGTGAACGCCGCCGAGGAAATCGAGCGCACTGCGCCTCCCGCGGCCAACGACGCCATCATCATCCGCGGCGCGCGCACCCACAACCTCAAGTCCATCGACGTCGACATTCCCCACAACGCCCTCACCGTCGTCAGCGGTGTCTCCGGCTCCGGCAAATCTTCCCTAGCCTTCGACACCGTCTACGCCGAGGGCCAGCGCCGCTACGTCGAATCGCTCTCCGCCTACGCCCGCCAGTTCCTCGAGCGCATTGAGAAGCCCGATGTCGACCACATGGACGGCCTCGCCCCCGCCATCGCCATCAAGCAGAAGAATCAGACCCGCAACCCCCGCTCCACCGTCGCCACCGCCACCGAGATCTACGACTACCTCCGCCTCCTCTACGCCCGCTGCGGCACCGTCACCTGCCTGCACTGCGGCGGCATCGTCTGCCGCGACACCGTCGACGAAATCGTCGCCGCCCTGCTGGCTCTCCCCGCAGGAACTCGCGCCCACGCCCTCTTCCCCATCACCCCCGCCGAGATCAAATTCGAACCCCTCCAGCCGGCCTCCACCGACGCCCCACCCGAACCATCCAAACCCGCAAAGAAATCCACCTCCAAGAAATCGGTCAAATCGGTGTCATCGGTGTTAGGCCTTTCCGCCCTGACCGACGCCCTCAAAGATCGCCTCGCCGAACTCCGCCGCCGCGGCTACAACCGCCTCTATCAGCAAATCGACAACCAGCCCGGCAAGATCGTCGAATTCTCCACGCCAGAATCTCTCCTCTCGCTCGACTTCTCCCAACCCATCTTCGTCCTCATCGACCGCCTCGCCCTCTCGCCCGACGTCCGCTCCCGCATCGTCGACGCCATCGAGACCGGCTACCGCGAGTCCGGCGAAGTCCAGTTCCACACCGTCCCCCGCAACTCCGAGAATGCCGAAAACGAACCATCCACCCACCTCCGCTACTCCGCCGCCTTCGAGTGCTCCACCTGCCACCGCGCCTACCGCGAGCCCGAACCCCGCCTCTTCTCCTTCAACAATCCCTACGGCGCCTGCCCCCGCTGCCAGGGCTTCGGCAACACCATCGACTTCGACCCCAACCTCATCCTTCCCGACCGCAGCCGCACCCTCGCGCAGGGGGCCATCGCCCCCTGGACCACTCCGAAGTACCGCCCCTTCCACGGAGAGATGATCCGCTTCGCCCGCTCCGCCGCCATTCCCACCGACGTGCCGTACTACCAACTCGACCCCGCCCAGCAGGAACTCCTGTGGGACGGCCGTGGCACATATCCCGGCATTCGCGGCTTCTTCGCCGCGCTCGAGCGCAAGAAGTACAAACTCCATGTCCGCGTCTTCCTTTCCAAATACCGCGGCTATGCTCTCTGCCCCGACTGCCGCGGCCAGCGCCTCCGCGCCGAGGCCCGCGCCGTCCTGATCGCGCCTCAGAATGGACCAGCCAGGAACATCTGCGAGGTCAGCAGCCTCACCATCTCCGCCGCCCAGGAATTCTTCGACAATTTGCAACTCTCGCCGTCACAAATTGAAGTAGCCGGCAAGATCCTCGAAGAGGTCCGTCAGCGCATCCACTTCCTCCACCAGGTCGGCCTCGACTACCTCACCCTCGACCGCCTCTCCTCCACCCTCTCCGGCGGCGAATCCCAGCGCATCCAGCTCGCCACATCCCTCGGTTCCCGCCTTGTCGGAGCCCTCTACGTTCTCGACGAGCCCTCCATCGGCCTGCACACCCGCGACACCGCCAAGCTCATCCGCATCCTCCACTCCCTGCGCGACCTCGGCAACACCATCCTCGTCGTCGAGCACGACCCCGACGTCATCCGCTCCGCCGACCACCTGCTCGACCTCGGCCCGGGCGCCGGCGAGCTCGGCGGCCAGCTCCTCGCCTCCGGCACGGTCGCAGAAGTCACCGCCAACCCCCGCTCCATCACGGGAAAATATCTCTCCGGCCGGCTGACCATCCCCATTCCCAAACACCGCCGCGAGCCCGGCCGCGAAATCCTCCGCCTCACCGGCGCCCGCATCCACAACCTCCGCGGCGTCGATGTCGAAATCCCCCTCAACCTGCTCTGCTGCGTCACCGGCGTCAGCGGCTCGGGCAAGTCCACGCTCATCCACCAGGTCCTCTACCGCGCGCTCATGCAGCTCCTCAACCGCG
>CAZAXI010000308.1:0-4323 GCA_964489045.1 uncultured Granulicella sp. | reverse complement strand
ATCGTAGCCCAGATCAACTCTTCCTGGTCCTTCCGCGTCTACCGCGACGAACTCTTCAGCGTGCAAGTGGACGGCACACTGGGCAGCGCCGTCGCCGGCCTCCGCGAGTGCCGCATCCAAAGCCGCGCTAACACGCCGCGACCCGTCTGGAACCCGGACATTGAGAACCCCTTTTGCTTCCGCGAACACTGGCAGGACGTACCCGACCATCAGGTCTTCGACAACGGCTTCAAAGTCCAGTGGGAGATGTTTCTCCGCCACGTCGCCGAAGACGCGCCTTTCCCGCACGATTTTCTCGAAGGCGCACGCGGCGTCCAACTCGCCGAACTCGGCCTCCAGTCCTGGCGGGAGCGCCGTTGGCTCGACGTTCCGGAACTGAAAGCTTGACTGTGCCCAACTCTCTCAAACTTGTTCGCCCCAACGGCGCCCTCTACGAATACGCCCCCTCACGCGCCCCGCTCGCACCCGCACCGCGCGGCCCGTTCACAACCCGCATCGCGTTCGCCGCCGCCCACGTCGTCGTCGATCCCCTGCGCACCGCAGCGCCGCTTACCCACCCCGTTCTCGACTGGGACGCAACCCTCGCCTATCGCGAGTATCTCTGGTCGCTCGGCTTCGGCGTCGCCGAGGCGATGGACACCGCACAGCGCGGCATGGGCCTCGACTGGCCGCTCGCGCTCGAACTCATCCGCCGCAGCACCGCCGCTGCTAACGCACGTGGAGCGCTCCTCTTTAGTGGAGCCGGCACCGACCACCTCCCCGCATCCGCAGCCCACACCCTCGACGACGTAACCGCTGCCTACCTCCACCAATGCGAAGCCATCGAAGCTGCCGGCGGACGCATCATCCTGATGGCCAGCCGCACCCTCGCCGCCGTAGCCCGCCATGCCGACGACTACGCCTCCGTCTACGCCCGCGTCCTCACGCAAGTCCGGCAGCCGGTGATCCTCCACTGGCTCGGCCCTATGTTCGACCCCGCGCTCGAGGGCTATTGGGGCTCATCCTCCATCCCCACAGCCACGCAGAACTTCCTCAACGTCATCCGCGCCAGCGTCGTCAAAATCGACGGCATTAAAATCTCCCTCCTCGACGCCGATCTTGAAGTCTCCATGCGCGCGCAGCTTCCCCCCGGCGCCCGCATGTACACCGGAGACGACTTCAACTACGACCGCCTTATCCTGGGCGACGCGGACGCTCACTCCGACGCTCTCCTCGGCATCTTCGACGCCATCGCCCCCGCCGCCTCGCTCGCCCTCACCGCGCTCGACGCCGGCGACATTCCGCGCTACCACCAGTTCCTCGCGCCCACCGTACCGTTGTCGCGCCACATCTTCGCCGCGCCCACGCAGCATTACAAAACCGGCGTCGTCTTCCTCGCCTTCCTCAATGGCTTCCAGCCCCACTTCCGCATGGTGCGCGGCTCGGAAAGCGCCCGCTCCATCGCCCACCTCTGCGAACTTTTCACCCTCGCAGACCAGGCCGGCGTTCTCCGCGACCCCGACGCCGCCACCCAGCGTATGCGCACCTTCCTCGCCCTCGCAGGTGTCGTATGAGCCAGCCCGTCGATCTCCTCGCCCGCCTCAGCTTCAACCAGATGACAGCCGACCCGTGGCCGCTCGAGCGTGCGGTCCGCCAGTGCGCGCAACACAAAGTCGCCTACATCGGCGTCTGGCGCCACAAAATCGAGGACGTGGCCAAAGCCGCCGCGCTCATACGCTCCGAAGGCCTGCGCGTCTCCAGCCTCTGCCGCGGCGGCTGGTTCTCCGCGCCCACCCCCGCCGAGCGCCGCGAGCGCATCGCCGACAACCGCCTCGCCATCGAACAGGCCGCCGCACTCAACACCAAAGTCCTCGTCATCGTCTCCGGTCCCGCAAACGGCCAGTCGCTCGACGACGCCCGCGCAACCGTCCTTGATGGCCTCCGCGAAATCCTCCCCGACGCCGAGCGCGCCGGCATCACTCTCGGCATTGAGCCGCTCCACCCCATGTACGCCGCCGAGCGCTCCGTCGTCGTCACCCTTCGTCAAGCCAACGACATGGCAGACGCACTCTCGAGCCCCGCCGTCGGCGTCGTCATCGACGCCTTCCACGTCTGGTGGGACCCCGAAGTCTTCGCGCAAATCGAGCGCGCCCGCGGCCGCATCGCCGGCTTCCATGTCTCCGACTGGCCCGTGCCCCTGCCCGGCATCCTCATGGGCCGCGCCATGATGGGCGACGGCGTCATCGAACTCCGCCGCCTCCGCGACGCCGTCGACGCCGCCGGTTATACCGGCCCCATCGAAGTCGAAATCTTCAACGACCAGATCTGGGCCAACGCCGACGACACCCTGCTCCCCCTCATCCAGCGGCGCTTCCTGCAGCATGTCTGACGCTAATGGAAGTCGTGGGATCGCAGCTCCATCGCTCCATCCCCCAGCGCCGACAGCCGTTTCGCCTTTACATGGATCACGCCATCCTGGTTCTGCAGCAGTCCTTCCGCCAGCAGAAACTTGCTGCGAACCACCGTCATCCGCTCCCGCTCATACAAATCGGGAGTAACAATCACATTTGCAATTCCCGTCTCGTCTTCCATCGACAGGAAGATGAATCCCTTGGCCGTGCCCGGACGTTGCCGCGCGATCACACACCCCGCCGTGCGCACGAATTCGCCGTCCTTGCACTGCCGAAGCTCTTCCGCGGAAAGCACACCCTGCCTCCGCAGTTCGCTCCGCCGGTAATGCATGGGATGTCTGCCGACGGTCAGCCCAGTGCCCGCGTAGTCCGCCACCAGCCGCTCTCCCGTGCTCATCTGCCGCAGCGGCAAAGTCCCGGGATCCTCCCGCAACCATTCGCTGTTCTGTCGCAGCAGCGACCCTTCCAGCTTGCCCGCGCGTTCCACTTGCCACAGCGCATCCCTGCGGTGCTCGATCCCGTCGAGCGAATTCAACGCTCCAATCCGCGCCAGCAGTGTAAGCTCCTTGCGATTGAGTATCGGCACCCGCAGCGCCAGATCTTCCGCCGATCGGAATGGCCCACTGCACGAACGTGCTTCAACCAGCGCTTCCGCCGCAAGCCTGCGCATCCCCTTCGCATAGCCCAGCCCCATCCGCAGACTCAGTGTGCAGTCGCTCTCATGCTCAATCGTGCACTCCCAATCGGACACCTGCACGTCGATGGGCTTTACTCGTAACCCATGCCGCTGCGCATCCTTAACCAGCACTGCCGGCATATAAAATCCCATCGGCTGGTTGTTCAGTATGGCGCACGTAAACGCCGCCGGGTACTTCACCTTGAAATACGCTGACGCATACGCAATCAGCGCGAAGCTCGCTGCGTGCGATTCCGGAAAACCATACAACGCAAACGAGCTGATGTTCTCGACAATCGTGTCCTGCGTCTTCGTGTCGATTCCGTTCGCCGCCATGCCTGCCCTCAGCTTCGCCTCCAGGTTCTTCATTCGCTCCCACGACCGCCGCATCCCCACGGCCCGCCGCAACTCCTCCGCCTCCGCACCGGAAAAGTTGGCGACCGTCATCGCGATGCGCAACAGTTGTTCCTGGAACAACGGCACGCCCAGTGTCCGCTTCAGCACCGGCTCCAGCGAAGGATGCGGGTAGCTCACTTCTTCCTTCCCCTGCCGCCGCCGCATGTAGGGATGCATCATCTTGCCCACGATCGGGCCCGGCCGGATGATTGCCACCTGCACCACCAGGTCGTAGAACCTGGTCGGGAAGTTCCGCGGCAGCGACGCCATCTGCGCCCTGCTCTCCACCTGAAACATGCCCACGGTGTCCGCCTTCTGCAGCACCTTGTAGATCTCCTCGTCTTCGGGCAGTTGCGCCAGATCAACCTGCTCGCCGTGATGCCGCGGAATCAGTTCCATACAATCCTTCAGCACCGCCATCATCCCCAGCCCCAGCAAATCCACCTTGATAATTCCCAGGTCCGCGCAGTCCTCCTTGTCCCACTGCACCACGGTGCGCCCCGGCATTGCCGCGCGCTCCAGCGGCACCACGCAATTCAATTTGCCCTGGCAGATCACCATGCCGCCCGAGTGCTGCCCCAGGTGCCGCGGCAGGTTCTGAATCCGCATCGAAAGCTCCAGGTACTTCGCAATCCGCGGATGCTTCAGATCGAACCCCGCATGCTGAAACGAGTGCGCCATCGTATCGTTTTTCCCGCGCCACTCCCACTGGCTCACCAACCCCGCCAGTCGCCCCAGCGACTCCGCATCGAAGCCCATCGCCTTGCCCACCTCGCGCGCCGCCGATTTGCCGCGATACGAAATCACGTTCGCCGTCATCGCCGCGCCCAGCTCTCCATAGCGCTGATAGATGTACTGGAT
>CAZAXI010000307.1:0-4355 GCA_964489045.1 uncultured Granulicella sp. | reverse complement strand
GCTGGATCGCCTCCGTCGGTGTCGTCTCCCCCGTCCGCAGAATCGCTTCCTCCATCGCCCAATTCGGTCAGGGCAATCTCTCCGTTCGCGTCCACAGCACGCGTCAGGATGAGATCGGGCAACTCGGCCGCTCCTTCAATCAAATGGCCACCCAGCTACAAGCGCTGATCACGAGTCAGCGCCGCCTGCTCGGTGACATCTCCCACGAACTCCGGTCCCCGCTCGCGCGCCTCAAGTTCGCCATCAAGCTTGCACGCACGTCGCCCGACACCAAGTCCTCCCTCGACCGCATCGAGCGTGACGTCGATCGCATCGCCGCACTCGTCGGCGATATCGTGGAAATGAACTTCATCGAGTGTGGCCCCGGCGGGCGGGTAGCCGAGATCGTGCGTGCCGCCGACATCATGGACGAGGTCATCCGCGATTGCACTCTGGAAGCTGACGTTCGCGGCTGTCGCATCGCCCTCAAAGGCAGCCTCGCCGGAGAAATCGAAGGCAACCGCGAACTCCTCCGCCGCGCCGTCGAAAACGTTCTCCGCAACGGCATCCGCTACTCGCCCCAAAACTCCGCCATCGACGTCTCCATCGCCGAAACTTCCCACACCGCGACCATTGCTGTCCGCGACTACGGCCCCGGCGTTCCCGAGGATGCCCTCACCCACATATTCGATCCCTTCTTCCGCGTCGAAGAGGCCCGCGTCGCCAATGGCGGAGGTTCAGGCCTCGGCCTCTCGATCGCCAAGCAGGCCGTCCAGGTCCATCACGGCACCATCACCGCGGAGAACGCATCCCCCGGCCTGCGCGTGCAAATCACCATCCCCCTCCGCTCCGCTCCCGCCCCGCACTAACCACCACTTAAGAATTCTTAAGCCCAAGCAACACCCGCACCAGTGGCATCCGTATCGTCTTCGATCGAACTCCGGGAGATACTCCCGCTTCACTATCCGAAGTGCAAGCGCGAGGGGCTCGCGCCCAGTGATCCACCGCTGTGGATTGGGTCAACGGTCAATCCGAATCAGCAACTTGTCGACGACGGCCATATCGAGCGGATATCCCATGCCGGGGTCGGTTGGGGCATGGACGTAGCCGTCGGCGTCGACGCGGAACTTTTCTTTCACATAGGGACGGTCGGGGTACTCCCACGGCCATGGCATCTCGAACCAGTAGCAATTGGGCAGAGCCAGTTCCACCTGGAAGGCCGCAGCCATGTCATAGAAGGCTCCCCAGTTGTGGGGCGTGCACGGCATGCCGAAGGTGTCGGCCAACTGACCCACCCGGAAGGAGCCAGTGATGCCGCCGACGTTGTCCGTAATCAGCCGCACGATGCCCATGGCGTCGCGCTTGATGTACTCGCCGTAGTCGTAGATGTCAGTCAGGAACTCGCCAACCTCGGTGGGCACGTCCAGGTGCTGCCGCAGTTCAATCAGTCCCTCGAGGTCGGTAGTTTGCATCGGATCTTCGAACGAATCGTACCCATAGGCGTCAAGAGCGCGGCCGACGCGCAGCGCCTCGTAATAGTTGTAGGTCTGGACTGCGTCGTACAGCAGCGTGTAGTCGTCTCCCACGGCATTGCGAACCTCTTTGATCTCGTCGATGTGGCCGAGGTAGGAGGGGATCTGGCTGCCGCCCTTGTGCTGGCCCCCGCCTGGGTGGATCTTGTACGCTTTGATCCCCGCGGCCTTGGCTTTAAGCACGTCTGGGCCGTAGTCCTCCACCGTGGCCAGGTGCTGCGAACTTGCATAGGCCAGCATCTTTTCCTTGGTACCTCCCAGTATCTTGTAGATCGGACGGTTCACCGCTTTGCCCAGGATGTCCCACAGAATGAAGTCACACGCCGCGGCATGGACATTCGGCCCCGGAGTTCCGGTTCCATGCGGCCTGCTGGCAAAGCCTGGGTTGAATCCGCCGATAAACTCGCGTCTGCCGCCGCCGGCCCTGTTTGTTCCCTGTGCTCCTGCCCCCGCTCCAGCCGGCCGCGCTGCACCCGAAACACCCGCCGGGGCCCCCGCGCCTCCGCCTGGCCGGTTCTGCAGCGGAATGTAGGAGACGGTCGGAAGAATGTCCAGCAGGTTCTTGCCAACGCAGTTGGCCTTGGCAAAATCGACCCATCCTGGCGGGTTTCCCCGGTTCCCGAGCGTGAAGTTGCCCTCAATCCCGCTGGCGGTCACCATGGAGGCGATTTCGTCTCCGCCGCTCAGACCTGCGCCGGCGTTTCTCCAGCTGCTTGGATCAAGGACATAGATCTTTGCCTCTTTGATGGTGAGGTCGGGCAGGTCGCCGGATTTCACTCCAGCAGCCTGCGCGGCCATATGGATCGGGTGGCTCATGACCGCAGCTCCAGCTGCCGCCGAAGCACCCAAGAAAGTACGCCGCGATAGTTCATGTCCTGGCATAAATCTCACCTTTCGGCCACAAGTATTTCTTCGATCTTGCGGCGCGCGGTAGCCTATCACACCGTGGTGATGGTTTGCCGACTGGCGGTGGGAAAACATTGACCGACGAGCCTGCTTTACGGCGATCACCTGGGCGACGGCGTTCCGGCCGCGGAGGGTGAGCAGGAAGAGTAACGCCGTTGCATAAGGGAGGGTATCAATCAGGTCAAGAACTTGAGGGGTGGAGGCCCGGTGCGATTCTTGTGGCAACATTCGAGCGTGCAGGCAGAGAATGGCAGCCATGCCATTTGCATCGGAGAGTTGGGGTATGAAGCGCTTGGTTCTGGCAGGTGCGGCACTGGGGTTCGGCTGTTTGGCAGGTATGGCGCAGGATATGCCCGTGTATCAGGACAAGACGGCGCCGATGGAGGCGCGCATCACCGACCTGCTGGGTCGCATGACGATGGAGGAGAAGCTGGCGATGTTGGGCACCGACCCCACCGTGCCTCGGCTCGGCATCGTGGGAACCAACCACGTCGAGGGACTGCACGGGCTAGCGCTTGGCGGCCCGGGGGGATGGGGTGGGCGCGGCCTGGTCACGCCAACCACGCAGTTTCCCCAATCCCGAGGACTCGGGCAAACCTGGGACCCCGGCCTAATCCGTCAGGCCGCCGCCGAAGAAGCGTATGAGACCCGCTGGGCCTTCAACAAGTATCACAAAGGGGGGCTGGTGGTACGCGCTCCGAATGCGGACCTCAGCCGCGACCCACGCTGGGGGCGAAGCGAAGAGTCCTATGGCGAGGACCCGTATCTGGTAGGGACGCTGGCCACGGCATTCTCCGAGGGGCTGCAGGGCGACAACCCGAACACATGGATGACCGCATCACTCCTCAAGCATTTTCTTGCAAACAGCAACGAAGATGGCCGCGATGGCTCCAGTTCCAACTTCGACGACCGCCTTTTTCACGAGTACTACGCCGTGCCATTTCGCATGGCGATTGAGGATGGTCACGCCGACGCCATGATGACCTCCTACAACGCATGGAACAAGGTACCCATGGGCGCGAACCCCGTGCTGCGTGATGTGGTGATGAAGGACTGGGGGTTTGACGGCATCATCTGCACCGACGCCGGAGCTCTTGGCAACATGGTGCGCGCGCATCACGCCTACGCCACAATGCCTGAAGCGGCTGCTGCGGCTATCCACGCCGGCATCAATCAATTTCTGGAGAACGCAACCAAGCCAGTGCAGGACGCGCTAACGCAGGGCCTCATTAAGGAATCCGACATCGACGAGAACCTGCGCGGGGTTTTTCGCGTAATGATCCGGCTGGGAATGCTCGATCCACGTGCGGGCGAGTCCTATGCGCATATCGGCTTCGACCCGCCAACCGGTATTGCCGGTGTCGATGACCCGTGGCTGTGGCCCACCAGCAAAGCGCTGGCGCGCAAGGTAACCGACGAATCCATCGTGCTGCTGAAGAACGAGGGCAACCTTCTCCCGCTCAAGGCCACGGCTCTAAAGCGCATCGCCGTGATCGGGCCTTTGGCGGACAAGGTTGCGCTCGACTGGTACAGCGGAACTCCACCGTTTGCCGTCACGCCTTTGGCGGGGATTCGCGCTCGCGCCGGAAAAACTGTGGAGGTTACATATTTAGATGGCGCGGACTACGCTGCCGCCGCCGAACTCGCGCGTAGCGCCGATGTTGCTGTGGTCATCATTGGCAATCATCCGACCTGCGATGCCGGATGGGCCAAGTGTCCGTTGCCCAGCGACGGCAAAGAGGCCATCGACCGCAAGACCCTGACGCTCGAGCAGGAGCAACTCGCAAAAGCCGTGCTCGCCGCCAATCCAAAGACCGTCGTCGTCCTGCAGGCGAGTTTCCCGTTCACAACCACCTGGACGCAGGAGCATGTTCCCGCGATTCTGGAGATGACTCATAACAGCGAAGAGCAGGGCGATGGACTCGCCGACGTTCTCTT
>CAZAXI010000306.1:0-4378 GCA_964489045.1 uncultured Granulicella sp. | reverse complement strand
CCCAAAAGCGGCTGTTCTCGTGCCGGGCGAGATACGCTTCCCGAACCGTAGCGATTTCGTTTTCTGGCACCGGCTCAGCGTTTCCAACTAGGGTTGCTCGGGCAGCCCCAAGCGGGTCACCATCGGCACTCACCTGCGCGACGAAGAGGCTACATCGCGGGTCAGCCTTCAGATTCTGGGTGTGCATTGCCATGTTGCTGATCAGGAAGATGGGCCGACCTGCCGAATCAAGGGCGAAGGGCATCAGGGAACCAAACGGAAACCCCGGATGCTTGCGGGACAGCGTTGAGAGGGTGGCGTTCGGGACGAGCGACAGGAGAGTCCGGACACGCTCAGCATGGGTTGGCTCAGGCAGTTGCGGCGATGCTGGGCCGGTGGATGCGTGTTGGCGGGCTGCTGGTTCGGCCGACGTCATAGGCTCCCCTCTCGTTTCCGATGACAGCGGCTGCTCCTGCCCGGTGGAAAACGGCTGTACCCCGCAGATCAGAGGCGTTATAGCCTTCGTTCGGTAATAGCTATGCGGCCTGGATGTTCGAGGCCTGCTTGCCCTTGGGTCCGTCGACCACGTCGAAGGTCACTTTCTGACCCTCCTTAAGTGACTTGAAGCCGCTTGATTTGATCTCAGAGTAGTGGGCGAAGACGTCTTTGCTGCCGTCGTCCGGGGCAATGAAGCCGAAACCCTTTGCGTCGTTAAACCACTTTACGGTCCCCGATGCCATTGGACACTCTCCCGCCAGCGCTGTGAACCGCCAGCACTTTCCATTCTACGGCTCGGCGCTAACGCGAAGTGCGTGGTCACGGTGCGTTGGCAGAGATCGCGATCTCGAAGATGGCGGCGACTTGGGCGAAGCCATTCGCGGAGGTGTAAGCGGCGCCGAGGTCATCGGCGCCGAGGGTGGACGTAGGAGAGGAGCAAGTGGCCGCGATGGAGGACTCCGCAGGACCACCCGTCCGTCATCCCGGAAACGATCCTACCGCTACCACTGCTAGACCTGAACCGACGGCAGAAGAAAACTTACACGAAACTATGCAGCCAGTGGTCTCAAACTCGTAGACACTGCCCGCCCCGGCAAACGTGCAAACACCCTGACGGCTGAGACGCATACCAACCGGTGTTCTTCCACTTCGTACCTGGCGCGTTCCATCTCGACATTCTTCCTGGCAGCAAGTCTTGTGCAGGCCCGAAAACATACTGAGGAACGAGCCTCGATGTACTCGCTGAGCCCAGCCTCGTACGCTCGTTTCAGGTCCATACAGATTGGGCAATCCATACCTGCGCCTTTCCGGCGTTTTGCCGGGCCAACCGTAGCTTCGATGCGGTCGTGGTTCGAGAGCTGCCTGAAATCCCGATCGAAGTGATGTGCAGCCAGGGAGAGAATGCTCCAGTATGAAGTCTTCGACAAAAGTCAGCCTGTTCGCCTATGGTCTGTCGGGCTTGATCTCTGAAGGATTGGCACTATGGGCTTGTCCCACTGGCCTGAACGAATGCCCGGGTCTTGTTACGACTCAGGGATAGACGATTTTTGCATCGCATTTCTTGAGGAGGCTCATCGCAGCCCCAGTCGTTCGGTTGCGTACTTGAACGGTGCTCGTCTGGGGCAAAGCCTGGAATGCGGGAGGCGAGAAGGAGAAATTGCCTACTGCTTCGAGCATACACCCGCCACATCCAACTTGCCGGAGGCTCGACCATTCAGGCTGCCCGACGGTTCATAAAAAGAGCCGGCACGGGAATCCTGGAGGGGAATGCGGGTGGCTGGCCCCCATATCGAGCGTGTAAGTTGGCGCGGAATAGCCGATGCTTGATTCGAGGGGAGTCGGTCCTGGAAACGCGGTATGCCCTGTTCTCACGGACGGACGCGGTGTTCCTTGTCGAGCCTCAGACCCGCGCATGATAGTTCCAAAAGGCTCCCCGGCGGAGCCTTCGTAAACTGCTGAAAATAGATGGCCGAAAGTGACGCGCGGCTCTGTTCCAAAAGGTGTGGGTTGAGAAACAGGTCGGCGCTGATTCCACCCAGCCCGGCCAGCCGCCGGAACCTGGGAATCGAAGTCGCCGAAAACATTACAGGCGGTTCATCCGTTGGGAGTCAGGAGCCTACTTGGTCACATCCCGATGGCCACGCAGCACGGACACTTACTTGGTTGCGTTGTCCAGGTCCAGATTCAGTTCAAGAACATTTACTCGCGGTTCTCCCAGCAGCCCGAACTGGCGCGGCGTTATATGCGTCGTAACCAGGTTGCGCACTGCGTCTTCGCTCATGTGCCGCTCGGAGGCCACGCGCGCCACCTGATAGAACGCCGCGGCAGGTGAGATGTCCGGGTCCAGCCCAGAGCCCGACGCTGTCGCCAGATCGATGGGAACCGGCCCATTGGTCCCCTTGGGGTTGAGCGTCTGCACCGTCGCCGCCACGCGTGTTGTCAGCGCGCTGTTGGTGGGTGCATAGTTCGAGCCTCCAGAATTCCCCGCATCGTAGCCATTCCCCGCAGCCGACGGGCGCGACCAGAAGTATCCCGGCCCGCTGAACGTCTGCCCGATCAGGTGCGACCCCACCAACATTCCGTTGCGCTCGATCAACGAACCCTCGGCCTGCTTGGGGAAAAACACATGCGCCAATCCCGTCACCGCCAGTGGGTAGACAACGCCCAGCAGCACAGCCGTCACCACCGTATACAGCACCGCCGTAACAATATGCTTCTTCATCGCTCTTTCCTCTGTTTCCTGTTCCCTGCCTTACACCAGATGGATCGACGCAATAAGCATGTCAATCAGCTTGATTCCAACGAACGGGGCAACAATCCCGCCCAGTCCATAGATCCACAAATTCCGCCGCAGCAGCGCCGCCGCCGACATCGGCTTGTAGCTAACTCCACGCAGTGCCAGCGGAATCAGCGCCACAATAATCAGCGCGTTGAAGATCACCGCCGACAGGATCGCCGACTCCGGCGACTTCAGATGCATGATGTTGATGATGGCGAGCTGCGGAAACACCACCATGAACATCGCCGGAATGATCGCGAAGTACTTGGCCACATCGTTGGCGATAGAGAAGGTGGTCAGCGCACCGCGAGTCATCAGCAATTGCTTGCCAATGCCAACGATCTCGATCAGCTTGGTTGGGTTGGAGTCGAGATCAACCATGTTCCCCGCCTCCTTCGCCGCCTGCGTGCCACTGTTCATCGCTACGCCTACGTCGGCTTGCGCCAGCGCCGGAGCGTCATTCGTGCCGTCGCCTGTCATCGCCACCAGCTTGCCCTGCGCCTGCTCGCGCTTGATCAGGTCCATCTTGTCCTTTGGCTTTGCCTCAGCAAGAAAGTCGTCGACGCCCGCCTCGCGCGCAATCGCCGCAGCGGTCAGAGGATTGTCGCCCGTGATCATGATGGTCTTGATGCCCATGGCGCGGAGCTGCTCGAACCGCTCCTTCATGCCGCCCTTCACGATGTCCTTCAGATGAATGACGCCCAGCGCGCGCCCGTTCTTCGCCACCACCAGCGGCGTCCCTCCGCTGCGCGCGACCTGGTCCACGGTGGCCCTTACCTCGTCCGGCAATATCGACCCATTCTCTTTCAGATAGCCTGCGATCGCGTCCGCCGCGCCCTTGCGAATGCTGCACCCTTCCATGTCGATGCCGCTCATCCGCGTCAGCGCGCTGAAGGGGATGTACTCAACATTCAGCCCAGCTAGCTCGCGCCCGCGCAGGCCATACTGGTCCTTGGCCAGCACCACAATCGAGCGGCCCTCCGGCGTCTCATCCGGGAGGCTCGAAAGCTGCGCCGCATCGGCAAGCTCTTCGCTGCTTACGCCGGCCGCGGCCAGAAACTCCGACGCCTGCCGGTTGCCCAGCGTAATCGTCCCGGTTTTATCCAGCAGCAGAGTGTTCACGTCGCCCGCTGCCTCTACCGCTCGGCCGGAGACGGCCAGCACATTGTGCTGTACCAGGCGATCCATCCCGGCAATCCCAATCGCAGAGAGCAGTCCGCCGATGGTGGTGGGAATGAGGCACACCAGCAGCGAGATGAGCACGAACGCGGTCTGCGGCGCGCCCGAATACACGGCGAACGGCTCCAGCGTGACGACGGCTAGCAGAAAAATGATGGTGAGGCCGGCCAGCAAGATATTCAGGGCGATCTCGTTGGGCGTCTTCTGGCGTTCGGCGCCCTCGACGAGAGCGATCATGCGGTCGAGAAACGTCTCGCCCGGGTTCGCTGTGATCCGCACTACGATCACATCGCTGAGCACGCGCGTGCCGCCGGTCACCGCCGAGCGGTCGCCGCCGGCTTCGCGGATCACGGGCGCAGATTCGCCGGTGATGGCCGACTCATCCACCGACGCGACGCCTTCGATCACCTCGCCGTCACCGGGAATCATCACGCCCGCCACCAC
>CAZAXI010000305.1:0-4379 GCA_964489045.1 uncultured Granulicella sp. | reverse complement strand
CGCATCGTCCTCCTGGCTCTTGAAGTTCGCGATGTTCGCCTTGAACATCTGCTCCTGCTGCGCCATCTGCTTCTGCTGCACCGGGTCTATCGTCGAACTCGCGTTCTGCTCCATCTGCGCAATCTGCGCCGCGAAGTTCTTCTCATTCATCTGCAACTGCGACACCCGGTTCCGCGCGTTGTCGCGCTTCTCCAGCGCCTTGTCCACCACGCCGTGCTCCACCTCCAGTTCGGTCAGCAGAATCTGCGTCGTCTGCCCCAGCCTTACATCGTTATGGATCCCACGCATCTCCACCAGAATCTCCCGCAACACCGCCGCGTCCCCCATCCCCGCCGCGCTCGACGGATTCCCCGCCTCACCCCCCGCCCCCGCCGCGTTCACCTGCGCCCCTTGGCTGGTTTGCCCCAACCCCACCCCAACTCCCAACCCCGCCATCACCAACCCCGCCATCACCACCACCCGCATCCCAACCAGCGCTCGCATCATCGTCCCTCCTCACAACTGCTGCGCCTATCCTATCGCCCCCACCCCCATCTATATATAGATACCGTCTTCACTCCGCCGTGAATCGGCTTACCCCTCCGCCAGCCATTTCTCCGCCTCTTCCATCGTCTTGAACACCCGCATCATCTCGCTGCCCGCGTTGATCCCCCGGAAAAGCTGGTACATCCGCGCAAAATCGTAGGTGTCCCGGGTCGGCGCCACCATCGTCCGTCGCGACCTCGGGCTGAAAACCTTATCCTTGGCCATCTGCCCAATCTCCGCCGGCGTGATCGCCATCCGCGTCACGTCCCGCCCATCGATGATCTGGTAAAAGTCCTCGCTGAAGTTTGGATCGCTCAGGAATTTCGCTCGCATCGCCATCGCCTCGGCATACGTCACCACGCCCCACGCGCGGGCTCTCACCCATCGCCGCTCCGCATCGACCTCGCAATCGCATGGCATTCCCCGATCATACGGCAACCGTGGCAACGCGCTGCGGCGGTGTTTGCTCACCCGCTAAGCCACGCCTCCGCCTCTTCCACCGTCTTGAACACCCGAATCATCTCGCTGCCCGCGTTGATCCCCCGGAAGAGCTGGAACGTGCGCGCAAAATCGAACGTGTCCCGCGTCGGCGCCACCATCGCCCGCCGCGACCTCGGGTTGAACACCGCATCTTTCGCCATATCCGCAATCTCCACCGTCGTCAGCCCAATCCGCGTCACCTCCCGCCCATCGATGATCTGGTAAAAGTCCGGGCTGAACCTCGGATCGCTCAGGAACTTCTTCCGCATCGCCAGCCCCTCGGCATACGTCACCACGCCCCGCGCGCGCACCCGCACCCACCGCCGTTCCAAATCGAGTTCGCAGTCACACGGCATATCCCCGATCATAAGGCGACTGTGCCAGCTCGCCGTGCCTACCGCGGTTGCGCTTCCTTTCAATGTCCCGGAATCGCCCGCGGCGGCTGCACTCCCAGCGTCGGCGGCTGCGTCGGCGCTTTGCCCGTCGCGGCCCAGCCCATCGCCACAAACCACCCCAGGATGGTCCATCCGAAAAACACATTCACCAGGGTGATCCATACCGCCGCCTGGCAGTTCCGGTAAACCGCCAGCGCCGTCGGCAGCACATACATCACCGCCCCCAGCGCAAACAGAATCATGTTTATCGGTACCATCAGGTCGACGTTGTTCCGTCCCAGTCCCAAAGCAATCAGCAACAGTGCGAACGCGTTCAGCCCGCATACAACGATCAGGCGCAGCAAATTATGCATTTGCCACCTCCTATGGAAGGCCGATAATCGTACACTCGCACCCCACCACATGCAAGCGGAATCGCTTCGACTCTTTCAGCACCTTAGCCCCTGAGACATGCCTCCTTCCACCACCCACCCAAATAAATCCGAGCGAATCCCACCCCCCGCGCGTCTCACAAATGAACCTCCCGCAAACCACCATGACCCACCTCCGCACCCGCGCCCTGCTCCTCGCCGCTGCCTTCATTCCCCTCACCACCCTCGCCCAGCAACCCACCCCGCAACCTCTCACCTTCGGTGTGGTCAGCATTAAGCCCCACAGCCAGGGCGCAGGCTGGCGTCTGTGGCCTACCCCTGACGGCTATACCGGCAGCAACATCTCGCTCTACAAACTCGTGCAGGAAGCCTATGGCGACGACCATAGATCGCGTGATCCGAAGTTAGTCACCGGAGGCCCATCCTGGATCGACACGGACAAGTTCGACCTCGAAGCTAAGTTCGATCCCGCCGACATCCCCAAAGTCAAAGACCTCACCTACCGCCAGGAGGCCGACATGCTCCGCGCGGTGCTCGCCGACCGCTTCCACCTCAAAGTCCACTTCGAGACCAGGGACTTCCCCGTCTTCAACCTCGTCGTTGCCAGGAATGGCCTCAAAATGCAGCAATCGAAACCCGTTGCCTCGGCCGGTCCGCTCGCGAACGCATGTAGCGTTCGGTCGAAATCCGGGTCCCCGTATTCCCTTGCAGCCTCGAACTGTCCAATCGACGGCCTGTCCGCCAGGCTGCGCTATGTTATCGACCACATCGTCATCGACAAAACCGGCCTCACCGCCCGCTACGACTTCGAACTCGAATGGTCGCCCGATAACACCCCGGCCGACTCCCCCGCCGCCGTCCACCCCTCCATCTTCACCGCCGTCCAGGAGCAACTCGGCCTCAAGCTCGAACCCGCCACCGCCCCCCTCCAGGTCCTCGTCATCGACTCCGCCGAAAAACCCACCCCCAACTAACCCCACCGGCGTCCCCTCTTTTCGCACCCTGTTCCCTGTCCCCTGTCCTCTGTCCCCTGTTCCCTATTCCCTGTTCCCTGTCCTCCGTCCTCCGTCCCCTGCCCTTTACCGCCCATTCCGTCCGATTATCGCCCGCTAGAGACTTCCCGCCAACCCGCATCGTATATCTTCTAGGGCCTCGCTCCCCAGAAACCCACGAGGCGCCTTGAGGAGAACCATTATGAAACAACTCGCCGCTTTCGCATCCATGTTGGTCCTGCTTGCCGCCCCCGCGTTCGGCGCAGGCTCCAAGCCCCAGAACGTAGTCATCCCCCAGGCCGTCCAAATCGGGTCCACACAGGTTCCCGCGGGCAACTACAAGCTGGCTTACACCGGCACTGGCAACGTTCAGGTCACCCTCACCCAGGCCGGCAAAACCGTGCTCACCTTTCCCGCAAAGGAGATCGACAAGAACACCGTGAACCCCGGAGTCGACCTCATCACCAATGGAGCGGTCACCAATCTCCAGGCCATCCATCTCAGCAAGGTCAGCTTCGAGCTCTCCAGCGCTCCCCAATCCGGCCAATAACGCCGGCAGCCGCTGTCCCCCGTTCCTGAACCCCATGGTCGACGCATATCATTCCGCGTCGCCCCTGGGGTTGCCCGCGCCTTCGCCCCTCGCGTGTGGCGCTTGTGCTTTCAACTGACAACCTGCAACTACTTCCTGCGCATCTCCACCGCCAGCCCCCACAGCACCAGCGCCAACACCACCCCAAACACGGCATTTCTTACCAACACCAACATGGGCTTTCACCAGTGGATTCAGCAATCCCAGCTTTTGCCTTTGCTTTTGGTTTTGCCTTTGCCTTTGTCCTTGCTTTTGTCTTTGCCTTCAACTGACAACTGACAACTGACAACTGACAACTAGCTTTTCGCCCTGCACCCTATAGGACGCGGAATCCCACCAAAAAGAACACTAAAATAGGGCTCATGTCCTTCACTGCGGCGGTCGACCATCTGCTCGCTCTCACCCCGGAGCTTTCTCCCTCCGCGCCCCGCCGCAAATTCGACTTGGAGCACATGCGCATCCTCGCCCGCGCGCTCGGCGACCCTCAAGCCTGCTTCCCCGCCGTCCTCATCGCCGGCACCAACGGCAAGGGCTCCACGGCGGCCACGCTCGCCAGCATCCTCACCGCCGCCGGCCTCCGCACCGGCCTCTACACCTCGCCCCACCTCACCCGCGTCACCGAGCGCATCCGCGTCTCCGCACCTCGCCCCTCGCACCCACCTCGAACCTCGAACCTCGAACCTCGAACCAGCCTCCTCGAAATTCCCGAGGAGGCTTTCGCCCGCCTCTACTTCCGCGTCGACGAGACCGCCAACCGCCTCGTCACCTCCGGCCAGCTCCCTCACCACCCCAGCTTTTTCGAGACCCTCACCGCCCTCGCCTTCCTCTACTTCGCCGATCGCCCCGCCGACGGCGGCGCCGGCCATCCCGTCGACATCGCCGTCCTCGAAGTCGGCCTCGGCGGCCGGCTCGACGCCACCAACATCGTCCATCCCCTCCTCTCCGTCATCACCGACATCGCTCTCGACCATCAGGACTACCTCGGCTCCACCATCGCCGAAATCGCCCGCGAAAAAGCCGGCATCCT
>CAZAXI010000304.1:0-4402 GCA_964489045.1 uncultured Granulicella sp. | reverse complement strand
GCCATGCCCGCGTTGGTGATCCACATCTTCTCGCCGTTCAGCGTGTACGTCGTCCCATCGGCCGAGAGCACCGCGCGCGTTCGCGCATTCAGGGCATCCGATCCCGAAGTGGACTCCGACAACGCATACGCGCCAACGTACTCGCCCGTCGCCAGCTTGGGCAGGTACTTCCGCTTCTGCTCCGCCGTGCCATACCACACCAGCGGCAGCGTCCCAATGCCCACATGCGCTGAAAAAATCACGCAGAAGCTGCCCTGCTTGCCGATATTCTCCGACACGATGGCCGAGGTGACCTTGTCCATCTCCAGGCCCCCGTATTCCTCCGGAATATCGACCGAAGTCAGTCCCAACTCGCTAGCCTCACGAATCAATCGCCGCGTTACCGCAAAGTCCTTCGCCTCAATCGCATCGTGCGCCGGCAGCGTTTCGTTGGTGGCAAAGTCAGCGGCGGTCTGCGCAATCTGCCGCTGCTCCTCGCTGAAGTCCTCCGGAAAGAAGCAATCAGCAGCCGTCGCATCCGAAATAAGAAACGCCCCACCGGGAATGCGCTTCGTGGGAGTAAGTGGTGCAGTCAGCGTGGCCATGGTGTTACCTCGATCTGAGCCCATAGTACGACGGTTTGATCGGGAATCGGTTTGGACTTAGGAAACCTTCAGCCCCGCGGCCTTCGCCAGCTTCGCCTGCCGCTCATCGAACGTCCAGAACTGTTCCGCTTTCAGCTCCAGCGCGGCCGCCACGTGGAGCGAGTCCAGCGTCCGAGTGCCCAGCTCTGCCACATAGGTCCGCGCCAGCGTCGCGGCTTTGGTGAACGCAGCCTCAGGAAAACCGGTGAGGGCCCAAACACCTGCAGCGCAGTCGCGAGATAACTCCTGATAGACGCGATTGGCCCGCGCGTCCGCCATACGTCCTTGAAAAACCTGCCGGGCGATTGCGTGAGATATCTCAACCTCGTGAAAAGGCGTGAACCATAGTCGAGGATGCTGCGACAGGCGGCGCACTACCTCAGGCGTATGCACGTCTGTCACATAAACTGAGACAAGAAAACTCGAATCGGCGTAGACGCTCAAAAGCGATCTTCCCGGTCTTTAATCAGGTCGCCCACCGCGTTGAAGACCTGATCTCCAAAAATGTCTTTGAGACGTGCCGCGAAATCAGGCCATTCGACTTCCTTAGGAGCTTCATTCTCCGGCACAATCCGCCCGATCACCCGATTCCGGTCGCGCAACTCGATCGACTTGCCCTGGCGCAGCAGTGTCTTCAACTTCTTGGTGTCCCGCAACCCGCGCATGTTCACAGTCGGCATGGAGATATTGTGTCACAAAATGTGTCACATCGCAATTGAGCCACACCGACCTCTCAAGTCACCTCAAAGATCCCCGCAGCGCCCATGCCACCGCCGACGCACATGGTCACCATGCCGTATTTCGCGCCGCGCCGCGGCATTTCGCGGAGCAGGGAAGCGGTGAGCTTCGCGCCGCTACACCCCAGTGGATGCCCCAGCGCAATCGCCCCGCCATTCACATTGACCCTCGCCGGATCCATCCCCAGCAGTTTGATCACCGCCAGCGTCTGCGCCGCGAACGCCTCGTTCAGCTCGATCAGCCCGATGTCCTCAAGCGACAGCCCCGCCATCTTCAGCGCCTTTGGCACCGCGAACACTGGCCCAATCCCCATCTCCTCCGGATCGCATCCCGCCGTCGCAAACGCAATCAGCCTGCCCATCGCCGGAATCCCAAGCTGAGCCGCCCGCTCCGCCGACATCACCACTGCTGCCGCCGCGCCATCCGACATCTGCGACGAATTCCCCGCCGTCACCGTCCCGCTGGCGTGAAACACCGGCTTCAACTTGGCGAGTGCTTCCAATGATGTATCCGCCCGCGGGCCTTCATCCACTCTAAGAACCGACTCAGCCGCTTTCGCCTTGCCCTTCGCATCCATCACCGTATTCGTAACCGGAACCGGCACAATCTCATCCTCGAACCGTCCCGCAGCCATCGCAGCCAGCGCCTTCTGGTGCGACTCAAGGGCGAACGCATCCATCTTCTCGCGCGTAATCCCGTAATGCTTCGCCACCCGCTCCGCCGTCAGTCCCATCGACAGGTACGACCCCGGATAGCTCTCCACCAGCCACGGATTCAGCGAAGGCTTGTTGCCCCCCATCGGCACAAACGACATGCTCTCCACGCCGCCCGCCACAATTGCGTCCGCGCCGCCGCCGCGAATCCGATCGACTGCCATTGCAATCGATTGCAATCCCGACGAGCAGAACCGGTTAATCGTCATCGCCGAACTTTCCACCGGCAGCCCCGCACGAAAGCTCGCCACCCGCGCCACGTTCAGCCCCTGCTCCGCCTCCGGCATCGCGCAGCCCAGGATCACATCCTCAATCTCCGACCGGTCAAGCTGCGTCACCCGCTCCAGCGCCCCATTGATCGCATACGCCGCCAGATCGTCCGGCCGCGTCGTCCGCAGCGCTCCCCGCGGCGCCTTCCCCACCGCCGTCCGTACCGCCGCCGCAATCACTACATCCCGCATACTGCAGCCCTCGAACCTCGAACCTCGACTAATTCCTCAGCGGCTTGCCGGTCTTCAGCGTAAACGCAATCCGCTCCTGTGTCTTCTTCTCGCCGCACAGCGACAGAAACGCCTCGCGCTCCAAATCCAGCAGATACTGCTCGCTCACCAGCGTCCCCGGCTGCACCTTCCCGCCGCACAGCGCATACGCCGCCCAGTTCGCCACTTTCATATCGTGGTCGCTGATGAACCCGCCTTCATGCATCGTCCACACCGCCAGCTTCAGCGTCGCCAGCACGCTCTCTCCAGGCAAAGGAATATCCGTGCGCGCCAGTGGAGGCGAGTAGCCCGCATCGGCAATCGCCTTCGCCGTCAAACTCGCGTCGGTCAGCAGCCGCGCGCGGTTCATCGTGATGGCATCGGCCGGCCGCAACAGCCCTAGCGCCCGCGCGTCGGCAGCCGAGGTCGACACCTTCGCCATTGCAATCGTCTCGAAGTTCTTCTTCAGCGCCTCAAACACCACCAGCTCATCGCCGCGCAGATCCGTCCGCCCAGCCGCATCCAGCGCCCGCAGCAGCATCTCCTTGCACCCGCCGCCCGCAGGAATCAGTCCGACGCCGGCCTCCACCAGCCCCATATACAGCTCTGCATGCGCATGCCGCGCGGCCCCGTGCAGTGCAATCTCCACGCCGCCGCCCAGGCACATGCCATACGGCGCCACCACCACCGGCCGCGGGCATAGCTTGATCGCCTGGGTCATGTTCTGGAAGGCGCGTATGGCCAGTTCAATCTCATCCCACTCGCCATCCTGCATCGTCAGCAGGAGCTGCATCAGGTTTGCGCCGACAGAAAAATTCGCCCCTTCGCCGGTGATGACGAACGCCTCAAAATCCGCGACCTGCTGGCCCGCGGGCTTCAGCGTCTGCGCAATCAGCGACACGATGTCGTCGCCCAGCGCGTTCATCTTGGAGTGCAGTTCAATCGCCGCCACGCCGTTGCCCAGGTCGACGACCGACGCACCGGCATTCTTCCGCACCACCCCGCGCGCAGCTTTGATCGCCGCCAGGCTGGCGGTCCCTTCCGGCGCAACCACCGGCTTGTACGCACCGCTCACCGCATCGAAGAACAGCCGCCCCGACGGCACCGACGCGTCGTCCTTAAACCACGTCTCCCCTACCGCCAGCAGCCGCTCCACATTCGCCGCAATCGGAGCCCCTGCCGCACGCATCTTCTCCGTAGTCGCGCGCACGCCTGCCGCGTCCCACATCTCGAACGGCCCCAGCTCCCAGTTAAAGCCGGTCTTCATCGCCGTATCGATCTCGACGATGCTCGCCGCAATCGGGTTCGGCATTGGCGGCACGCGATTGGCCGCATACGTGAACAGCTCCGTCAGCAGCGGCCAGTAGAATGCCGCAGCCTTATCCCTCCTCACATCGCCATGCAGCAACTGCGCGATGCGCGCCCCAGCCGGCTCGACACTCTTCGCCATCTCCAGCGCGGGGAACTTCGGCCGCTCGCTGGGCCGGTACTCCAGCGTCTTCCAATCCAGCGCCAGCCGCACATCGCGGCCCTGCTCATCCTTACCAGCCTTCTTGTAAAAGCCCTGTTGCGTCTTGTCGCCCAGCCATTTGCGCTGGTACATGGCCGCGGCAAATCCCGGCAGCACCACATCCGCCCGCTCGTCGCCAATCTCCTTCGCCTTGGGCGCAAAGTTGGCCGCCACATGCACCAGCACATCCAGGCCCACCAGGTCGCCCAGCCGGAACGTGCCTGTCTTCGGCCAGCCCAGCGCCGCCCCGGTCAGCACGTCCACCTCTTCAATCGTCAGCCCCTGCTCCATCATCAGGCGCATCGCGTTCAGCATGTGGAACGTGCCAATGCGGTTGGC
>CAZAXI010000303.1:0-4439 GCA_964489045.1 uncultured Granulicella sp. | reverse complement strand
TTCCGGCCCACGCAGATCGCCTGCGACTTCGCGCACAGGTGTTCGTCGCCCTGCCGGCACCACTCGCAGATGCCGCAGCTATCCGCCTGCCAGCCAATCCCCACGCGCTCGCCCACCGTGCGGTCCTTCACATCCGCACCCACCGCCGACACCGTCCCCACAATCTCGTGCCCGGGAACGAACGGGTACTTGCTGTTCCCCCAGTCATTGTCGATCAGGTGAATATCGGAGCGGCACACCCCGCAGTGCGAAATCTTTACCTCTACCTCATTCGCATTCAGCTCGCCCGGCTCGTAACGGTACGGTACCAACTGTGCGCCGGCAGCATGCACCGCCAATCCATGGATCTCAACCGCGTTCATCGGAGTCTTCATCTCTCTCGTTTCGTCAGCCCTTCAAGTGCAGGCAGCACATCTGATGCTACATCAGCAGCAAAATATCCATGGGTAATCCGGCAAATGGCCCTAGCGAACATCCAGCGTCAGCACCTGCGACCCCGATACCGCGTATCCGGTCTCCATCGATCCCGCTTCCACCGCGCTCTCGCCCGTCAACTGCATCTTCTGCGCCGCCTTCAGCGGCTCCAGCACGTTCGCCATCGACAGCGGCACACCCGGCAGCGACTCTGCATCCAGTTCTGCCTGCGCCGTGTGGTCCAGCAGGGTCACGTAGATGCGATCGTTCGTATGCGCCCGGTTGATCTGCGCCACCACATCGGCCAGAGCCAGCGGATGCTGCGCTGCCCCGAACGGCCCCGCCGCGGGCGGCGTCATCAACCGGTCCAGCGTCGCCCCGTCACTCACCACAATGCGCAGCGGCCCCGGCATCAGGCTGTCCGGCAGCTTCACCGTCAGCCGCTCCACCCGCGCCTCCGCCTGGTAAGGATGCAGCGTCGCCTCGATATCCAGTGTCTCCCCGGCGTGTGCCTCAGTCCGGCCCAGGCGCGCGCCTTCCAGCACCGCGGTCCGCCTCTCCGGGATCTCCTCCATCTTCAGGCGAAGCCCCGTAACCTCAGGCTGCTCCACCGCGTTGCTATAGAGCTGCGAGAACTTCTCATTCACGTAAAGCGCCGCGCCAATCGAACCCGCGTTTTGCTCGGTCGAGGACATGATCCCTGCCAGCCGCACCGGCGGCAGGCCCTTCAGGGTCAACTCGCCGTCCATCCGGTAGCTCATATCGTTCGCGGACTCATTCGTGCCCGACAAACTCTGGTACACCGAAACCATCATCGCCGCGGGGGTCAACTCCCGGTTGTCCAGCACCTCGAAGTGCATCCCGCCCCTGGTCCCGGGCCCCGCGTCGGGCAACGGCAGCCGCGCTCCCGGCCCCTCCACCTGCGCGGAAACCTGCTTCACGCCGGACTCCGCAACCTCGCCTGCAACCGGTACAATCTCCACCGCCACCGGAATCATCCGCGCATCCACTCCAAACCGTCCCAAAATCGCCGACGCCCGGTCCTCCGTAAACGATCCCACCGTCTCCGTCGTATTGATGATCTTGAACGCATTCAGCGGGCTCGCCAGCGTCGCCACCACCTCCGCCTTGGTCATCGGCATCGACACCGGCCCAAACTGTGTAATCGGATGCCCGCACGCCAGCAGTTGCGTCGGATCGACATACGTCACCGTGCACGTCCCCGAGATCGACAGATCGCCCCGCACCAGGATCGCGCTTACCGCCGACCCCGGAACCAGCGGTTCGGGCTGCTTCGTCCCGGCCGCGGCCGCGCCGCCCAGCCCCGCCACCGGACTCATCCCCAACTCGCGAAACTTCTCCCCAAACCGCGCCACCGCGTCCTGCGAAAACCCGCCAAACACCAGCGCCGTCTCAATCGGCTGCACCTCGCCCCCACCCGCCGAGACTGCCCCCGACTCCTTGTCATTCTGAGCGGAGCGAAGAACCCCCGCATTTTCTCTCGAAGCGTCACCCAACCTGGCATCGTCATTCTGAGCTCCGCTCAGAATCTCTGTATTTGTCTTTCGCTCCTGCCCCTGCCCGCCAACTCCCGCCAGCTTCACCCCACCCCGCGCCTGCCCATCCCGCACCTCCAGCATCTGCTCAATCGGCGTAATCCCGCAGATCGCCTCCTTGGAGAACTGCCCAATCCGGTAGCTGATCGCCCCCACCAGCCGTCCGTCGATGTACACCGGACTTCCGCTCATCCCCGCCACCACGCCCGTATACTCGGGCTTCTCGCCGCTCAGCCGCGCCAGAATCATGTCCTGCCCCGGCCCGATCGCGTCGTTCAGGACCCCCAGGATCTCCACCGGCATCGGCTCCGGCGTCACCCCTTCGAACACCGTGTAGGCAACCCCGTGCAGCCCTCGCCGCACCTCGGCCAGGGGAAAGAACTTCGCGCCAATCGGAGCCGCCAACGGCATCGCCGCCATCGGCGCAGACGAGCCCTTCGCCACCTGCGCACCCAGGCTTCCGCCCAAGGCCGCGCACGCCAGCCCGATCAGCCCCAGCCAGCCGCTCCTCATCGCCCGCATCGAATGTCTCACCTACCTTTAGACTATAGCCGCTCCCCCTTAGCCTCATCCACCCCAAACAAAAGCCAGATGGGCGACCGTCAACCCCAAGTTTCCGAAAACGCGACTTCGCGGGAGATTGGCTTAGAGGGGAGTAGACACTCTACTGAACCACCGACCCCCATCCTTGGTATTCAATTTGAAAGAGGCGGCTGAGGCAGAGCATGAAGCCTGAGACGCAATTGATGATGTTTTGATTGATTGGCATATTGATGAGCACCAGCACCCGAAATACCCCCGACTCGCTCTCGCTCATCTGCGCGTTTCCGTAGCTCTTGCCAATGACGTACTCCGTGAAGCCTTTCGCTCGCGTCTCGTCATTCGTGACAAAGGAAAAATCGACCTCCCGAGGCTTATTGAAGTCGTCTCCCGCCTCATCATTCTTTATGAGAAGATCGCGATCCGCCTTGGCCGTCTCCGTAAGCAACTCAAACATCGTCATGCAGTGATGATAAGGCTTTGATGGATTTCGGGACAGAATCTCCCCGCGCCGGTTGCCGGGTGCCCCACATCTCGCCTCTGAGATGTGGGAGGAACTACCACCAAACTCCCTCAAACCGGAACCCGATCCAGTCCGCAGACAAACTGAATGCCGTCGACCACTTTCTTGCTGAGCCTCTCGTCGTTCGTTACGAACAGATCGCAGCGTGCCGCTGCGGCCATCGAGAGCTGCATTGCGTCAGGAGCCTTGATGGATCGGTCAAGCCGAATGCGGGCGTAGTTCCGCGCTGAAATCCTGTCGAAGTCCAGCAAATGAACGCCGGGTGAGCCCAGCTTTTCTTCGTACAAATCAGCTAATCGCGTGTCGCCCTTGGAAAGCGGTTGGGTTAGAACCTCTCCCAGCGTCAATGTCGAGGTATAGACCAGATCGCGCCGCGCCGTCAGTCGTTCAATCAACTCCACAGACTTGCGTCCAAGCTCCCCTTCATCTTCAATCAGGTAGATAAAAATATTGGTGTCGAGGAAGACCCGGCTCATTCCCAGCCTTCCCGCAGATTGCGCACATATTCATCCGGGTCCACTCCCCGCCACGCATCCCGGCCCAATCCCCGCAATTGGCGAAGCCCCGCCAGCCAGCCACCGCGACCATCTACATCCGCGCCCCCCTGCTCGCTGCGCTTCTTCGCCCACTCGACCAATTCATGGTATTTCTCAGGAATATCCTGCAACTCCGGATACAGCTTCTGGTGGCGATCCGGGTGAATGTAATCGGCGGCTCGCAACAACCGAACGCGCCCGTCCTCCTGTTTGAAGAGCAGCCGATACCGGCCATTCCTCCCCGGAGGCAGATTGGCAGCCGCATGACCGTGGGCATGGGCCCGCAAACTCTCAGGGCGCGCTCCAAAACCCTCCTGCGCGGCTCTCCTCACTACCGCGTCAACCGTAAAAGCATCCGCTTCCGGTTGCTCTCGATGTAGCAACGCCAATGCGAGATACAGTTCGTCAGCTACTTTCAGTTCACTCTTGGCATACGCCGTTGCCATAAATCCTCCGTAACTAGGTTTGATACCTTTTGTACCTCAGTTGACACGGCGTGTCAAGCCACGAGCCAACCACAGCGCCCCGGCTTGACAGGCACGATATAATAGAACCAGAAGCAAACAGCAGCGCGACCGCCAGTCTGGCTCTGTTTTCCGGGTGCGATAATCTCAAAATCTTCCATTAGCGGGTTCAGCCCTTAGCCGTCCATTCGGCAGGCAAACCGAGAGATTTGGCTTGTATATACGTCCTCGCAAGCCCTTTGTCATCAGCGCCAATTTGTCAAGATTATTCACTTGACAAAAGTTCGGTTGGGGGTGTGGAATGATGCCCAAACCCCCGGCGCGTTCTCCCGGAAGGGGGAGGACTTCTAGTGACCTACCCCCGGTTTCTCATCCACTGATAACTGGAGTTTCTCGGTTTTGGTTT
>CAZAXI010000302.1:0-4462 GCA_964489045.1 uncultured Granulicella sp. | reverse complement strand
ATCCAGGAGATGCTCGGCCACGAGCGCCTCTCCACCACCCAGCGCTACACCCAGCTCACCGCCACGCAAGTCCAGCGCGTCTACGACGAAACCCACCCCCGCGCCCGCTGAGGGCAATCCGTTTACCGCACCAGCCCGCCGATTTCACGTGACTATTCGCCGCGCCTGTAGATACTGATCCGCATGAGCGAAAGCCTCGATGTGCGTCTTGCAATCCATGAGGCCAACAGTGCATTCGGTCGCTTCCCCGCGCGAATTTCCTGCCTGCCTGTGTTGTTGGGCGTGCTGTATTACGCAATGACCGCCTGGTTTCAACCAGACCTGCAACATCCAGAGGATAACCACGTTCTCCTCTATCTCCTCCGCATCGTTGTCGGCGGTTTTGTAATGTTCTGGGTTAACTGCTTCATCGAGGTTGTGGTCACGTCGATGTACCTGCGCGCAGGGGAGGGTGCGGAGCCGGGCGCCAGGCAATTTGGCGAGGCATTGCAGTATCGCGGTTTCGCCTCGCTGGCCGGCGGGCTGCTTCTTCGCTACTTCGGCTGGTTCCTGGTAATCGTAGTGCCCTTAGCCATCGCGATAGGCGTGGTAACGGCCATTTTGAATGAGTTCACGCGTTCAACCGGCGGCATTAGCGCGACTGCCGGCGGGGCTGGCGCAGTTGGGCAGGGGAATATCTGCGTTGTCATGGGTATCCTGGCCGAATTCATCGCAGCTCCCATCTTTTGTCGCTATATGTTTCTCTTCCAGATGTATGCCATCGAACGCGGATCGGGCCGCGGGTTTCTGGACGAGTGTGTGGCGCGAACCAGGCAGGTATGGAAGACGGCCGCGGTGGTGATGGTTGCTGGACTTATTCCGGCCTACCTGATCATGGGAATTGAGTCGCTGGCATGGAAACACATGACTCCGCCGCATTGGGTACACTTAGCTGTCGAAGCGGCAGGGGCTCTGCTTACCGGCTGCTTCACCGCGTGGTTCATTCTGGTGAAAACCGGACTCGCGCAGCAACTGATGTCCGCACCACTACCCGTGCCCACTCCACTCCTGGCTGACGCTCCCGGCATCGTAAACCACATCGGGCCGCCGCCCCTCTAATACCGCGGCCCGCTCGGATCGATCACCCGCGACCGCCCAGCGCTACAACCACACCCGCGCCCGTTAGCCATCGGATCAGGACGCAGCGCGGGTTAGTTCTCAGTCGGCACCTTGTCTGCCGAGTCGATCACCAGCGTCTCCACCGGAACTTTTTGCGGCTTCAGCAGAAGACCTGTTGCCTGTTTGAGCGCAACGTCAAGAGAGGGCAGGGCGCTTTCAGCCTCAGGCTTCGGGTTGTAGTCGAAACCAATGTCGTAGCTGCCCGCCAGGCCGGTCTGGTCCGCGACGGGAAAGTCGGCTGCGGAGGTGAGATATTGGGCGAGCTGCGCCATGGAACAGTTATAGGCATGCAAGTGCCCGGATGATACCGGGTGGCGCTGACCCGGAAAGTGACCTTCCTTCGCCGGTGTCAGGTGCGGGCCGCCTTGAGCAACCACGAGTGCATATCCACGTCCCGAGCGCGTCTCCATATGCGCCACCAGATGGAATCGCTGTTGCAGCAGGTCCTGTAGGCACGGCTTCAACTCCTCGCGCGTCAGGGATACTCCTTCCTCCGGCTTGGCGTCCACATCGTAGAGGTTGCTATCCATCCAGCCCGGCTTGTTGGCGATCTGGCTCGGGTCGATCCCGTATGCCAATTGGATAAGCAAGGTGAACGGAACATGGCTCGCGAAGAACCGGCCAACTCCCGGGCGGCTCCAAAGGCCAGTCTTAGGATCGGCGTCAGGGGGAGATAGCTTGACGCTGGCAACCTCGAAGGCGGCCTGCAGGTTCTGCGCGGCTGCTGGCGCCTGTGCGACTGCCGGCGCTTGCGCCATCGCGCCCGCTTCCGTCGCGAGGACGATTGCCGAGAGAATGACCGAACAGGTGCGGCGCGCTAATTTGCAGTATGCTCTCATGATCGTGCCATCCTAGCCGTCCTCGGCGTGCATTTGCAATTTGAGGTCTTCAATATCTCGGCACGCTCGGATCGATCACCCGCGACCATGCATCGATCCCACCGGCGAGCGACTGTGCCCGTTCGAACCCCTGCCCGCGCAGCCACATCGCCACCGACAGCGATCGCTGCCCATGGTGGCACACCACCACAATGTGCGCGTCGGGATCAAGCTCCGCATGCGCGCGCGAGGTCACGTCGCCCATCGGCATCAGCAGGGAATCGGGCAGGCTGGCCGCCTGAAACTCCCACGGCTCCCGCACATCCAACAGAACAGGCGCGTCGGCAGCCGGCCCCGCAGTGCGGAGCTCGGCAAAAGCCTGCGGCAGTATCTCAGGGTCAAACGGGGCAGCAGGCGAATCGGACATAGCCTAAGCATAGCCGCAGAAGCCGCGTCCCGGAAGCTACTGTAGGCATACGCTTTGTGCCAAAACCGCATCTAACTCAAGGGACCGGCCTCGCTTGCTCCTCGATCGCCGCAGAATGGATACTGATAGATGCAGTACGGAAGGTGAAAGTGCTCGAAAAAGTATTGATCGTGGAAGACGAAGCCCACGCCCGCACCGGGCTCACGGAACTGGTGGCCTCATGGGGATTTCGTGCGGAAGGCGCCGCCGACGGCGTCGAAGGCCTGGACCGTGTGCGCCAGTGGTCACCCGGCATCGTGGTCACGGACCTGAAGATGCCGCGCATGGACGGCATGGAGCTGCTCGCCCGCATCAAGGAACTGCAGCCGGGCGTGGTGGTGGTCGTGCTCACCGCACAGGGCTCCATCGAGTCCGCCGTCGAGGCGATGCGCCTGGGCGCCTACGACTACATCCCCAAGCCCATCGATCCCGTGCGCCTTCGCACCATCCTGCAGAACGCCAACAGCCAGCGCGAGGCGAACACCAACGTCGAACTCGAAGTCACCCGCCGCCAGTCCCGCGATGCCGGCGTTCTCGGCGCGCTGGTCGGCTCGTCGCCGCCGATGAAGGCGATCTTCCAGATGATCGAGCGCATCGCACCCTCCAACGTCTCGGTCCTGCTCACCGGCGAGAGCGGCACCGGCAAGGAGCTCGCAGCCCGCTGCCTGCACGACCTCAGCTCCCGCCGCCTCAAGCCATTCGTCGCGGTCAACTGCGCCGCCATCCCGGAGACGTTGATCGAGAGCGAGATCTTCGGCCACGAGAAAGGCGCATTCACCGGGGCCATCGAGCGCCGCGCCGGCTGCTTCGAGCTCGCCGAGGAAGGCACGCTGCTGCTCGACGAGATCGGCGAGATGCCGGCCGCCACCCAGACCAAGCTGCTCCGCGTGCTCGAAGACCGCAAGCTCCGCCGCCTGGGCAGCAAGGCCGAAACACCGGTGGACGTGCGCGTCATCGCGGCCACCAACAAGGACCCGCAGCAGGCGGTGCAAAGCGGCCAACTGCGCGGCGACCTCTTCTATCGCCTCAACGTCTTCAATATCCACATGCCTCCGCTGCGCGAGCACTCCGCGGACATTCCCGCCATCGCCGCAAAGATGATCGACGACATGAACCAGCGCCACTCCTGCACCATCTCCGGCATCGCGCCGGACCTGCTGAAGCGGCTGCTGGCCTACGACTGGCCCGGTAACGCGCGCGAGTTGCGCAACACCATCGAGCGCGCCACCATCCTCGCCGGTTCGGGCCTCATCCAGGTCGAGCACCTGCCGCCCAACTTCGGCGAACCTGGATACGCGACCCGCCTCACTCCTGCATCCGAAGCCCAGGGCGTGCCGCCCGCGCGCGACGACGCCCGCACCATCCACGTAGAGGTCGGCACCACCGTGGATGAAGCGGAGCGCCAGCTTATTCTCAAGACCCTCCTCTCCACCCACAACAACAAGACCCGGGCTGCCGAGATCCTCGGCATCACTCCGAAGACGTTGCAGAACAAGTTGAAGGAGTATTCGAGTGCCGCCACTGCGGATTCTGCGGCCCTCGCGGTTGAAGTGCCGGCGGTTACGGCGGAGTAGTCCCATGCGCCTCAGAACGAAGCTCGTGCTTACGGCCACCGGACTCACCTTCGGCATCGTGCTCGTTCTGTCCGTCCTCTTCCTCGGGGCACTTCTCCGCCAGCGCATAGAGCAGACCTCCGCCGCCAACGATGTGCTCGCCCGCGAGGTGCTGCTGGCCACCGAGCAGGCTCTCAAATCCGGCCTCGTCCAAAATCCTCCGCCTGCCAATGTGCCGCGCGACCAGGCCGACGAGGCGCTGTATGCCGCCGTCACCGACGCGCTGCGAAATAGCGACGATCTTTCCAGCACCATGGACGGCATTCTGCGCTACTCGCCTACGGTGGAGGACGTCAGCATCACCGACCCTCACGGCTTTACCATGCTGTCGACCGATCCCGATGCGTTGAATCAGCGCGCGCCCTATCGCGACAGCTTCGACCGCCTGCGCGACGGCAACGTCTTCT
>CAZAXI010000301.1:0-4466 GCA_964489045.1 uncultured Granulicella sp. | reverse complement strand
CAACGATCGGCCCATTCAACCAAAGCGCCATATCGATATTGTGGGCAAGCAGGTCTCCGGTGACGCCACTGCCAGCCACAGAAGCATCCAGGCGCCACAACCCTTCCCCACCCTGCGGCAGATCACGGGAGATTGTCCAATCCTGCAGGAACTGTGAACGATAGTGGAAGATCCTGCCGAAGCGATCCTCCTGCAGCAGATTCTTCAACATCGTCACTGCAGGGACTCGGCGATAGTTGTACCAAACCATATTGGAGACGCCCGCGGCTTCGACGGCATCGACCATCGACTTTGCCTCATCCGCTATTCGGCCCAGCGGTTTTTCGCAAAGAACCATCTTGCCGGCCTGTGCCGCGGCGATAGCTATCTCTGCGTGGGTGTCATTTGGACTGGCGATGTCGATTAGATCGATGTCCTTACGATCGACCAGAGCACGCCAGTCCGACTCAATGGATGCATAGCCCCAGTTCTCCGCGAAACCTTTCACACGATCGACATTGCGCGCGCACACAGCCGTGAGCGCCGGCTGAAAGGGAAGGTCGAAAAAGCGCGGGGCCTGCAGGAACGCATTCGAATGCGTACGCCCCATGAATCCATAACCGACGAGCCCGATGTTAAGCGGTTTCTTTGTAGCCAAGGTGTTCGTCTCCCCCTGTTCAATCCCAGCCGTGAGCGTCACGCACATCGATCATCGCGGTCAGGATGTTTCGCCATGTTTCGGGTGCCAGCATCATTGAGTTTGGGAACATGCACCCGTCCCAGCAGATATGCTCGAAGGCTCGCGTCGGTACACCGCCGGCGTCCCGCATCCAAAGGCCGGCGACCTTGACGATGTCCATCTTTCCGTTGGGGTCATTGGGCGGGCAGTGGCGGCCAGTCTTGTCATGCGATCCCGAACCCTTCACTGTGCCATCGTTTTGAGCTATGTGGAAGTCAATCGTCCATGGACGCAGCACATCGGTCACCTGACGTAGCGCGTTCATCAGGATCTCAGGACTGGACCAGTCAAAATCTTCCGGAAGAATCCTGCTCTCTGGCGAGTTGTAGCCGAGCGTGTAGAGCAGCGTGTGCGCCATATCTGCCTGGAAGCCGAGCGCCTGTGGCCGGTCGACCAACTCAAGGAGTTCCTGCATGTGCTTCCAGCCATGCATGCCTGCCCAGCAGATCTCACCCTCCGCTGCCAAGCGTTCTCCGTATCCCTCAGCGATGGTGCAAGCCTCGCGGAATGTCTCCGCGATCCGCCTGGTGTTGCCTACCGGATCGCTCGCCCAGTCCGCCGGGCTTGCGGCTGAATCGATGCGCACAATGCCATACTTGCGAATGCCGAGGCTGCGCAACTTCTCACCGATCGCGCACGCCTTCCTCACCTGGGTAAGGAAGCGCCGGCGCTCTTCCTCCGAGCCCATAGCGGAACCACCGCCGGCAGGCGGCCACACGGGAGCCACCAGAGAGCCGGCCACAAGGTTGTAATCAGCCAGCTTACCGGCAAGTAGCTTCAGATCGTCATACGTCGAATCGATATCTGTGTGGGGCGACGAGAGAAACAGATCGACTCCGTCAAATCTCGTCCCATCGACCTCAGCCGCGGCGGTCAGGCTCAGCATGGTATCGAGATCGATCGCCGGTTCTGAGCCCGGCCCTTTGCCTACGAGCCCTGGCCACATCGCATTGTGGAGGGCAGGAAGCTGATGTTTGCCTGTCGTCATGACCCGCTCCTGCCAAGTCCAGTTAGCGCTTGTCTTTTCGAAGGGCTTCGGCGTCGGGATTGCCAGGACCGAAGTGCTTCAAGAGGACCAGAGGGTCGGTAGTGCTTGGGTTCTCGATCGCGATCCCCTCGCCGGCTGCGGCCGCCGTAACAAACAACTCGTCCTCCGTCAGCTGACCGAACCGAATCATCGAAGGCGTTGCGACCGGAGTCTGCCCAAATGTGCCGTAACCCTGAGTAAGAATGAGCCCGTACGCTGCTGCGTCCTTTATAGTGACAGTCCGCTTAGGCAGCACGGTCAGCTCCTTCGCCGAGTAAAACCGCGTCCCATACGTGATCCACATTTCGCGATAGCCTGCCTCTTCCATCTCTACGACTGGGTACACCGGTGTGGGGTGAGTCTTATTGGATTTCGCAAACTCCGGGTTGACGTTGGCCTCCCAGTCGAGCATGCCAATGAGGTAGTCAAGATCGTGGTGGAACTCCGGCTTAACGTCCTTTGTCATCAGCTCCCATGGAACGATGCGCCCTTCCACCTCCGACTGGAACATGGCAAACACATCGCTGTTGACCTGCGGTTCGTAAGTCACGAGCGATCCTGGAGCGTGCAGGATGCCAGGATTAATCTGCCATCCGCTTCCCGGCTCCAGCCTGTATGCGCGCGAGAGCAGCAGGATGCCATTGTCGCCCTGGTTCCAGCGCTCCAGGCATCGGCGCAGATCCGCCTTAGTGGTGCCGGGTTCAAGGCCCATATACGTGTGGGGGAAGTTATTGCTCAGTTGGTTGTATTGGGGTGGAAAGTAGTAGGCCTCGGGCTTGCCTTTAAAGCCGACCAGGCTGGCAAACTCCTCGGTCTGATGCATGTGGTGCGGAATTGGTCCCATGTTGTCGAAGAACTTGCACAGGATATTCCACCCGCCTTCGCGCTCCATTACATCGGCGCCGAGCAGCAGATCGCCGGCCGTCTCGACGGCATCCTTGAGCAGGAATCTTTCGCCGGAGGCAGAATGAACATAACTCAATCCTTCGTCAGGTGTGGTGTCGGGGCCGTTTGCAGCCTTCGTAGTCGAGGAAAACCAGCGCTCGTTGATTCCGCCGCGGTGGCCACCGAAAGCATAGAGATCGTCCGGGTGCAGCTTCAACCTGCGGCCAGGGATCATGAAGGAACGCGGCACCCATGACGGTTCGAGCCTTAGAACACCCGCACCGGTGTCGATAGCCTCCCGGACCTGTGTACGATGTAACATTTGGTACTCCAAGACAGCTATTCAGATTGATTGAAAAGGTATCTGGCAAACTAGATGGCCGAACGCCTCGGCCAATATTGATGGGTCTCAGCACGCAACTGTATGTGATGAAATGCAGGCATGTCAATTTGGGGGAATCGCCCGCAGTCGCACGCCATCAATGGGTACTCAGGCGCCTGGATGACTCATTCAACGCACACCCACTAGAAGGTCAGGCTATCGATATTCGCCTTGTTAATCAGAAGCGGCGTACCCAGGATGACCTGAGTTTCCCTGATCTGCAACGTCCCGAGCCGCCCGATATCGATCGAAGTTGCGTGGGGCGGAATCCCTCTTCGGGCGTCGAGCCAACCTGAGTAAACGGTCAGGTATCCGAGATCGCGCGTATTCCAAAGGAAGATTGTCTGCACCACGCCGCTATGAACATAGGGCTTGCAAATTGCCGGGAGAGAAAGGCCGATGACATTGATTCCCTTCCTCCCCGACTGTTGAACCGCCTCCGCAGCGCCAGGAACGGCGGGAGCGGATATCGCCATGACCAGCTTGACCTGCGGATAGACCTTCAGAATCGTCTGGGTCTGCAAAAGCCTTGTCCCGGTCGTCGCTCGGCTGGATTGTCGCGAGAGTGAGGCCGGGATACCTCGCCGCAAGTTGTTTGCGTACGTCGGCGATCCATTCGTTCTGATTTTCAGCGCTCAATGCTCCGGTAATGATCGCAAACTGGCCGTTCGGCGGTAGAAGGCGAGCCGCCTCATCGGTCAAGGCGTTGGCGATGCCTTCCGGCGTGGCCTGGTTGAGAAAGAAGTCCCGCACATCCGGTTCAGCGTCCGCGTCCCACGTAAGGACCGCGATACCGTGTTGGCGCGCCTTGCGCAAAACGGTCGAGATACTGCCCTTGTTCTCAACCGCGACCACGATGGCGTCTACGCAACGGGTTATCCACGTCTCTACGAGCTCGTTCTGCTGAGATGCGTCGAGGCTTGTAGGGCCGTCCCAGATGAGGTCTACGTTGAGCTCCCGTGCGGCTTCCTCCGCTCCCACGCGAGCACTGATGAAGTACGGGTCGCCCTTTGCCTTGGGCATCACTGCAGGTCGTGTTGGCGGAGGGATGGACGGGCTTTCTGCGACAAGCATTCCCACCACTATGGGTGGTTAGATCGGAAAAATCAATCCAGAGCATCGAGAACTTCGTTCCTCATTTCACGCTAAGCACCGTCCTCGCCACTTGCCACCGAGCGATGTTTCACAGACGTTGTATCCGTGCGGTATGCTCTCGGGCATGAATCGACACCTCCTCGCCGCCACCCTCCTTCTACTGACCATTCCGCTTGCCGCCCAGACTCCAACAGCCGCCGCGCCGCAGACGCCCGCAGCTCTACCGAGGCCTACGAGGAGCACGCCGCCACCTGCGGGCTTCGCGCAGTCCATCGTTTTATGGCCAGAGGGCGCGCCGGGAGCGAAGGGCACGGCCGAGGGCGATATCCCCAAGCTCTTTACTTATCCAACCACGGGGA
>CAZAXI010000300.1:0-4514 GCA_964489045.1 uncultured Granulicella sp. | reverse complement strand
GTGCCGAAGAGGACCGCGTGCGGCGTTTTCCGGAACTGGTAGAGGAGTTCGCCCCTGGTCATGGCGCCATGCAGCAGTAGCGGATACGGAAGGTCGTCTTTCAGCGCCTCGTACATCTTCTGCATCATCTCGTAGCTCGTGAACAGGCAGAAGGCCCGCCCCTCGCAGATGCGAAGGACTTCCATAATCTGTGTCCTTGCAGAGTCAAAGAAACCATCATCGCGTGGATCAGGGATATCCTTTGGCACATATAGCAACGCCTGCTTTGGATAATCGAAGAGAGAGGGGACGATAACCTCGTCCGCCTCGGCGATTCCCAGCGCACGTCGCACATGCGAGAATCCCTTTTGAACCGCGAGGGTCGCTGACGTGAGAACTGTCGTATCGTACGTCTCAAACACGCTGGCCGATAGAATTTCAGAGACGTTGATAGGGGTTGCCTGAATAAACGTGTTCAACGCACTCCCGTGGCCGGCGAGTCGCCTCTCAATCCAGAACACGGCCGAGTCGGCCGTTGATTCCATAAGGTAGCGAAGTTCTGAGAAGAGTTGACTTGTTCTTTGAACAAGTGCCGTGACCGCTTCATCATCCTCAGCAACGGCCTTGAGAATGCTGTGAAGAAGCTGTAGAGATGTCAGGACACCCGAATAAATCTCATTCCGCGCAACAACAAACTCTGGGCGACCGTCGAAAACAATGCGAGCTGGCTCCTTCTTTCCCGGCAAGCAGTCCCACAGTAGCGCGAATCGATCGGCAACCGTGCCTGCTACCTTGAAGACCTCGACTCGGCGGGCTGCGTCGCTTGTCCCTTTGCGCACGTCCCAAATCAGGTCTTCAACCCTGCGGTTGCTGACGGCCACTCCAAAGCAGTCCGACGCGATATGCTCCAACTCGTGCGCTTCATCAAAGACGACGGCGCAGGCAGCCGGCAGAACCGACGCCTCCGGGGCCTTCATCTTGATTTCGAGGTCGGTAAAGAAGAGGTGATGGTTGATGATGACGAGGTTGCTGTCCGCGGCGCGTCGGCGCATCTCCGACACACAGCAGTCGAGGAAATGAGGGCAATCCTTGCCGACACAGGCGTCTGTGCGGGCGTCGATCCTGCCCCAGAGAGTGCTTTTCTCGGGCAACGCCGTAATCTCTGCCCGATCGCCTGTTTCCGTTGTCTTAGCCCACTCTTCGATGATTTTGAAGTGAAAGGCCTCCGCCCCGGTAAGCGATGACTGGTGAATGTCCTGAAGTTTCTGCCGGCAGAGGTAATTGCTCCGGCCCTTCATATAGCAAATATTGAGAGGCCCTAGAATCGACTCCAGAAACGGGACATCCTTGTAAAACAACTGCTCCTGGAGGCTCTTGGTTCCGGTCGACAAAATGATTCGCCTTCCGGTGATAAGGGAGAAGCGCAACGATGGGTAAATATAAGCGAGAGTCTTGCCGGTGCCGGTCCCTGCCTCCACAACCAGGTGCGAGCCCTCGATGAGCGCCTTCTCTACGAATAGCGCCATTTGGAGTTGGCCCGGGCGGAACTCAAAACGGAGCCCGCTGGCGTGCGCCAGTATCCCGGTCGCCGCAAAGAACTCCGAAACGCTTGGTAGTATGGTCTGAGGTCGAGCGGCGACACCTGCCTGCTTCATACCCTTAACTATACCACTACCACTTAGTTGCCCGTAGCAGTATAGAATGCGGCTGCGCACAGAAAAGCACCAATGTCACCAAAAGGTAGCAATGAACGCCCGCAGGACCAAAGGCTGAGTGCTAGCCCGAAGAAATAAACAGTTTGGGCGACCACCTTCGTAGCCGTCGGCTGGGCCGCAATACTGGACCCGCCGACCTTCCGTAGCGGCCTTGGCGGGAACCGTTCTCTTATTCACTCTCAGCGAGACGGTACACGCTCGCGATTTCTGCCAGAATGCCGTCGCGAGTTCCGGTGCGCAGCCCCAGGGACTTGAGGTCAACATCCTCGCCGCGCATCCGGGAAATGAATTCGCGAACATCCTTCTTGACGGTCTCCGGGGCCGCTGGGGCGCTGCCTGGATCGAGAATCTGGTAGAGCCGGAAGACATCGTTTTTATGTTTCTTGATCGTCTTGCTGTCGATCTGTTCACCGCGCCTTTCGCGTTCTGTCAAATCAAGCCATGCCCGAGCCTTCAAAGCAATCAGTTGCGCGGCGCCCACCATGGGGATTCCGTCCATCTCCTGTCTGCCTGCGCGGATGAAATCGTAATAGTTGTTATCCAGAAGAATCGCCGAAAGACTGGACGAATCCTCCTCAGTCGGTAGCGGCGTGAGGTGGCTGCCTTCGGCAACCTGCAGTACATCGGGCTGCCGCGAGAACAACTCCAGCATGAAAGGATAGTCCGCGTTTGTGGGCTTCTGGAAGCGGTAGAACTGCTTCTCGCCGGTTGACTTCTCCTGAACCTCGTAGCCGCCCGCGTGCACGAATTCCCAGAATGCCCGGACGAACGCGGCATCCAAAGCCTCGACGTAGAGAACGATGTCAAGGTCCTTTGTGGCCCTGAATGCGAGTCCGGCGCCTGTCATGGCGATGTCGCACGCGGCGCCACCGATGAGCACATAGCGGTCGGCATAGTTTCGGAAGTGCTCACGGAAGGTTTCCAAACCTTTTACCATTTGACTTTCCCCATCATCTCTTCGAGTGCAGTTTCAGTGCGCTCATCGTGGTCGGCCTTAAGAGAAAGGTAAAGTGACAACGGATCGACGATACCGTGCTCGGCGAAGAGCGTGGGCGGATACCACCAGACCTCAATCTCGCTGGCATCCGGGTCCTGAGCTGGCACTTCGATGATCTTGTGTCGTTTCCGCAGCGCTTTCCAATCCTCCCGGCTCAGCGCATAGGTTGTGTACGCCGGCGCTGCCAGCATGCTGTAGTGTGCCAATGCTGTGAGCCCCGAACGGATAGTGCCTTCCGCGCCTTCGGTGCGGCGGATAAACAGTCGTTTGTTCACCGGGCTGCGAAGGAAGGGCTGACCTTTCTCCCAGATTTCTCTTCGGCCTCCTTTGAAACGCAGACAACGCTCCCGGCCGCGGATCGTTACTTCAGCAAGGCTCGCAGTCTCCAACTCGTCAAAAGCGCGGGTCATCGTCATGGCCGAATATCCCAACAGCGGGGCCATTTCAGTTGGAATAAGCACTTGCCCTGCATCGCGGAGCAATACGTAGAGAACGACAACCTGAGTTGACGGGCTGAATGTTGGAGTCTCCTCGCGGATTCTGCGGAAATGCTCTCGCAAATCTATCGCCAGCATCGGCAGGTACATCTGGTTACCCGGAACAATGAATGGTACCTTCTGTTCGATCAGCCGCTTCCTGTTGTACGCCGTCACCTGCGCGCGGACATAGATAAGGTCGGCGGGCTGCTTGGTCTGGAGCATATCCAGGTGCTTGCGCACCGTCGCTGGCGACTGCTCCTCGGCATTGGTGTCGATGACGAAAAGGGCGTGGAGTCCTAGCAGCTCCGCTTGTGCGAACCTGTACCTTTCCTTGAGGAAGTGTGGCAAGCGGACGGCTCCGCTCCACGGCGCGGCCTTCACGGAAACGCCCAGAGCGTCGTGAACATAGCATTCGAGTTCATGGAGTTCGGGACGCACTTGCGGCTCCTTCACGCTTTATGCACGCTAACATAACACATGTTATCGTGCGTTTCAAGTGTTATTACCGAGTGGCGGGGTGCGGCCCCTAAGCCCTCCCAGGACCCATCTACTTCGAATATAGAGACTTACGCCGAATACTGCGCCTATTGAGGTATAGTGACAATCATCAGCTTTAGGCTGGGCGCGGATCGCCCTACCGGGAACTGACAGAAAGAATATGGCCGAAGTCTGCAGCGCTTGTGATGGTTCGGGACTGTGCATTGTGCAGGAGGATGGCCGCAACGTTGCGCGGCCGTGCGAGTGTCGCCTCGCGCAACGGGCGACCCGGATGCTCGAGCGCGCGCGGATCCCCAAACGATATGAGCACTGCTCACTTGATAGCTATGAGAGTAGGTTCCGCGGTGCCAATAAGACGCTTGCCGCAGCGCACATGCGGGCTCGAAAGTTCGTCGAGGGATATCCGATCGAAAGTGGTGGCACAGGGCTACTGCTCACAGGCTCTATAGGCGTCGGTAAGACGCATCTGGCAGTTGGTATCCTGCAAGCCGTGATCGCGGAACGTGGCGCCTCTGGTCTCTTCTGGGACTATCGTGAACTGCTGAAGGAAGTCCAAAACAGCTACAACCAAAGCGTCCAGGCGACCGAGATGGAGATACTGCGCCCCATCTGTAAGGCGGAGGTCCTTGTGCTGGACGAGTTGGGCGCGGCGAAGCCAAGCGAGTGGGTCTGGGACACTGTCGCGCAAGTTTTGAATTCGCGCTATAACGACCGGCTGACCACCATCATCACCACCAACTATGCAAATACCGCCCCGCTCGGCGTCGAGCCGGGTTCAAATGGGCAAATCCGCGCCGCAATGCGCGAGGAAACGCTTGGTGATCGCATCGGCGAACGCATGCGCTC
>CAZAXI010000299.1:0-4516 GCA_964489045.1 uncultured Granulicella sp. | reverse complement strand
TCACTTACCCTAAGCCCAATCGTCTTGTCCACGATGAACAGAATGATAAGAGTTCCCGTCAATGAAACCGTCCACGCAATTGCCACGCCGATCAGCTGATTGACCGGCTGGTGCCAGTTCCCCTCGAACAACCCGGTCGCCTTGCCCGCCCCGAAGGCCGGATTGATCACGCTCCTCGCAAAGAAGCCCGTCAGCAGCGCTCCCAGCGTTCCGCCCGCGCCGTGTACCCCAAACGCGTCCAGCGAATCGTCGTACCCAAACCACGTCTTCACCTTCACCACCATGTAGAAGCACACCACTCCGGCCGCCAGTCCGATCCACAGCGCTCCCATCGGAGTCACAAACCCCGAGGCCGGCGTAATCGCCACCAGCCCCGCCACTGCGCCGGAGATCGCTCCCAGCACCGAAGGCTTGCCATTCCGAATCCACTCCGCCGCACTCCACCCAATCGCTGCCGCCGCCGCGCCAAAGTGCGTCGCCACAAACGCCGACGTCGCCAGCGTTCCCGACGCCAGCGCCGAACCTGCATTGAACCCGAACCAGCCCACCCACAGCAGGCACGCCCCGATAAAGCTCAGCACCACCGAGTGCGGCTGCATCGCTTCTTTCGGATACCCAATTCTTTTCCCAAGATAAAGCGCAGTCACCAGCGCCGATACCCCCGACGTCACGTGCACCACCGTGCCCCCCGCAAAGTCCAGGCACGGAAACTTCCCCGTCGCCGCATTCAGCAGTCCGCCCACGCCCCACACCATGTGGGCCATCGGGCTGTACACGACGATCGCCCACAGCACCATAAACACCAGCATCGCCGAAAACTTCATCCGCTCCGCAAACGCCCCCGTAATCAGCGCCGGCGTAATGATCGCAAACATCAGTTGATACACCATGAACGTCTGCAGCGGAATTGTCGGCGCATACGCACTCGGTTCCAGCCCCACCCCCCGCAGAAACATGTTGTGCAGCCCGCCGATAAACGCGTTCCCGCTGCCAAACGCCAGCGAGTACGTCACCACCGCCCACAGCACCGTGATCACGCACATCATGGCGAAGCTCTGCATCATGGTGCCCAGCACGTTCTTCTTGCGCACCAATCCGCCATAAAACAGCGCCAGCCCCGGCCCGGTCATCAGCAGCACCAGCGCCGCCGCGGTCAGCATCCATGCGTTGTCTCCGGAGGTCTGTGCCTTCGCAATCGCCGCCGTCTGGTCGTCCAGCCTCTTCTCCAGCGCCGCAACGCGGTCCGCCTCGGAACTTGCCCGAGACCCCGCCGCCGCCGGCAAAGCAACCTGTGCCCTCGCCTTTGTCACTCCCACCAGCGGACAACCCGCCAACACCCCAAGGCACAATACCAGCAGCACTTTCCCAAGCTTCGAACGCATCAGCCGATCACCTGTCTCTGAAATGGACCAACCGGTCGCCGCGCCTTGTCCCCTTGGCCGGGAAAAGGTCTCTCAGCATCCGATCGACTCTATCCTCTCGCCGTGATCGCTGCATGCAATGTGACGAACGGCACAGCTCCCCGGCATTGGCGTTTCATCCGCCTTCGCCACTGTACACAAGGATGCTGTTAGCAAACCGTAAAACTGCTTCCGCCATCCGCATTTTTTCCACACCCGCGCCGGGTGCCCCACATCTCGGGTCCCCGGCAAGCTTGCTCGCTGAGGTCAGCATCTCGCCTCTGAGATGTGGGACTCCGCTCACTCCTATGGCGTTTCCGCCGCCGCATACCCGCGCTCGCGCATCCACTTGATCAGCATGTCCGTCCACGGCCGCAACTGCGGATTTGCCGGCGCCAGCCCCGACCCATGCGCGCCATGCTGGAAAATGTGCATCTCCGCCGGCACCCCCGCTTTCACCAACGCCGAGTAGAACATCACGCTGTTCAGCACCGGGACCGTCCTGTCGTCAGTCGTCGTAAACAGAAACGTTGGCGGCGTCTGCGCGGTCACATGCAGCTCCGGCGACATCGAATCCATCTCCGCCTGCGTCGGCGCATCGCCCAGCAGATACGTCCGCGATCCCTTGTGCACGTAAGGGTCTTCCATCGTAATCACCGGATACGACAGAATCAGAAAATCCGGCCGGCTGCTCTGCTGCTCAATCGGGTCCGCAGCCGCTGCATTCCCTGCATCGAACAGCGTCCCCGCGCTCGCCGTCAGGTGACCGCCCGCCGAAAATCCCCACATCCCAATGTGGTCCGGCGCAATCCCATACTTCGCCGCATTCGCCCGCACCGTCCGGATCGCCCGCTGCGCATCCCCCAGCTCAATCGGCGAGTGATACTTCATTCCCAACCGGTATCGCAGCACAAACGCCGCCACCCCGTGTGCGTTCAACCACGCCGCCACATCCGACCCTTCCTTCACCATCGACAGGTGCTGATACCCGCCCCCCGGTGCAATCACCACCGCCGTCTTGGTCGGATTCGCCGCCGGAATAAAGGCCGCAATCGTCGGCGTATCCTCTTCGCTCGATCCCAGCGCCCCCGGAGCTCCATTCGCCCACAGCGCGACCGGCTCCGGTAGATTGGACGGCCATGCCATCCCCCCGCTCATTCGCCCACCAGGCTGCGCAGCCGCCGCCGCAGGAGCAACCTGCGCCTGCGCCAATCCCATCGCCCCACTCATCGCAATCAAACCCGTAATCAGAATCCCGCCACGCCGCATCGCCCCTCCTGAAATCGATCCGCGCACCATCCTACCCGATCCGCCGTTTCCGTCTGACACCAGGAACTGACAACTGAGAACTGACAACTGAGAACTATTCCTAAGGCGCCCAGCACCGCACAAACTCCGCCCCCGCATTGCTCCGCACCACCACCTCACCCACCTCCGCCGGCACCACCACTGCCCGCCCGGGCAGCAGTTCCACCGGCTCCACGCCTCCGCTCTCCACCGCGCCCAGGCCCTTCAACCCCACCAGGCACCCCGCTTCCGCAATCGGGATCACAGCCTCGCATTCCTCGCCAACCTCATACCGGTCCACCACAAAATACTTCTGCTCAATCAGCCGCACAAATCCATCCATCTTCTTCGGCTGAACCTTCCCCGCCGCGGTTTTCAGCTTCATCACTCGCAGCGCCGGCTCCACGTGCAACTCCCTCGGACGCCCATAGTCATACATCCGAAACGTCGTATCGGACGTCTGCTGCGTCTCCAGCAGCACCACTCCCGGCCCGATCGCGTGCACTGTCCCCGCATCCACAAACACCATGTCGCCCACCTGCACAGGCACCCACTCCATCCACTCTTCCATCGTCCCCGCGGAAATCGCCGCCCGCACCCCCTCCACCGTCGCGCCCTGCTTCATCCCCAGCGCAATCTTCGCCCCCGGCTCCGCCTCCAGCACGTACCAGCACTCCGTCTTGCCCCGCGGCTGCCCCATCGCCTGCGCCTGCGCGTCATCCGGATGCACCTGAACCGACAGCTTGTCATTCGGAAACAGCAGCTTCACCAGCAGCGGAAACTCCGCACCGCCCGCCGCACCCAGCAGCGCCTCACCTGCCTCTGCCGCAACCGCCGCCAGCGTCCTGCCCGCGAACGCACCGGTCTCCACCACGCTCTCCGGCCCGGTCAGCCACGCCTCGCCCACCGGCTCTGTCGTCCCTGTAGCCGCATACCACGGCCGCAAATCTTTCCTTCCCCACGGCCGCGGACTGAACCACGGCGCCAGCCGGAACGGCCCCAACTTCTCACTTGCCATCCACGCCCTCACTCGTCACAAAATCGTTTGTCATTCTGACCCTGAGCGAAGCCGATGGGAAAGAATCCCCGTATTCCGTTCTTGTTCTTGAGCTCAGTCGTCATCGTCATCCTTCTTCGCCTTCTTCTGCTTCTCCAGCAACTGCGCGGGCACCGGCGCATCGCCCATCGCATCCTTCCACAGAATCACGTTCAGCTTCTGGACCGGCGCGCGGTCCGCGTGCGTGAAGTCCATCTTCGCCGACGCCTTCGCGCCCACCGCCCGCGGTCCATTGGCCGTATAGATCAGCCCATTGTCCTGGTTCGTCGTATCCGCCGCAAACGGCTGCTGATCGCCCGGCCCGGTAAACTCCTCGCCCATCAGCGACGCCAGCGCATCGTTGTTATTCATCGGCGGCAATCCCAGCAGCGTCTCCATCGTCCGCACCACGCTCACCGTAGAGTAGAACCGGCTGTCCACAAACGCCCCGCCATCCGTCTCTTGCGGCGCATATTTGCTGATCGCCAACGCCAGGCTGCGATGTGCATCCACGTGGTCCGCGCCGTTCTGCGCATCGTCCTCCAGAATAAAAATCGCAGTGTCGTCCCAGTACGCCGAGTGCGAAATCGCCTCCACCACCCGCCCGATCGCCAAATCGTTGTCCGCAATCGACGACGTCGGCGTCGGCCCGCCCGGCGTCGTCCCCGCCGTATGATCGTCCGGCAGCCGCATCGTAATGTAATTCGGCATCGTGTCTTTGCCCGCCGCGCGGTCCGCAATCCATCCCGCCAGGTGCCGCAGAAACACATTCGCCCGAATCTGGTCCGGCACA
>CAZAXI010000298.1:0-4548 GCA_964489045.1 uncultured Granulicella sp. | reverse complement strand
TTGAGCTGGACGGTCATGGCGCCGTAGTCCATGGACTGCGAGAGCTTGCCCCAGGCGATCTTGCCCTCGGGGATGAAGACGATGGAGCGCACGCCGGCGCGCGCGGCGTAGGCAGCCATGGCGGCGGAGGTATTGCCGGTGGAGGCGCAGGCGCCCCACTTGAAGCCGCGCTCGACGGCGACGGACATCGCGGCGGTCATGCCGGTGTCCTTGAACGAGCCGGTGGGGTTCATGCCCTGGTGCTTGGCCAGCAGCCAGTCGACGCCGGCGATTTCGGCGCAGCGAGGCATCTCATACAGCGGAGTGTTGCCCTCGCGCAGGGTGACGATGTTGTTGTAGTTCTCAAGGATCGGGAGCAGGTCGCGAAAGCGCCAGACGCCGCTTTGATCGACGGGAAGCGTGGAGGTGCGGAGCTCCTGCCAGCGATAGCGGAGGGCGCCGGGATTGGGCAGGCGCACGTCGGGCACGGGAGGGGCTGAGGCCGGGCTGGAGGCTTTGGCACCGGGGCTCCAGGCGTAGACCACCTCGTAGAGGCCGTTGCATTCGGGGCAGCGAAAGTCGCTGCTGCCGGCGTCCGCAGCGATCCGCGCACCGCAATCCGTGCATCGTAATTGATGGGTCGTACTCATTTCGCTTACCTTTTACCCTATTGTAAGCGGAGGATTATGAAGACGGCGAAGCTACGTCAACGGGCGATGAATCTTTGGGTGGTGCTGGTGTGCCTGCTGGGGGCGCTTCCCTGCTGCCGCGCACAAGCCGCGCCGCGCGAGGTCCATGTGCTGGCCGCAGCGGACCTGCAACCGGTGATGCCCGCGCTGGCCGATGCGTTCGAGCATGCCAGCGGGATCAAGCTGGTGGTGAGCTATGGGTCGTCCGCGACGCTGGCGACGCAGATTCTGAACGGCGACCCGGCCGATCTTTTTCTGGCGGCGGACGAGAGCTTTCCGGAGAAGATTGTTGCGGCGGGATTGGCGGATTCGTCTGTGCCGATCCCCTATGCGCGCGGAACGCTGGTGCTATGGGCGCGCAAGGACTCGCCGCTGCAACCGCTGACGGAGAATACGCTGCGGGAGGGCAAGTTTGCGTCGCTGGCGATCGCGAACCCCGACCACGCGCCTTACGGTCACGCGGCGGTAGCGGCGCTGACGTCGATGAAGCTGTATGACGCGATGAAGCCGAAGATCGTGCAGGCGGAGAACATTGCGCAGGCGGCGCAGTTCGTCGAGTCGGGCAATGCGCAGCTCGGGTTGATCTCGCTGACCTCGGCGTCGACGCCGCACATGATGGAGATTGGGACGTTCGTGCGGGTGTCACGGGGGGCGTACCCGGAGATTCGGCAGTGCGCGGTGGTGATGAAGAATTCGCAGCATGCGGTCGACGCACATGCGTTCCTGGACTGGCTGCGGTCGCCGGCGGTGCAGCAAAGCCTGCCGAAATACGGGCTCGATCCGGTGCGGTAGCCGACCTCTCAATACACCTGAAGCGGCTACACTTGTAGCGACATGGATACGCAAGCCTTATGGCTGACGCTGCGCCTGGCGCTGACCACCACCGCGCTGCTGCTGCTCATCGCGCTGCCGGTGGCGTGGTGGATTTCGAGCGGGGCGGGTGCGGCACGGGCGCTGACCCAGGCGGTGGTGGCGCTGCCGCTGGTGCTGCCGCCGACGGTGCTGGGATTCTACCTGCTGGTCGCGCTGGGGCCGCTGACCGCGCCGGGGCGACTGATCATCCGGGTGCTGGGGCATCCGCTGGCGTTTTCATTCTCCGGGCTGGTGGTGGGTTCGGTGCTGTACAGCCTGCCGTTTGCAGTGCAGCCGCTAGTGGCAGGATTCCGCGCGGTGGATACGGCGCTGCTGGAGGCTGCGGCCACTTTGGGAGCATCGCCGCTGCGCGCATTTCGAACGATTACTCTGCCGCTGGCCAAGCCGTCGCTGGTAACGGCGGCGGTGCTGACCTTTACCCACACGGTGGGCGAGTTCGGCGTGGTGCTGATGCTGGGCGGGAATATTCCCGGCGCAACGCGGACGCTGTCGATTGCGCTGTACGACCAGGTGCAGGACTTCAACTATGCTGCGGCAAACCGAACGGCTGCCGCGCTGCTGGCATTCAGCCTGGTGACGCTGATTGTCATCTACTGGCGCGGTGCGGAGAGGAGGCCACTGCTTGGCTGAGGCAAAGCGAAGCACGATACAGATGCTGAAGCCGCTGGCGCCTCGTCATGCGGTGCGCATTCGCCATCGTCTCGGCGCATTGCAACTCGATGTAGAGTTCGAGATCAAGCAACGCTGGACGGTCCTGTTTGGCCCTTCGGGTTCGGGAAAGACGACCATTCTGCGCGCGATCGCAGGCCTATTGAGGCCTGACCATGCGCGCATCGTCAGCACGGTATGTCCGGACACGGACCAAGAGCGGCGATTTACATTTGTAGACACGGACGCGGGGGTATTTTTACCGACACGGCGGCGAGTCGTCCGCTTGGCACCTCAGCAACCTGCGTTATTCCCTCATCTATCGGTCCTAGAGAATATTAATTACGGCTTGGCGCTGTATGTCCGCGATTCGGCCGAGGAGAGATACCGGCGCATTGCAAGCCTTCTGGCGAAGTTTCACATCTTGCATCTCGCGGACAAGCTCCCAGCTGAGCTCTCCGGCGGCGAGGCGCAACGGGCGAATCTGGCGCGCGCTGCGAGTGATGGCGGCGGCCGATTGCTGATGCTTGATGAGCCGTTCTCCGGCTTGGATACACAGGTGAAGGACGAACTGATCGCTCTGCTTCTGGATAGGCAGGGCGACATGAGAAACGGCCAAATCTTATCAGTGACGCATGATGTGGCGGAGGCGTTTCAGCTCGGCGCGGAGGTGATCAAGATCGCGGACGGCAAGTTGGTCGAGCAGGGTCCGGTGGAGGTAGTACTAGCGGAAGAGCGAGCGCGGCTGCTGGCGCAACTCAATGGGGATGTGCGAAGCCCAGCGTGACCGGCTCCTGTTCCAGGCGGATGGCGAAGCGGGCTTCGACCGCGTGCATTACGGCATCCCGCAGTGCGACAATCTCCGCTGCTGAAGCGCCGCCAAGATTTACCAGCGCCAGGGTGTGCTTGGTTGAGATGCCGGCCTGCCCCATGCGAAACCCCTTGTGGAAGCCGGTGCGCTCAATCAGCCAGGCGGCGGAGATCTTGACCAGTTCGTCGGCGGGCGCAACCCAGGAGCCGGGCGGAAACTGGGGGACCTCGTCGACGCGGCAGCCGGCGATGACGGCGAGGCGCGAGACGGTCGCGGCGGGAACGATGGGGTTCTTGAAGAAGGAGCCGGCACTGCGCGAGTCGGGATCGCCTTCGTCGAGCAGCATGCCTTTGCGGGCGCGGATGGTGCGGACCGAGGCGGCGGTCTCGGCGAGCGTGGGCTGGGCGATGCCGCGTTCGGCGAAGTACTGTTTCACGTCGCGATAGGCGAGGTGCGGCGAGCCGTCGAGTCGCAGTGAGTAGACGACGCGCGTGATGGCGTAGCGGCCGCGGCGGGTGGCATTGAAGATGCTGCGGCGATAACTGAAGCCGCAATCGGCGGGAAAAAGATGGACCTCCTTTTCGGCGTCAAGGTCGAGCGCGCGGACGCTGGCGATGGTATGCGAGACCTCCTGGCCGTAGGCACCGACGTTCTGGACGGGCGTTCCGCCGACGGAGCCGGGGATGCCGGCGAGGCACTCGATGCCGGCACAGTTTTTTTCGACGGCGAGTTGCACCACCGAGTCCCAGTTGGCGCCGGCGTTGGCGACGATGCCGGCAAGGCCATTGGACTCCCCAGTCCAGACGGAGCCAGTGGCGGCCATGTGAATGACCACACCGAGAAAGCCGCTGTCGCTGACCAGAAGATTGCTGCCGCCGCCGAGGATGAAGAATGGAACCCCCTGGGCACGGGCAAAGCGGACGGCGGTGAGCAGGTCGTCCTCGTCACTCGCCTCCACCAACCAGCGGGCAGGACCTCCCACGCCGAGCGTGGTGTATGGGGCCAGCGGGACATTTTCGAGAAGGGTCACGCCCTCTAGAGTAGTGCATGGGTGGGTTGCAGGCTGAGCAATGCGGTGACGGGGGCACTGTGACCAGTGAACCTTGGCAGTGTGCGAGTGGCACGCCGCCGCCCGGACCCGTACAATCGGGGATAGGAGCAGTGTTCGACCGCGGCTTCCCGAGGAGAATTCCATGTACCCAGAGATCATGCTTATCCCCATGCGCGAGGAGTTGACGCGTGCAGGGCTGAAGGAGACGCGCACCGCCGCCGAGGTGGACGCGGCGCTGGCGCAGCCGGGCACCACCATGCTGGTGGTGAACTCGGTGTGCGGATGCGCGGCCGGCAAGATGCGCCCAGCGGTGCGGCTGGCGCTGCAGCACAGCACCACGCCGAACCAGGCGATCACCGTGTTTGCGGGGCAGGACCGCGAGGCCACGGAGAAGGCGCGCAGCTACTTTGCGGGGCATCCGCCAAGCTCGCCGGCGATTGCAATCCTGCGCGACGGCCAGTTGGTGTACCTGATGCAGCGCTCGGCGATCGAGACCT
>CAZAXI010000297.1:0-4551 GCA_964489045.1 uncultured Granulicella sp. | reverse complement strand
TTCGAGGTTCGAGGTTCGAGGTTCGAGGTTCGAGGTTCGAGGTTCGAGGTTCGAGCGATCAGATTTGGACCGGGCGCCGGGGTTGCCTGGGTCGGTATACTACGGATTCACTTCAATGCGTGGAGGATGGACTGGATGGGTGTGAAGAGCGAAGCGTGGGCGGCGGTGGGCGTGATGCTGGTTTGGATTGCGCCGATGGGGCCGGCGCAGGACAAGGCCGCCGCTGCGAAGGAGCAGAGGGTGGTGGTGACGGGAACTGCGGTGACTGCGCCGGCTGCGCCGACCCCGGACTCGACTACCGAGGGGACGGTAACGGTGGCCGGGCAGGCGATTGCGTACAAGGCGGTGGCGGGGACGCTGACGGTGGGATCAACCGACGCGCAGGACGCGACGCTGGACTTTGACGGCAACCTGGTGCCAAATGCGGGGGTAAAGCCGCTGGATGTGGAGAAGCCGGATGAGGCGCCGGCGACGGCACGGATCTTCTACGTGGCGTACTTCAAGAAGGACGCCGGTGCGGGGCCGCGGCCAGTGACGTTCCTGTATAACGGCGGGCCGGGCTCGTCGACGATGTGGCTGCACATGGGGTCGTTCGGGCCGCGGAGGGTCGCGACTCCCGACACGGAGCACCAGGAGGGTGCGCCATACAAGATCGTCGACAACGAGTACAGCCTGCTGGATGTGAGCGACCTGGTGTTTATCGATGCGCCGGGGACGGGGTTCAGCCGGATCTTCGGCAAAGACAAGGAGAAGGCATTCTGGGGGGTCGACGGCGACGCGCACGCGTTCGACCGGTTCATCCGGAAGTTTTTAACCAAGTACGAGCGGTGGAATTCGCCGAAGTACCTGCTGGGGGAGAGCTACGGCACGCCGCGGTCGGCGGTGCTGAGCGCGCTGCTGGAAAACGTCGATCTGAACGGGGTCATACTGTTGTCGCAGATTTTGAGCTTCGACAACAGCGTCGACGGGCCGAAGTGGAACCCCGGAATCGACCAGGCGTACGCACTGGCGCTGCCGACCTATGCGGCGACGGCTTTCTACCACAAGAAGTTGCCCAGCCAACCGGCGGCGCTGGACCCGTTCCTGAAGGAAGTGGAGCAGTACGCGCTGGGCGACTACATGGGCGCGCTTCTGGCGGGCAGCGAACTGCCGGCGGTGCGGAAGCAGGCGGTCGCGGAGAAGCTGCATGAGTATACGGGCCTGCCGGTGGAGTTGCTGCTGAAGGCGAATCTGCGGATCGACGGCGGGATGTTCGAGAAGGACCTGCAACTGGACCAGGACACGACCACCGGGCGGCTGGATTCGCGGTATAAAGGGCCGGACATGGACCCGCTGAGCGAAGAGGCGGACTACGACCCGCAGAGCAATGCGATCTCGGCCGCGTACACAGCGGCGATCAACAGCTATCTGCGCAAGGACCTGAAGTACGGGGACCAGCAGACGTATATCCCGGGCGCGTACAGCGATCCGGACTTTACCTGGGACATGCGCCACCACGCGCCGAACGGGCCTCCGGCGACGGGGCAGTGGAGCGGGACGAACGTGATGCCGGACCTGGCGTTTGCGATGAAGTCGAACCCGAAGATGAAGGTGATGCTGGCAGGCGGGTACTACGACTTGGCGACGCCGTTCTTTGAAGGGATGTTCGAGATGCACCACCTGCCGATTCCGGACAAGCTGCAGGCGAATATCAGCTACCACTACTACCCGAGCGGGCACATGGTGTATGTGAATGAGGGGGTGCTGAAGCAGTTCCACGCGGATGTGGCGGCGTTTATGCGGGGTACGGAGAGCGGGCAGTAGAGGCGGCGTGGTTACGGGAGTTGGGGCGGCCCCGCAGCTAAAGGATGGTGGCGTTCTTGCGGAATTGTGGTAAGATATCCTTGTTTCCGTGTTTCCTTGCTGAGGTTGAGATGCTGGCCAAGAAGACGAGCAAGAATCAGATCACGCTGCCAAAGGCAGTTGTTACCCACTTTGGCGGGGTGGAGTACTTTGACGTGAGTACGGACGGGGCGAGCATAGTGCTACGGCCGCTGCGCGAGAGCCGTGCCGACGAAGTGCGTGCGCGACTCTCGCAGCTCGGCATCGATGAGGGCGACGTTGCCGCGGCAGTCTCCTGGGCGCGCGGCGGCAAGTGACGCTGCGGGTCGTCTTCGATACGAATACGGTCGTCTCCGCGCTGTTGTTTGGGCAGGGCCGATTGGCGTGGTTGCGTCTTCATTGGGCGGAGGGTGGTTGCGTGCCTCTGATCTCGCGGGAGACTGCTGAAGAGTTGGCGCGGGTTTTGGGCTACCCGAAGTTTCAGCTTTCGATCGAGGACCGGCGCGAGCTTCTCGCCGAGTATTTGCCCTACTGCGAGATCGTTGCGGTGAGAGCCAGATGCCCCGCGGTTTGCAGGGATGTGAAGGACCAGGCGTTTCTCAATCTGGCGCAGTCCGGCAAAGCGGACGTGTTGGTGAGTGGGGATCGCGATCTGCTGCAATTGGCGGGTAAGACCGGGTTCAGGATTGAGACGCCAGAGGTTTATCGGGTTGAGACGGAGTGACTGAGGCCAAGGGGGATTTTTGTTGGAGGTGTAGGATGGTGGCGTTGTTGCGGGATGGAGTTGTTCAATGAAGAAGCTGATGGTGTGCATGGTTGCGCTGGTGGCGTTGTTTGGGACTGCGGCGCTCGGGCAGGACATTTCGGGCAACTGGCAGGGGACGTTGAAGGCGGGCAAGGATCTGCGCGTCATTTTCAATGTGTACAAGGGCGAGAAGGACGGGTGGAGCGCGAAGTTCTATAGCATCGATCAGACTACACAGGCCATCCCGGTGAATTCAGTGACGAAGCAGGGTTCGACGGTGAAGATGACGATCGACATCATCGGCGGCGGCTTCGAGGGGAAGGTAAGTGACGACGGCAAGACGATGACGGGAACGTGGACGCAGGGGTCGCAGCCGTTTCCACTGGTGCTGGTGCGGGCGACGCCGGAGACGGCGTGGGAGATTCCAGAGGCGCCGAAGGCGGACAAGCCGATGGCCGCGGATGCGGACCCATCGTTCGATGTGGCGACGATCAAGCCGAATCCCTCGGGAGGGACGAGGCTGCAGGGGCTTTTCCCGAAGGGCCGGCACATGATGGTCCTGAACGGATCGCTGGAGGATGTCGTCACGTTTGCTTACGGAGTGCAGGTGAAGCAGTTGGTGGGGCTTCCGGGATGGTCCAGCAACGATCGATACGATATAGATGCGGTACCCGACCAGCCAGGCACGCCGAACCTGCAGCAGATGCGCGGCATCTTCCGGAAGCTGCTGGCGGACCGGTTCCAACTGACGTTTCACCATGAGAAGCGAGAGATGGTGGCCTATGTGCTGACTGTGGGGAAGACGGGCCAGAAGCTGACGCCGAGCCAAACCGTTCAGGGGAACTTGCCGGGCATGGGCGCATCGCCCGGCAAGGGCGGCTTGACGCTCCATCTGATCAACGGGACGATGACGGACTTCACGGACTTTCTGCAGATGCTGGTTCTGGACAAACCGGTGGTTGACCAGACAGGCATTAAGGGACGATACGACGCCAATGTTACGTTCTTGCCCGACCAGACGCAGTTTGGCGGGAATCCGCCGAAGCTGCCGGCGTCGGACGTGCCGGATGCTCCGGACCTGTTCACCGCGATGCAGCGGCAGCTTGGACTGAATCTTGTTGCCGAGAAGACGCAGGTGGATGTGATGGTGATCGATCGCGTGGAGAAGCCTTCGCCAAATTAACCTAAGCCCGAACTAAGGCTGGCGGCGCGAGCGGCTTGGGCACTGTGCTCGGCGGCGACGGATTTTCTGGCGGCGGGTGGGGCCTCAGTGTGGTTTTCGGATGCGGCTTCGGTGCGGGTTTCGGAGGCGCCTTCGGCCCAGAAGCCGGGATCGATGCGGGGGAAGATACTGTCGCGGTGTTCGATTTCAGCGAGACGCGTGGCCATGTGCGGGCTGAGTGCGCCGTCGTGGGTGAAAGCCTGCCAGATGGATTTGAGTTCGAGAAACTGGTCATTGTGGGTGAGGAAGCGGGACTCGGCGTAGTCGCGCGCGGCACCGGTGGTGATGAGGAACTGCCAGTCGGATGATTCAAGCAGCAGGAGTTCGCGGCAGAGCTGCTGCACGATGCGCATGCCGATTTCGGAGTCGCGCCAGTGGCTGGCGGTGGCGACCTCGCGGACGTACAGCTCGGCGGGATAGATGTGAGTCCAGGTCCACGCGGTTTCCGGGTTGAGCCATACCTGGTGATTGCCTTCGGCGCCCCATGAGCCTTCGGGCATGGCGATGAAGCCGGCGCGCGGATAGCGCTTGAGATACTGGCTGCAGGTGATGGTGGCGATGCCGGTGGAATGCTCGTGCAGGATGCGGCAGACGGCCTCCAGCCACATGGGGCCTTCGAACCACCAGTGGCCGAAGAGCTCGGCATCGAAGGGCGAGCTGAGCACCGGCGGGATGGCAGAGTCGAAGCCGGATGCGAGCGTGTCATATACGAGGGAGACGAAGTGGCTGGCGTGTTCGCGGGCGCGCTCGGCTGCCTGTTGCG
>CAZAXI010000296.1:0-4559 GCA_964489045.1 uncultured Granulicella sp. | reverse complement strand
GCGCTGCCAGCACTTCAGCTTTCACGCCGTCAAGCTGGTCGACATTCTCGGCCAGTTGCGCGCGATCGCGGGCGCCGAGGGTGTCCACGCCGACGACACCTCACTCGCCCTGCTCGCCGAGGCCGGCGACGGCTCCATGCGCGACGCCCTCTCCATCATGGACCAGGCCATCGCCAGCGCGCCCACCGAGCCCTCAGCCGATGGAACGGGCAGCCACGCGCGCCTCGACGCCGCACAGATTCGCGAGCTGATGGGCACCGTCCCCAACGCCGTCTTCGAGCGCATGATGGAAGCCGTCGACGGCAACCGCTCGGCCGAAGTGATGACGGTAGCCAACCAGCTGCTCGACGCCGGCAATTCGCCCGCGCAGCTCGCCCGCCAGTGTGTCCGCTACCTGCGCAATACGCTCATCGCCAAGGTGGCCGGGCTATCCGCAGAAGGCGAGACCGCGGACGGCATCGGCAGCGAGCTCCTGCAAGTCTCTCCCGACGAGCAGCGTCGCGCCGCCCGCACTGCCGCTCTCTTCAGCGAGGAAGAGCTCACCCGCTTTCTACAGGTCATGTTGCGCACCTTTGATGAATTGGGTTACAGACAGGAGCAGCGCTTCCACTTCGAGCTTGGCCTGCTCAAGCTCGTCCATCTGCGCCGCCTGTTGCCCATTGAAGAGGCCCTCAGCCAGGTCGGAGGCGGAGGCGGAAGCGCCGTGACCACCACTCCGCGCATCGCGCCCGCGCCGCCCAGACCAGCCTCCGCCACCCACTCCGCCGCGCCTGCCCGGCCTGCCTTCTCGCCCTTCGAGCAGGACAGGAACCGCCGCCGGCCCGAAGCGACCACTAGTGCGCCGATCAACGTCTCCGCCGTGGCCGCGCATCCCGTGCCGGAGATTCGTGGAGCGAATGCCGTCTCCGTCGCACCCATTCCCATTCCGACGTCACGCCCCGCGCTGGAAGGCGTCCCGACGCCAGCCAAAATGTCCGAGACGGTGCCGCTCGCCCAACCTCAGCTCGCAACCGAAGCCGGTGCATCCGATCCGCAGCAAGCCGTTGTCGAAGCCCTCGCCGCCGCTAAGCTGTCTTCCGCTGCAGACGCCATGGCCGACGCGGTTTGGACCATCGCCAACGGCGAAGCCTCCGTGCAGACTGAACTCTCCAAAACCATGCTCCCCGTGGTGATGAACCCGGAGGCGGAAAAGATCGCCCGCAATGCACTCCGCGCCTGCGGCATCCACAAACTCACCCTGCTGGCCGGCACTCCCGCTGCGGCAAAAAAAACCCGCGCCGCCCGCACCGGATCGGTCCACGCCCAAGCCCTCGAGCATCCCATGGTGCAGCAGGCGCAGAAGCTCTTCAACGCAGAAGTCCAAACCGTTATCGACCTCCGCGATCCCGACTAGACAACATCGCAGTCAACTCGAACCTCGAACCTGGTACCTCGAACCTATCTATGAACCTTTCCGATCTTGGCAAAATGAAAGAGATGATGGAGCAGGCGCGAGAGATGCAGGCGCAGATGGAGCAGAAGCTCGCCCAAACCATCGTCGAGGCGGAAACCGGCGGCGGCATGGTGAAGGTGCGCATGAACGGCAAGAAAGAGGTCCTGCGCCTGAAGATTGAGCCCACCGCGCTCGGCGCCTCCACCGGCGATATCGAACTCCTCGAGGACCTCATCGCCGCCGCCATCAACGAAGCCGGCCGCCGTGCCGACGAGGCGATAAAGTCCTCGGTCGCCGGGCTGATGGGCGGCCTCAACCTGCCCGGCCTGGAATAAAAAACTGGAGTAGCCTGACCCAATGCAGCGATTCGCCGAGCCCATGTCCCGCCTGATTGACGAACTGCGCAAGCTGCCCGGCGTGGGCACCAAGTCTGCGCAAAGGCTGGCCTTCCACGTTCTGCGCTCCAGCGATGCCGATGCCCGCGCCCTCGCCGAAGCCATCCTTGCGCTCCGCGAAAAGCTTCGCCTCTGTTCTATTTGCAACAACATCACCGACGTCGATCCCTGCGGCTACTGCACCAGCGCCGTTCGCGACCAGCACATCGTCTGCGTTGTGGAAGAGCCCACCAACATCGCCACCATCGAGAAGACGCGCAGTTACAACGGCGTCTACCACGTGCTGCACGGCACGCTCTCGCCCATCGGCGGCGTCGGGCCGGAGCAGCTTCGCATCGCCAACCTGCTCAGCCGCCTCGCGCCCTCCGGGTCCGTCGCGGTCGACGCCGCGGCATCGGAGTCGCCCGCGGACTCCGGCAGCTCTGGCGAAGAAGATCGTGAGATCCGCGAGGTCATCCTTGCCACCTCGCCCACCACCGAGGGCGAAGCCACAGCAGCCTACCTCGCGGCGGAAATCCACCGCATCGCGCCTGGGCTGAGCGTCACCCGCATCGCGACCGGAGTCCCCGCCGGCTCCGACATCGAATACGCCGACGAAGTCACCATGACCCGCGCCATGGAAGGCCGCCGCGAGTTCTAGACCATCCAGCGGCCCGGTACCCCGGATCGCGCCGGGGAGCAATCGCACGATGAGGGCTCACCATGTTCGTTCTCACCGCCATCTCTCCTGGACTGGCCGTGCGCACCGCCTCCACAGTGCCGCACACTCTGGGCCCAAGGGCCGACCTGCTTTCGACCTTGGCGATTCTGCTCATCGGCCTCTTGCTCATTGCCGGGGCAATCCGCATCGTGATCCGGCACTAATTCCCTTGAGCCGCGTGTAAACCGATCTCACCCCATTCACGTCACAACCTGCACTGACTTCTCGGCCTCACGCGCAACCGGGCCCGAAGCGCATGAGATAAGCAAGTGAACGACGAAAGGACGAGCCTATGCATGCACTGGTTAGAGCGGCCCTGGGCCCCGACCGCCGAATCTCCATACCCCGTGTTCTGACCGTATGTTTATCCGGCGCAACCATGGCTCTGGGCTGCGGAAGCAGCGGTACCTCCGCAACTTCGACGACACCTTCATCTTCGACAACTACACCGAATCAATACACCACGGTCTACAAAACCATGTCGTTTGGCTCGACGGTCGCCGTAAGCTATCCCGGCACGTGCGAGATGACCCTGACGACCAGCGGCAAGCCGGATTACACGCCGAACGCCTACTACCTGGCCCCGGCAAACATGGGCCAAACGGCTGTGGCCTACACCGCGATCACCAAAACCGCTCTGGCCGTGATCTCCTACGCCAGTGTCATCGCGCCTTCGCTCGAGGGTTCTTCCGCCACCATCAACATCTGCCCCGCGCAGGCCAGCACCACCACCGCAACCAGTCTGGGCGCGATCGGCTATCTCATCTCCGGCACGGCCATGTTCAATCCGTATGAGATGAATGCCAGCACGCCCGCGGTCGCCGACAACGCCTCGTACACCTTTACCGACGGCACCGGCACCCAGCAGACGGCTTACTTCCTCGATCAATGCAACTCGCACAGCAATGGCAGCACCTGGCATGCCCATGGCAATCCGAATTGCGTGACCTCACAAGTGGACACCAGCACGGGTCCGTCGCACATCATCGGCATCGCGCTCGATGGGTTTCCAATCTATGGCGGCCGCGACATCAACGGGAACATCGTCAACGTCTCGCAACTGGACGCCTGCAACGGCATCACCAGTGCGACCCCGGAGTTTCCCTCGGGCGCCTACCACTATGTATTGCCCATCGGCGTAACCACCCAGTACGCCTCGATCAATTGCTACAAGGGAACGGTCTCCGCGGGCACCATGGCCGCGGCCAGAAAGCTGGCCTGCAATATGAAAACGATGTTCGCCATGATCGAGAGCAAGCAGGCCAAGCAGAAAGCCAAGCAGACCATGGCTGACATGACCATGGCCGACGGCACCACCATGACGGCCGGATCGATGTAACGCCTGCTAAACCGCGATGGGAGAAACGACCCGCAGGTTTTCGCCCGTCATCTGCTTCGGCTTATCCAGCTTCAGCAGCCGAAGAATCGTAGGCGAGATGTCGCGCAAGCTGCCGTCGGGACGCAGGCTCACCGTCCCGTTGGGAGCGTCGGTGATCAGGATCAGCGGCACCGGGTTGGTCGTGTGCGCGGTGTGCGGGCCGCCGGTCGCGGGATCGATCAGCATCTCCGCGTTGCCGTGGTCTGCCGTAACCAGCAATGCGCCGCCGCGCTCCTTCACAGCTTTGTAGATGCGCCCCAGTTCGCGGTCCACTGTCTCGACCGCCTTAATCGTCGGCTCCAGTTTGCCCGAGTGCCCCACCATGTCCGCGTTGGCAAAGTTCACGATGATCACATCGAACGCCGTGTCGGAAACAGCCTTCACCACCGCGTCCGCGATCCCCCCAGCCGACATCTCCGGCGCCAGGTCGTAAGTCGCCACCTTTTGCGACGGAACCAGCACCCGGTCTTCGCCGCCAAACGGCTTCTCGATGCCGCCGTTGAAGAAGTAGGTCACGTGCGCGTACTTTTCTGTCTCCGCGACCCGCAGGTTGCGCAGGTTGGCCTGCGCCATCAGGTGGGCCAGCAGGTTGTCCATCGACTCCGGCGGAATCACGATGGGCAGCTTGAAGTTCTTGTCGTACTGCGTCATGCA
>CAZAXI010000295.1:0-4594 GCA_964489045.1 uncultured Granulicella sp. | reverse complement strand
GGTAGCTCCGGGCCCGGGTAAGGAGGTGATGGCGTTCCAGGCCCCGAGCTCCCTTGTCCAGAGTCTCGGCGCTGATGCCGTACCACTGGGCCACCCGGTCCATGAGGAGCTCGAAGGTAGGCTTGGCCTGGTAGAGCGCGATAAGGAGGACCGCCTTCTCGGCGAGGGTGAGGGTGAAGCACCACCCCTCCTTGAAGTAGGCGACGGGGAGGGTGAAGTAGTCGGTGGCCGGAGGCGTGTAAGGCTGGCTGGGGTCCACCTCGTCGAGGATGCGGACCTTGGTGTTGCGGTTCTTGCGCCCCGCCCTCTGGGTGAGCTGGAGACGCTCGAGCCGCAGCCAGATCCGGGCGATCCGAGCGGAGGTCTCCTCGGAACCGAGGCCCATCGCCCGGGACCACACCGCCGAGTGGAGATCCACTTCGTAGGGCTCCTGGCCCAGCGCCAGCAGGCGTGCGAGGAGGTAGAGGTCCAAGCCGCGCTCGTCGTGGTGGCGGACCAGGAGATGGAGCTTGCCAGGGCTGGAGCCACGTCCTCTTCCCGCCTGGACGAACCCGTTTCGAATCTGGACGCCCTTGACGCGCTGGCTCTTGCCAACCATCCAATCGACGGTATCCTGGGCGGTAGCGACTGGCTTATCCATCGCCCGGGAGTATGCACTGTCGTGGCGAGTCGAGTTACCGGTCGCAGGGCTGTCCACTTGCCGCGCTGACGGAAAGCACAGACAGGACACCGGCAGTACCTGACCAGTACACCGGCACCCCACCCGCAAGGGCAAAACCGGGTTGCCACTCGAGCTCGGGGTTTTGGCCTGGCCCGCCGGGGAGCCCTCGCGTCTAAACAACTCGTCGTTGCCGAGTGAGACAACCTGGCGAAACTCGGGCCGGTCGGGGGGGCGAGAGAGGGATTGGACGTTCACTGCGACCAGTGTCACGGAGCCAAGGCCGGGCCGCTAATTCGAAAAATGTAAGCTGAACGCCCCCGATGCCAACCCCCGTCACCCCACAGGAGGTCCGCCTCGTCCTCGAGGAGGCCGGCTTCCCCATGACCGAGAGGCGGCTGACCGACTGGCGAGCCCGCCGCTACCTGCCTGAAGTCAAGCAGACCGTGGGGAGCCGCCAGGGAGGTCGCGGCTCCTTCTACGAGTGGCCAGATGACGAGGTCGCGCTCCAGGCGCTCACCCTTTGCGCCATGCGAGCCATCCGGGGCCGGATGGAGACCGCAGTGGTGATGACGTGGTTCAGCGGCTTCACCTACCCGATCGCCTTCATCCGCCCGCTGTGGGCAAAACTCGAGGCGCTTTCGTGGCGGTACGCGCTGGACGCTGCCATGGAGGGAGAGAAGCTCACCGATGCTGACGCCGTGGAGACGCTCGTCACGGAAGCTGCCGCGACGACCCTGGATCCGCGCGTCTCCCCGGACTTCAAGAAGGCGCGGGCGCGAATCATCCTGGATCCGCACTACGACCCCTCACGAGACTTGACCTCCGGACAAGCCCGACAGATCGGCAGAGATGTCCTCGAGCTCCTCAGCAGACGGCCTTCAGCAAAGAAGGTGTCACCAGGATCGCTGCAACCCGAGGCGCTCCCGCCAATCCGTGGCGAGCACGTGAAGGTCTTCCTCGCCCTGGTTCGGGATTACTGGTCGCGGCCCAGGCTCGTGGAGCTGATCCAGGCCGCACTCCCGGAGCTCCTGTCGGCAGCTCACCGGGATGTCCGCTTCCTGATGGGGCTGTATCGTCGTCTCGTCACTGATGCCATCGACCGGGCGCTCGTTGGGGATGCCCCAGGTTGGTCGCTGTGGCTTGCGCCGCGGGTGGCTTGGCAGGCGGGGCGGTTCTTGCTCCTTCTGGACATCGGGCTGCGCCGGGAGGGGTTTGAGAAAGAGGTCGATGCCACGATCGCTGCTCTCCGCTCTCGTGCTCGGCAACCGGGAGTCCAATCGTCATTCGCCGACGCGTTGAGGGCGGCAAGGGCCGCGATGGAAGACTACGACAACTCGGCTGATGGGCAAGCGCATCTCCGCGCCCGTATGGACGAGTTCGGGGAAGTGACCGAGCTCCAGGGCCTTGTTACGGATGTCTTCGCCGACCTGAAGAGAATCTGGCTGCCCGCCTGGGCTAGATTCAGGCAGGATCTTGCCGCTGAGGAGCGCAGGTGATGAAGTGCTGGTCCGCTACAGCTGACGAAGGCCACAAGGTGTTGGAACCAGGTCCCGTCTCCCCTTGCTAACGGCGGGGTTCAGGTACAAGGGGCAGCGCGCGGCTACCGGCAGTCCGTACGGGTGGCGAGAGGGACGACTCTGCGCCCGGTGAGGATTTGGCGTAGGCTGGACCGACTTACTCAGCTCTCACCGATGATTCCAGCCTTGGCCTCGGCGTAGACCGGGTCATTTTGAACCTGTTCCCACCAGTCCGCGAATGGGCGCTCAACACCCGGGACCAGCAGATCCAGCGTCCACTGCATTCCCCGGGCGATGCCGAAGAGCAAGGCTTCAACGTAATACGCTCGGAGCTGTAGGTTGGCAGGAGTGAAGACGATTCCCCCAGTCTTGGGATCAGGGAGGAGAAAACGCCCGAGGCCGAGGAGGTGCGTGGAGAGGCTGGTGGCTTCGAAGATGGCTACCACGTAGCTGGGAATTCTGACCTGTTCGGGGATCTCAGGTCTCTGCAGCCGGCCCAAGGTGAACTTGACCATGCTGTGCGTGTAGCCGCTTCGGCAGAGCCACCGCCCCCGACCTGGGAAGGCGCAGCCGACCCGATCATGTAACGCGGCCGCCCGATTGACCAAATCGTCTGGGTTAGACATTGGCTGACCAGGCGCAACTTCAAGTCTGCCAGAGAAAGCCGCCAGCTCCCGGGCATGGGCAACTCCCAGGCAGGCTGCCCGCTGTTCTGGTGTACCGCGGGGATGGACCGAATCGTGACCGGTTACGAAAGCAACATTGGCCATGTACTCAAGTTCGGAGCGGATGAACACCTCGGCCGCGAAGGCGCGGATGGGATCACGAATCACACTGAGTCCTGCAAGGAACGGTATGGTGGCCGCCACCGCGAGCTCGACGAGCATACGCCCTGGCTGGTCGGTCACAGACCAACGGGCGCGGTCAGCTAACCCACGGGTCAGCGTCTTCTCAAAGGCACTGTGGGCAGGTTCAACCCGGGTGATGAACTCTTGAAAGGCGGCTTCAGCAGAATCTTGCATCTGACAGCTTGCCGGGGGTGACGCGCGTCAGGCCCGTCGTCGCCGGTGGGGCTCGCCACCGAATTCATCCCAGACTAAAGCAACGGCCAGCAGGAAGAAGAAGACACCGAAGCCGACCCATAGGGGGATTGACGTCGAGGACGTGAGCAAACTCACGATGTACCCGATAACCACTGCAGCTGGGATAGCCAGTGGCCCGGCGTACCGCATCGCCCGATGGGTAGACCTCGCCGGAGGTACTACATTCTGCTCTGCGTTAGGATTCTCGTAAGCGGCCGCGCGCACCCAGGTGCGGCTGTCGCTGGCAAGGGAAGCGAGAGCCACTGAGGGAAGGTTGGGGTTCTTCGCGACGGCGGAGCGCACGTACTTGTTCCTGTCGGCGGCAAGGGTATGCAACACATCGCCAGGCGTTGCAGGGTTGTTGGCCACCGCAGAGCGAATGGGCATATCGGCGTCACGAGCCAGCTCAGTCAGTAATGCCGGACCGGCGGCGCGGTTCCTGGAAACACAGATGCGGACCCGTCGATCAGCGTGATGGGCGAGCTGCGTGAGCTCGGCTGCCGGAGTGTGCGGGTTATCCGCCGCCTTGCTGAGGACGTCGACCGATTGGTCTTTCGCAAGAGCGGTGAGAACGGTCGGAGGTGTCTGTGGGTTGCTCGCAACCCAGCCGCGAACCGAGGCATCTGCGTCTTGAGCAAGCTGAGTCAGGACCTCCGGGGAGGTCGACGCATCTGCGGCTGCATGGATTCGTTCCCACACGCCTCCCATAGCGGGGCCAAGGATCGCACAATCCTCTGGGCTTCCCCTGGCATTAGGCCGCGTTAGAGGCCGCCAGCCGAAGCCACCGCTCGTAGTGACGTGACCACCGCCAGAAGCTACCGTCGAATCCTCTCTTGACGCGTATAGCGCGTACGCGTGCTTCCCTTGCTGGGCCCCGTCTTCTCCAAACCTCCCGCCTGCTAACGCGCTTGCGTCGTTTTCGGATACCGTACCCTATGCACCCTCCGGTCATCTGTTCGATCCACCGTTCCCTGGCAACACCACGTCTCGCCGGCTGTGCAGGGCCGTCAAGCCGCCGCCACGTCACGCGACGGTGGCCGATCCGCCCAGCAGCCCCTTGGTGAACCAGGTGTTCCGATGGAAGCGTCGTCCCGGTGACGACAATGGCGTACGCGGCGTGTGCCGCGTATTGCGCGTTCTCTTTGAGACGAGCGAGTGTTCACACGGAAGCCTCCCACCGGCGGCGCCCATGTAACAGTTCGCTGAGAGATCAGAGCGCTGCGTACGCGGCTGTACGAGCGTACGGGTCGAACGATCTGCGTCTGTACTCCCAGGCGGAGCGAAACTACCGCGTCTGTACGCGCGTACGCGTCGAACTTCGCCGTGACGTACGC
>CAZAXI010000294.1:0-4615 GCA_964489045.1 uncultured Granulicella sp. | reverse complement strand
ATTCAATACTTTAGCGAAGAACAGGTGTGCATTGACGCGGTTGCGATGATGCGCTGGCCGCAAGGTGTTCGCTGTGGATATTGCGATGCCGACAAGCCCTATTACCTCAAGACTCAGAAGCGGTGGAAGTGCCGCGCTTGCCGTAAGCAATTCTCGGTCAAGGTCAACTCGATCTTTGAAGATAGCCCGATCTCACTCAAGAAATGGCTGCCCGCGCTGTGGCTTATCGTGAACTGCAAGAATGGCGTGTCCAGCTATGAAATCGCCCGCGACTTGGGTGTGACACAGAAATCGGCTTGGTTCATGCTCCAGCGGTTGCGGCTGGCCCTGCGCGCCCGCGACTTCAGTTACAAACTCGGAAGCCCTGAAGGTGGCGGAGTCGAGGCGGACGAGGCATTCATCGGTGGCAATCCTCAGAAGATGCACAAGAGCCGCCATCAGCGCATATCAATCGCCCACCAAGCGACGCCAAAGGCTGATCGGTCACACTGGCCTAACAAAACCGCTGTGATGGGTCTGTACGACCGTGAGAGCCGTCAGGTGCGCGCCAAGGTAGTGCCCAACATCAAGCGGGAGACTTTGCAAGCGGAGATTCTGAACAACGTCCACCCTGGCTCTCAGCTTTTCACCGATGAAGCTGTAGCCTACGACACTCTGCGCTCTCACTATGTCCACCAGACCGTGAATCATCTCGACAATTACGTGCGCGGACAGGTTCACACCAACTGCCTAGAGAATTTCTGGTCGCTCACCAAGCGCACACTGCGCGGCACCTACGTTGCGGTAGAGCCGTTTCACTTGGATCGTTACATTGATGAGCAGGTATTCCGATTCAATCACCGCGCGACTCAGGACAATCCGCTGGACGACGCAGACCGTTTCTATATCGCCCTATCTCAGGTGGCGAACAAACGCCTCACCTATGCCGAAGTCACAGGCAAGGTGTCTATGACGCAAGCCTAGCCCTTATCGTGGGAAGCGCGGGCCGAAGCCGAATTCTTAGGTTTCGGCCCTTTCCTTTGGCGCACCCCTGCTATGGCTCTGTCGTCATGCAGTAGGGCCGTCAACTCAGGCTTGGTCACCGTCATCACGGATCGCAGAGCATCGTTGAATCGGGTCATCTCTGGCGTTGTGGATTTCATGCGCCTATCATAGCGCAATCGCCACGCCGGAGGAGAAATGGCCCAACGCGAATATCATGTACTTTCTACGACCCATGAGAACGTGAACAAAGACCTGCGCATCTATACCAACGACGGATGGAAGCCGATCCTATTGAGTAGCTGCACTGTCGCTGGCATTGTCGAGACGGTTGTTCACATTACAATCCTGCTTGAAAAGTAAATCAGCCCTGAACTCGTAAACCCGCGCTATTGCGCCCGCGCGTACTACCGCCACGCGCTTTTCTTCTGCGGTGTAGGGTTGCTGGCTTATTGCATTGAGGATCGCTTCAACTAGAACATCGTTGTGCTGCATCGGCACACCTCGGCTACACTGAATTAGCCGAGCGGATCGGATAGGACGTGTCGCCCTCGCATTCTTAGCGGGAGCACGGGGCCACAGTCTCATATCCTCAGAAATGAGGATACGGTTATGTTGTGCCCAAGTCAATCTTTAGCCATGTGCATTCCGACCTCGCATGAAAGAGAGAGGCTCGTGGGAATACTTCAGGGATATTTCGATGAAAGCGGAAAAGCTGATGATAAGCCGGTAGTGGCATTCTGCGGGTTTATCGCGGCGGCCTCGAAAATCCAGTCATTCGAGGATGAATGGAACAGCATTCTTCGGGCCTACGAAATAGACGTGCTCACTATGAAGAAAGCGTTCAAGGCTCACGTTCCTCTGAGTCCAAAGATTCGCAAGCAATCTTTCTCTGATCGGATCGAGACACTAAAGCCTTTCGCAGACTGTATCCGAAAACACTTCGAATTTGGGTCCGCTATCGCCGTTGACGTGGCCGCGTATAGAGACATGTCGGCTGGAGCTAAAAAACAATTAGGCGGTTCAGAAAACCCCCACTATCTCGCATTCATGCAGGGAATAGCAGGTGTTCTGAAGCATGTGCGGAGCGATGACCGGGTTAGCTTTATATGCGACGATGACGCAGACACCGCATGGAACTGTTATCAGTTTTATCGCCGCATTCGAAAGATTCACGATGGTGCCAGAAAGCACTTTATTTCGATAAGTTTTGCGGATGACAAATCATTTCCTGCACTCCAGGCCGCAGATTTACTTTCCTCGCTTACCCGGATGCAGGCTCGATTTTCGTTCTTTAGAACTCCCTACGACTATCGCCCTCTTTTTGACTACCTCACTGCGCCACAACCACTATTCAACTGGGGAACCGGATTCTGGGACAAAGAAAAACTGGCTGCATGGGACCCAAAATTGTCAGCCAGAAGCCTCAGTTCCCGTCGGAAATAGCGCACTGCCCTGTCACGGCATCCTCAGCCTACCGAAATGCCTTGGGTTAGGCAAGTATGTTTATGCCTCTCTATTTCGTTGTGGGTCATGGAGTTAGGTGGTTTGGGGGCTTGACATGCGATTTTGCTGAGGTTTTTCGCAAAAGAAAAAGCAAATCGCAGAGAACACAGGGGAATAGAGAGGGCGCGGAGTGAACCCACATTTCAGAAAGCGAGATGTGGGGCACCCGACTCTGGGGCGGCCCCCAAAACAGTGACCTCAGCGGCTAAAGCCCGACATTTCTATCGGCTCTTGCGGCACGGCTGAAGCCGTGCCCTTAACAAAACGGGCTCAGTTCGATTCACTAAACTCTGCCTAAGGCCCGGTCAATTTATGGCTTTTACGGCACGGAGACCCAGGACTAAAGTCCTGGGCTACCAGCCGTGCCCTTAACGAGACAACCAAGATGACCCACCACCAGGGAGCGAGAGACTTGAACTTCGGGGTGTTGGCGTGTCAAACTCGCAACAGCTTTGTTTTTCAGCAGGGTGGGGCGGCAGTTGGGCACGCAAGGCAGCGGAAAACAACAGTTGCAGCGCTTTATTTGGTTGGAGTGGGGCCAGGGGGATCGCTGAAGGCCATGGGAACGCTCAAATCTGTGCGAACATGAATGCAGCCGAGCGGCATACAGCGAACCGAACAAATACGATTGCGCATCTGAATCTCATTTGATGGAGCACTGGAGCGTTCGCAGTGGCTATCTCCCGGTTGGACCAGCCCGTAGCGGTTGCACTGCCACGAGGAGTTATCGTTGGCGGGTCCGCGCTGAAGAAGAAGATCGTAAATACGTTTTTGATCGGCGTGCCGCTGGCGGGTTCGGTGGGCTGCGTGTTCTGGTTCCGCACGCATCCGATCCACGCCGTCGAGGTGGTGACGTTTATCGTCGGCTACTTCGTCATCGGTATGGGGACGGGCGTTGGGTTTCATCGGTACTTTTCGCACAAGAGCTTCCTGACGCCGCCGTGGGTCGCGTATGTACTGGGTGCGGCCGGGTCGATGTCGTTCCAGAGCTCGCTGCTGGTCTGGATTACCGACCACCGGCGCCATCACGCGCAATCCGACCAGTGCGGCGACGCGCATAGTCCCATCGTGGATGGGCATTGCGACCACCCCGACTCGCTGAAGGGGTTGTTCCACGCGCACATGGGGTGGATGTTCGACGACACTGTCACCGACATCAACATTTATGGGAGAGACCTGGCGCGCGACCCCGTGATCCAGTTCTTCGACCGGACGCATTTTCTTTGGCCGGTGCTGTCGCTCGCCATCCCGTGGCTGATTGGCTATGCCTTCGGCGGGCTGACGGACGCGTGGGGCTGCGTGCTGGCGGCTTGCCTGCGGACGATGCTGTTCCAACACTCAGTGTGGGCGGTGAACTCGTTTGGGCATACCTTCGGGTATGAGAACTACAACATGCGGAATAACAGCAAGAACAATACGTTTCTTGCGTGGCTGACCTTCGGGGATGGGTACCACAACAACCATCATCGCTATCCGCGGTCGGCGTTCCATGGGCTGCTCAAGGGGGAACTGGATTTGAATGGGCTGATCATCATGGGGCTGAGCAAGGTTGGGCTGGCGAGCAAGATTATTATTGCGGACCGGTATGTGGGGGAAAAGGAACCGATTTCGTAGGCTTCGCGGATCAAGAGCGAATCACAGAGTACACAGAGGAAAAGAGAGGACGGGGGGGACCACATCTCAGGGGCGAGACGCTCACCCCAGCCGGCAATCTGGCCGGGGACCCCGAGATGTGGGGAACCCGATTCCTAAAAAGAGACTCACCCCACGATAAACGAGCGATGAAGCGTGCTCGTTGATCATGGGCACCCGGGGTCATGGGGCAACCGGAGTTATTCGAAGACGGGGGTGAGGATGCGGACTAGTTGGTCGGGCTCGGCGAGGAAGGCGTCGTGGCCGTGGTTGGAGGCCATTTCGCGGTAGTCGCAGCGGGCTCCAGCGGCGGCGATGATGGCGGCGAGAGAGCGGACGTCTTCGGGCGGGAAGAGCCAGTCGGTGGAGATGCCGACCAGGGTGAGGTGCGCGGTGATGCGGGAGTAGGCGGCGTAGGGCGTCTCGTGGGCGCGGACGGGATCGAAGATGTCCATGGTGCGGGTGATGGAGATGTAGGAGTTGGCGTCGAAGCGGG
>CAZAXI010000293.1:0-4637 GCA_964489045.1 uncultured Granulicella sp. | reverse complement strand
GCGGCCTGCGCTCGGCCATCATCAACGAGGTGCTGCAGTTCGTCCTCATCTGGGCCGGCGCCATGCTCATCCCCATCCTCGGCCTGATCGAGGCCGGCGGCTGGACCAACCTGAAGGCCCAGATCGCCCAGCGTATGGGCGCCGAGTACACCCACCTCTGGTCCACCACCGGCAGCTTCAGCGCAAACCCAATGGGCGTGCATTGGACTGGCATCGTCTTCGGCCTCGGCTTCGTCATCTCGTTCGGCTACTGGACCACCGATTTCCTGGTCGTTCAGCGGGTACTCTCGGCCAACAGCCTTCGCGCCGCTCGGCTGGCTCCGGTCATCGGTTCGGCGTTCAAGATGTTTGTGCCGTTCTTCGTCATCCTGCCCGGGCTGCTGGCACTGGTGCTGCTCAAGGATTCCGCTGGCCACCTCATCCAGCTCTATCCTGCCGACTCCGACATGGTTCTCCATCACGGCGCGCACAACTTCAACGAGGTCCTTCCCCTGATGATGGTGCGCTATCTCGGCCCCGGCCTGCTCGGTCTGGGCATCACCGCGCTGATCGCGGGCTTCATGTCCGGAATGGCGGGCAACATCAGCGCCTTCTCCACCGTCTGGACCTACGACATCTACGGCGCCTACATCAACAAGAAAGCGTCGGACTCGCACTACGTCCTGATGGGCCGCTGGTCGACGATTATCGGCATGATCGTCTCAGTCGGCACCGCCTATCTGGTGATGCACGCGGCCAGCATCATGGATTATGTGCAGGCGCTCTTCAGCTTCTTCATCGCACCTCTGTTCGGCACGGTGATTCTCGGCATGTTGTGGAAGCGCGCCAGCAAGGCCGGCGGATTCTGGGGCCTGCTTGCCGGCACCGTCGCCTCCATTGCCATGTTCCTCTACACCAGCACCGGATCGGCCGCGCACAAAGCCAACGCGCTCGCCCATATCGCCCTCTCGCGCGACGCGCAGCCTATGGCCGAGAACCTCTACCGCGCGGCGTGGTCGTGGCTGATCTGCGTCTTCGTCACGGTCGTGGTCAGCTACATGACCAAGGCAAAGTCAGAGACGGAACTCACCGGGTTGGTCTACGGCTCCACCGTCATTCCGCACGACGGGTCTACAAATGTCTTCGAAAAGCCAATCTTCTGGGCGATCGTCGTCGCCGTTGTTTTGTTCGCCCTCAACCTCTGGCTCTGGTAGCCAGGCAAGGAAGCAATATGGCATCGCAACCTGAACCACCGCATCCCCACCACGTCGATCCCAGCACCGAACAGGCACTCTCCATCTGGTTCTTTGTCGGCGTGCTGATGTTGGGCTGCGGCCTGATTATTCTCGGCCAGGGCATATACGAGTTTTCGCACCCCGGCACAACCATGCTTGCCAACCTGCACCCGGCCTTCTGGTGGGGGATGGTGATGACCCTCTTCGGCGGGTTCTACACTATTCACTTCCGGCCGGGCAAAGGGTAAAGGCTCAACACCGGTTGTCACCGATCGACGAACGGGTTTGGACCTCACTTTGAGACGGGATCGACGTCCTCGTCTGGGTCAGGGCTGAATCCGTTCTTTCATCCGGAAACCGGTGTCATCGGTGACAATCGGTGTTGGGCCTGTTTCCAACCGGCCAGCAGCGGATCAACACGCAACAGACCAACACGCAACAGACCAAGGAGTTCTAAGCAATGTCAAGACCAATGACCATGGGAGTTCTCGTAGGCAATCGCGGCTTCTTCCCCTCGCACCTCGCCACCAGCGGACGGCTGGAGATTATCGCCGCGCTCGAAGCCGCCGGCATCAAACCGATTGTCCTGCACCCCGACGTTACCGCCCACGGCGCGGTGGAGACGTACGAAGACGCGAAGAAGTGTGCAGCGCTGTTCAAGGCGCACGCCGCCGAGATCGACGGCCTCATCATCACGCTGCCGAACTTCGGCGAAGAGCGCGGGCTGGCCGATGCCATCCGTCTCGCTGACCTGCGCGTGCCGGTGCTGATTCAGGCCACGCCCGACGCGCCCGCCAAGATGGCGATCGCCTTCCGCCGCGATTCGTTCTGCGGCAAGATGTCGATCTGCAACAACCTGAAGCAGTATGGAATTCCCTACTCGCTGACCTCGCTGCACACCGAAGCGCCGGACTCGCTGGAGTTCAAGGCTGACCTGGCGTGGTTCGCAGCGGTCTGCCGCATGGTGCGCGGGCTGGAGGATGTTCGCATGGGCGCGATCGGCGCGCGGCCCACGGCGTTCAACACGGTGCGCTACTCTGAAAAACTCCTTGAGCGCTCCGGCATTACCGTGGAGACGCTCGACCTGAGCGAAGTGATGGGCCGCATCGGGCGCATGGCCGATAGCGACGACGCCGCGCAGGCCAAGCTCGCCGCGATCAAGAAATACATTCCCGTCGGCTCGACCCCCGAAGGCGCGCTGCTCAAAATGGCCAAGCTGGGCGCAGTTATCGACCACTGGATGAAGACCAGCGAACTGACCGTCTCCGCGGTGCAGTGCTGGACTTCGATGGAAGAGTACCTCGGCATCGTTCCCTGCACCGTGATGTCGATGATGAGCGAAAACCTGATCCCCTCCGCCTGCGAGGTCGACGTGCTGGGCACGCTGAGCATGTACGCGCTGACACTGGCGAGCGAGACGCCGTCGGCACTGCTGGACTGGAACAACAACTACGGCGACGACCCCAACAAGGCGGTCTGCTTCCACTGCTCCAACCTGCCCAAGCACTTCTTCAAGGAAGGCGTGAAGATGGACTACCAGTTGATCATCGCGGGCACGGTGGGCAAGGAGAACACGCACGGGACTTTAGATGGAACGGTGAAGGCTGGTGCGATGAGCTTTGCGCGCTTCTCCACCGACGACTTTGGCGGCACCATCCGCGGCTATGTCGGCGAAGGTGCGTTCACCAACGATCCGCTGAACACCTTTGGCGGCGCGGGCGTGGTGCAGATCCCCAACATGCAGCAACTCCTCCACTACATCTGCGAGCACGGCTTCGAACACCACGTCGCGGCCAACTTCTCCACGACGGCAGCGCCGGTGTATGAGGCGGCAACGAAATACCTCAACTGGCCCATGCACTGGCACAAGTAAGCACGCGAGTTTCGTGAGGTCCAGACTCTGCCAGAAAATTTCCAGCCGTAGAATGTTGCCATGCGAACAACCAGAGCGCCCGTCTCGACCGGCGATCAAACAGGACTGCTGACAGCGCTGGTCGGCGACGGCCGTTCCTTGTTGGTACTGGTCGCGCTCGGCCTGATTGTCTCTGGCATCTTCGCGCTGTTTCTCGCTGCGACGGGAACTTTCCTGCCGCACGATGTAGCGTTTCTCGGAATGCAGCCGAGTACGCTTTGCGGAATGCACCAGTGCCGCATCGTGCACTTCATGTTCCACGACCGCGTAGCTTTCGGCGGCACGCTGATGTCGATCGGAACGCTTTACCTCTGGCTGGTGGCGTTCCCACTCCGGCTCGGCGAAGCGTGGGCGTGGTGGACCTTGTTGCTCTCGGGTAGCGCCGGATTCCTCAACTTCCTGTCGTACCTGATCTACGGCTACCTGGATTCATGGCACGCGGTGGCGACGTCCGTGCTGCTGCCGCTCTTTATCGCCGGCATCTGGAAGACGCGCGGGCTGCTGCCGCCACGGCGCGAGGGCTGGCGCAGTCTGCTGCAAGCTGGCGCAGTCTGCTGCAATCCGGTATGCCAATGGCGCTGGGCACTCGTGCGGGCTTTGGACGCGCATGTCTGCTCTTTGTCGGCGCCGGGATGGCGATCGCAGGTTTGGTGATTACGATTCTGGGTTCCACCGTGGTCTTTGTTCCGCAGGACATCGCCTACATGGGATTTACTTCTGCGCAATTGAACGCGATCAACCCCCATTTGGTCCCGCTGATTGCCCACGACCGCGCCGGCTTTGGCGGCGGCCTCGCCAGTTGCGGACTGGCCGTCCTGCTGATCCTGTGGAAGGCGAGCCCGGCACGTGCGCTTTGGCAGGCCCTGTTGGTTAGCGGCCTGATGGGGTTCGGCTGCGCGATTGGCGTGCACTATCCGATGGGATACCTGAGCTTTTCCCATCTGGCCCCAGCATGGGCCGGCGCAGCGATCTATGCCGTGGGGATCGTGTGCCTCCGCCCAACTGTTCAATGATCGGGCGAGCAGTCTAGACTGGTCGCCTGAACCACCGTATTCAATTCTCAAAGGTGAATCGATGACTCTCCGACTGCCTGCATTCCTCTGCGCATCTCTGCTGCTCGCAACTGCTGGATATGCGCAAACCCCTGCCCCGCCCGCCGCTGCGACCCAGTCGCCGCGCCCTGCCCCGCAGCCCTACCAGGCCGTCGTCCCACCCACGCCGGGCGACCTGACCGTGTGGCCGCGCGGCGCGTCGCCGCAGGAGGTCGGCAAGGCGCTGGCCGAGCACTTCCTCACCAGCCCGCAATCCGAGCGCTTCTCCGGCTACCCGTATGTTTGCACGTTCTATGGAGCGATGACCTTTGCTGCGCTCACCCATGACGACTCGTTGCGCGACCGTCTGATCGCCAAGTTTGACCCGATGCTGCCGGGCGGCGCGACCCGCACTCCGCAGCGGCACCACGTCGACGACTCCATCTTCGGGGTGATGCCGCTGGAGATCGCCATCCAGAC
>CAZAXI010000292.1:0-4662 GCA_964489045.1 uncultured Granulicella sp. | reverse complement strand
TCCTTCTGCGGGCCAAGGTCCATCAGCGCAAGCATGATGGTTTCGTCGGGCTTGGCGGCGGGCGCGCTGCTGGCGAACTGCGCGTAGTCCCAGGGGACGTTGGGCGGATCCTTCCAGACCGGAGGGCCGGTCTTGCCGGCGTACTCCACCACGATGCCGAGTCCCATCTGGCGGCTCTTCTCGAGCGTAGAGCCCAGGACCCAGACGCCGGGCGACTTCATCTCCACGATCGCGTCCACGCGCTCGGCAACGGCGATGGACAGGACTTCGACCTCTTTCGGATTGGGAACAGGATTGCCGTCCATGGCGATGACACGGAAGGTGTGGCCGGGGAGCGCGAGGACGACGTTCTCGGTTGCGCTGGCGTTCAACAGGCGCATCAGGACCTTCTGGCCCTGCTTGACGCGGATGGGTTCGCCCGCGCCCAGGCGGTGGGCGTTGATGGTGGCGTACTGGTAGCCCACGTCTGAGCCGGAGGTCTGGGGATGGTTGGCTGACTCGGCTTGCATTGTTTCCACCATGGGAACGAAGGATGGCTGCCAATGATGGATGGCCAGAAAGACCTCCTGGTCGTAGTGGCCGGGATCGCCGGGGCCGTCGATCAGCAGGAAGCCGAACTGGCCGGTATAGGTTCCGATGCCGAGGTTTGCGCCGGCGCCGGCGTGGGTGTGATACCAGCGTGTGCCGGCCGGGTTGGGCGTAAGGCTGTAACGCAGGTGCCCGCCCGGGGGGCTCATGGGAGAGCCTTCCTCCATGGCGCCGTCGTTCAGCGAGTCGGTCGTGAGCCCGTGCCAGTGCACGATGTCGGCATTTTCGGTTGCGTTGGTTACGTCGATGGTTGCGGGCACTCCCTGGCGCAGGCGAAGGATCGGGCCGGGGACTTGGCCGTTGTAGGCGACGGTCTTGATGCTGACGCCCGGAGAGACTTCGATGGTGCAGGGCTGGATGGCAAGCGAGTGGTCCGCCTTGGCTTGAGGGGCTTTCGCGGGGACGGCTTTCTTTGCAGCACTTTGCTGGGCTGCGTATAGCAGGCCGGACGATGCCGGAGCCAGCGATTGGAGCAGTGGCTCAGCCATCACTCCACTGGCGGACCGAAGGAACGATCTACGGTTCATGCAACCTCACAAATGTTTCTCGATGATAGGAATGGCAAAATGAGAGTGTCAAATGTGAACTTGTTTGACATTTGAAATGCGCGGCGTGTATCAAAGTACGCGAACCTCACGAGGAGAGCCTATGGTACTGCATACGCCCGAAATGGACCGTAGAACCCTGTTGAAGACGCTGGGAGCGGTCGCGGCCGGAGCGACGTTCTCGAAGTTCAGCGTGGCCGCGGCTCCCCCGGTCGCGGGGAAGCCATTCCGCGGACTGTTTCCCATCGCCGCCAGTCCATTTACGCCGGACAACAAGCTCGACCTGGACTGCCTGAGCGCCGAAGTGAAGTTTTGCGATCGCGGGGGCGTGCCCGGGGTGATCTGGCCGCAGATTGCCAGCGGCTGGACGACGCTGACCGCGGACGAGCGATTTGCGGGCGCGGAGGCGATGATCGCGGCCGGCAAAGGCGGTAAAGCTGCCATTGTGATCGGCGTGCAGACCCAGAACAACGACCTGGCCGGGGCGGTTGCCTTCGCCAAGCATGCGGCCAAGAACGGCGCCGATGCCATCTGCTCGCTGCCTCCGGACAAGGGCGACGACGCGGCCCTGCTGGAGTACTACAAGGCCATCGGAGCGGCGACCGACCTTCCGCTCGTCATCCAGACCACCGGCGACGAGTCTGTGGACGTGGTGGTGCAGATGTTCAAGGAGATTCCTACGGTGAAGGTGGTGAAGGACGAGGCCGGCGATCCGCTGGCGCGCGTGACCGAGTTGCGCGAGAAGACCGGCGGCAAGCTGGCCGTGTTTGCGGGCAAGGGCGTTCGCCAGATGATGGACGAGATGCGGTTGGGCTTTACCGGCTTCTGCCCGACGATGGGCCTGGCGGACGTGTTCCAGCAGGCGTGGGAGTTGTATGAGGCCGGCAAGATTCACGAATCCTACGATATGTTTGGCCGGATTCAGGCGTTCTCCACCATCCCCGGCGCGGACGCCTATGTGATGGTGGCGCGCGGCATATTTAAGGAGACCACCAAGTCGCGGCCGACGCCCGGCATGGGTACGGGCGGTGGTGGTGGCGGCGGTGGAGCGCGCGGGGGAACGTCCCTGACCGATGCCGATAAGAAGAATGTCCGCGACGCGCTGAATGCTTATCTGAAACCCTACCTGCGGGGATGACCTTGCGCTTCACCGGTTGCCGAATTCGACGATTCTCGAGATGACTCTCCTACACGATTTTCGGGCCTCCAAACTTCTTGTGAACAAGCGAATCTTCTCTATGCGATTGGTGCTGCTGTGGGTTGTGGGAGCCTGCGCACTCCCCGGACTGCCCGCAAGTTCGGCGCGGGCGCAGGCGATGAATGCTCCGCCGCAGTTCCAGCGGACGTGCTCGCTGTGTCATGGCTCGGATGCGAAGGGCACAGACCGCGCGCCGACCATGGTGGGCTCCGCGAGCCTGATCAGCATGTCGGACGGCGACATCGCGAACGTGATCCAGAAGGGCAAGGGCCGGATGCCGGCGTTTCCATTGCCCCCGGCCGATATCGAACAGTTGGTTCGCTATATCCGATCGCTGAATGCGACGGCATCGGCTGCGCCGTCTGCGGGAGATGCGAAGGCCGGTGAGGCGATTTTTTTCGGAAGCGGACAATGTTCCACCTGCCACGTTGCGCGCGGCCGGGGGACGTCGAACGGGCCGGACCTTTCGAACATTGCAAACAGGATGAGGCTGGCGAACATGCAGCAGGTACTAGCGAATCCGAGCGCAAGCATTACGGCGGGGTACGCGATGGCCTCGGTTGTGTTGAATGATGGCACGATGCTGCGCGGCTTCCTGCGGGCGCAGGGCAGTCACGATGTGGTGCTGCAGACGAAGGATGGAAAGCTGCATCCGCTGGTCGACAGCGAGTACCGGACGGTCACGCAGGATCAACAATCCGCCATGGGTGCCTTTCACGGAACGGCGGAGGAGCAGCGCAATCTGCTGGCCTATCTGAGTACGCTGAAGGGAGTGGGGGTTGGGGCGCTGAAGCAGGCGGAAGCTCCCACCGCCAAGCCGGAGATCGACGCAGTGGAGCATCCAGCGAAAGGGAATTGGCCGAGCTATAACGGGACCCTGGATGGGAACCGGAACAGCCCGCTGGATCAGATCAATCTGACTAACGCTTCCAAACTGCAGTTGCAGTGGACGTACCCGATTAACTTCGCCGGCCTAGAGACGACGCCGGTGGTGGTGGACGGCGTGATGGTTGTGACCGGGAACAACCAGGTGTTCGCGCTGAGCGGGAAGACCGGCCGCGAGATATGGCGGTATGAACGCCCCAAGTCACCGGGCGCGGCCATCTCCGGAGATGCGGCGATTGGCGTCAATCGTGGAGTTGCGGTGCTGGGGGACCGCGTCTTCTATCTCACCGACAATGCGCACCTGATCGCGCTGGATCGCTTGACCGGCGCGCTGCTGTGGGACATAGATACGCCGGAGGGTGCGCCGGGACAATTTGGCGGGACCGCTGCTCCGCTGGTGGTAGGCGACCTGGTGGTCACCGGCGTGAGTGGCGGCGACAACGGGATTCGCGGGTTTGTGGCCGCCTATAATGCAGCCACCGGGGAACTAGCCTGGAAGTTCATGACAATTCCCAAGCCGGGAGACACCGGGCCGATTGCCGATACGTGGAAGGGCTCGGCGCTGGGGCTCGGCGGCGGAGCGACCTGGACGACGGGCAGCGCCGACGCGGATGGAAGCACTGTGTACTGGCCTATCGGGAATCCGCATCCTGACACAGATGGAGATGAGCGCGCAGGCGCTAATCTGTATACCAACAGCGACGTTGCGTTGGATGCGAAGACGGGCAAGCTGCTTTGGTACTTCCAGTTCACGCCGCACGACCTGCATGACTGGGACGCGAATCAGCCGGTTGTGCTGGTGGATACGAAGTGGAAGGGACAGGACCGGAAGCTGCTGCTGCATGCGAACCGTAATGGCTTTCTGTACGTGTTGGACCGGACCACCGGCAAGCCCCTGCTGGCGACGAAGATGGTGGACAAGCTGACCTGGGCCAGCGGCATCAACCAGCAGACCTGGACTCCGGAGTTGCTTCCGGCCAACGAGACCAGCGATCAGCCAGTATTGACGTGCCCGCCGGTGAGGGGTGCCACAAACTGGTATTCCACGGCGTACAATCCTTCCACCCGGCTCTACTACGTGATGACAGTGGAGGACTGTGGTTACTATCGCAAGGCGGAAGACGGAGGGTATGGCAGATACTCCAACCCGGCGGATCCGCCGAAAAAGATACTGCGCGCGTTCAACATAGAGACCGGCAAGGCGGAGTGGCAGATTGACATGCCGGGGCCGGTGCAATCGAACTACGCAGGCGTGCTGACGACCGCCGGCGGCCTGGTTTTCTTTGGCGAGAGCAGTGGAGGATTTGCCGCTGTCGATGCCCGCACCGGCGAGTACCTTTGGCACTTCGAGACCAACCATTTCATCAAAGCCTCGCCGATGACGTACGCAGTGGATGGCCGGCAGTATGTGGCTATCGCATCGGGAGGGAACATCCTGTCGTTCGC
>CAZAXI010000291.1:0-4696 GCA_964489045.1 uncultured Granulicella sp. | reverse complement strand
TTCATGTACCGCATGGTGCGCAACCAGGCGGTCGCCGAGGAACTCGCCCAGGAAGTTTTTCTCCGCGTCTATCGTTCCCGCGAAACCTACCGCGCCGAGGCCCGCTTCAGCACCTGGCTCTATCGCATCGCTACCAACCTCGGCGTCAACTACGCACGCGACACCCGCCACGAGCGAACCGCCTCCACCGTCTATCTCGACCAGACGGACTCTGAGACAGGGACCACGCCGGACGTCGCCGACAGCACTCCCGGAGCCGAGGCGGAAATGCTCCGCCGCGAGCGCCTCAACGCCATCCGCCAGCACGTGCTCGCACTTCCGGAGCGTCAGCGCATGGCAGTCCTCATGCATAAGTACGAAGGCATGGACTACAAACAGATCGGTGACGTGCTCAAGCTCAGCGAGTCCGCCACAAAATCGTTGCTCTTTCGCGCCTACCAGACACTGCGCGAAAAGTTGAAGGAGTTTGTTTAGAAACTTTGTCTCCGGCCCGCCGTCCATAGGTCAGGAGTTTCAGACAGCAAGACGCGCAACGCCGTTATACGACGCGTCAACGAAGGAAAGGAAGGACCTCAGATGTTTAACCAAGTGATGAACTGCAAAACCTGCCAAGCCGCCCTCCCCGATCTGCTCTTCGATCCCGCTGCGCCCCGCAACGCCGCCGCACGCGCCCACATCGCCACCTGCGTGGACTGCGCCCGCGAGCTCGCCTCGTTTCAGGCCACCTTCTCCCTGCTCGACACCTGGCAGCCGCCCGAGATCTCGCCTTACTTCGATCAGAAGCTCGCCGTCCGCCTGCGCGAGGAACAAGCCTCGCCCGCACCTGGCCTGCTTGAGCGGATTCGCACCCGCCTGCTCCTGAATACGGGCCGCCAACTCCGCCCCGCCCTCGCCACTGCCATGGCGCTCTTGCTCATCGCCGGAGGCGGCACCGTCGGCATTACCACCCTCCAGCATCCCCAACCCGTTCACGTATCCGCAGCCGTCAACGACCTGCAGCTCCTCGACAAGAACCAGCAGGCCTTGCAACAGGTCGACCAGCTCCTGCAGGACGCTGCGCCTGCCGACAGCGATACCAGCGTCCCGTCACCTCAGAGCTAGTTATGTTCGCACGAATCTCAGCAGCCTGCGGTCGAATTCCCTGGTTCAGGAGGTTTGAAAATAGCCCTTCGCAATTTCACCCCTTCGCAGTAGACTCGAAATGCGATCATGGGCGCCGGCGAGTCCGCCATGCACACAGGATATCGTCAGTATTCCCAAGCATTTCGCCAGTTCACCACCTCCCCGTTTCGAGTTGCGGCCACGTTCAGCGCGTCGCACCCAATATGAAGTCGCATTATCCATCCCGGCTAGGTCTTGGCGCGGCATTCCTTGTGCTGTTCGCCATTACCCCGGCGTTCGCCCGCGGCGGTGGACAGAAACAAAAGTCTGCGCCGCCTCCGCCTGCCGTCCGCCAGTACAATCGCCCCGTCCAGCCCCGCGTCAACGGGCCAAATCCCGGTGGGCCGAACGCCGGCGGGCCAAATGCCGGCGTCCGCGCCGCCCAGAATCAGGAACACCTGCAGCAGTGGATGGAGAACCATAAGAACCTCTCCCCCGCCGACCAGCGCCGCGCCTTGCAGAACGAGCCCGGCTTCCGCGAACTGCCCCCGCAAACCCAGCAGCGCTATTTGAACCAGTTGGACCGGCTTAACAGCATGAAGCCGCAGGTGCGCGACCGCACCCTGCAGCAGAACGAAATTCTGGAGCACATGCCTCCGGCGCAGGCCCAGCAGTACCGCGCCGCCGCGCAGGCCCTCACCGCGGCGCCTCAGGACCGCCGCCGCCTCATGGCCCGCGCCATTCTCGACCTCCGCGAGATGCCGCCAGCACAGCGCGAGCAGGTCATCAGTTCTCCGCGCTTTGGCGCTCAGTTCTCCGACGGCGAGCGCTCCACCATCCGCACTCTGCTCACTGCCGAGCCCTACCCGCCCATCGCTGCGCCGTAGCCCGTTCCCCGCCTAGCTCCGCAACAGGTTCCTCGCCAGGAACACCACGTTCGCCGGCCGCTCTGCCAGCCGCCGCATAAAGTACGGATACCACGCCGTCCCGAACGGGATATACACCCGCACTCCGTACCCCTCCGCCGTCAGCCGCCGCTGCAGGCCCCGCCGCACTCCATACAGCATCTGGAACTCGAACGCGCTCTTCGCGATCCCCTGCTCAGCGGCAAACCGCCGCATCTCCTCCACAATCGCCTCATCGTGCGTCGCAATCCCGCAGAACACGCCTGAACCGTCCTTCGAGAAGCCAGCCATCCGCTTCATCACCTTCACGTAGTTCGCATCCACATCCTTCTTCGCCGCAAACGCGACCCCGGCCGGCTCCTGGTACGCGCCCTTGCACAGCCGGATGCGAATTCTCTGCCCCAGCAGTCTCTCCGCATCCGCCTCCGTCCGGTACAGATACGACTGCAGCACCGTCCCCACGCTCCCCGGCCACCGTGCATGCAGCCGCTCCGTCATCGCAATCGTTGCCTCGGTGTGCGCCGACCCTTCCATATCGATCCGCACAAACAACCCCAGCCTGGCCGCATGCTCCACCACCCCACCCACAATCTCCTCCGCCAACTCCGGCCTGATATCCATCCCCATCTGAGTCAGCTTCAAACTGATATTCCCATTCAGCTTCCGCTCCGCAATCGCCTCCAGCACCTCGTGATACACCTCAGCCGCCGCGCGCGCCTCCGCCTCCACCGTCACGCTCTCCCCCAGCGAGTCCAGCGACACGGCCATTCCCTGCGCGTTCACCCGCTCGCACGCCGCAACCGCATCCTCAATCGTCGTCCCCGCTACAAATCGCCCCGCCAGCCGCCGCCCCACCCGCGACCGCTCCGCCCAGCGCCTGATTGTGTTGTTTTTGGAAAGCCCGATAAAGAACGACCGTGGCAGGTTCACTTGGTCTTATCCGTTCGCCTGCGGCCTCGGGCTCACCGGCGGAGTCACCATCGTGCTGGTGTCCTTCATCGCCGCGATGGCCTCGTCGTACCGCCCGGCAATCGAGTTCGACCGGATCACCGCCATCTCTTCCAGCATCTTCATGCCGTCTCGCAGATAGCTCATCCGGCTGCGTTCGTCGTGTCCCCACGTCACCGGCACTTCGCGGATGTTGTACCCCAGCTTGCGCGCGATGAACAGTATCTCCGGGTCGAATCCCCAGCGCTCGATCCGCTGCAGCCGGAAGATCACCTGCGCCACCGGCCGCTTGAACGCCTTGAACCCGCACTGCGTGTCCTTGAACGGCAGCCCCATAATTACCCGCGTCACCCAATTGAAGCAACGCCCGAAAAACTTCCGGTACAGCGGCTGGTGGATCGTCTGCCGCGTCTTGTCCATCCACCGCGATCCGATCGCCACGTCCGCGCCATCGGCAATCGCCGCCAGCAGCCGCTCCGCCTCTTCCATCGGCGCCGACAGGTCCGCGTCGGTGAACATCACCACCTCGCCCGCCGCCTGCAACAGGCCGTTGCGCACCGAATAGCCCTTGCCCCGGTTGCCCTCGTTCTGGATCAGGTGCAGCTCCGGATGCCGTTCCATCCACGCATGCACAATCTTCGGCGTCGCGTCGGTCGAGCCGTCGTCGACCACCAGCACTTCCGCGTCCCAGCCCTGCTTCGCCACGCACGCCATCACGCGATCCAGCGCGTCCTCGATGCGCGCGGCTTCGTTATACGCCGGAATCACAATGCTCAACTGCGGACTTGCCATACTTGCCTGGGGCACTTCCTGCGTGCTGCGTTCACTGCAAGGTCGCGCCATGCTGGCTTCCGGGCGGCCCTTGCATCTGGAAAACTAAAGCGCCGCTTCACCTCTGCGCAGCGCCGAAATACGTGAGTTCATCATACTTCAAGTATCAGACGCTCAGCCCGCCCATTTGGCCGCAGCCATGGCTTCCTTTATGTAACCTCCTTCATCACAAACCCGGCTCACTCTCGTAGCCCGCAATCCGCCCGAGCCGCCGAAAGCCCCGCCATCGCAAGATCGCAGGAAATGGTCTAAACTCCTCATCATGCCGGAAGACTTTCCCACCACCCCGCCGCCACCGCCCCCCACTGCTGCCGCCCCCTCCGCCGCCCCCTCTGCTCCGCCGTACACCGCGCCCTACGCCTATGCCCCGCCTTACAGCGCGCAGTACGTACCGCCCGCTGGCTACCCCGCTTACGGCGCCCCGCCGCGTCCGCGCCGTTCCGGGTGGTTCTGGGTCGCCGTCGTCGGAGGCTCCTTTGCCGTCATCGTGCTGCTCATCACCGCCATGGTCTGGTCCATTGCCAAGAGCATCACCGGCGAGTCCACTGACTCGTTCGACGGCTTCAGCGGCTCCCGCATCGGCGTTATCGATATCGACGGCGTCATCCTCGACGCCGACAAGGTCAACACCGACCTGCGCAAGTTCGGCGACGACTCCTCCATCAAAGCCATCATCCTCCACATCGATTCGCCCGGCGGTGGCGCCGCCGCCTCCCAGGAGATATACAACGAGGTCGTCCGCGTCCGCACCGAAAAACACAAGAAAATCGTCGCCTCGGTCGAGTCCGTCGGCGCATCCGGCGCCTACTACATCGCCTCCGGCTGCGACAAAATCTACGCCAACGACGCCTCCGTGGTCGGCTCCATCGGCGTCATCATGGAGTGGACCAACTACGGCGACCTCATGAAGT
>CAZAXI010000290.1:0-4714 GCA_964489045.1 uncultured Granulicella sp. | reverse complement strand
CCCGGCGGCGGCGTCCACGGCATGTGCGGAGCCAACGCCGCCCGCCTCGCCCTCCGCAACCTTGAGCGCGACCGCTAATTCTCCGAAGGCCGCTCCACACGGTCGATAACCAGCACGTCAGCCGGTTCTCTCGCAGCTTCCAGCTTCAACCCAAGCTGTTCCTGGATCGCCGTGTACAAGGACGGCGCATTCTCATCGCTCTTCGCCGGCCCAGGCGGCGGATTCCCATCGAATTGCGAGAAGTCAGGTGTCCAGCTCAGTTTGAAATCGTACTTCCCGGCAATTCCGGTATGGTCCACGATGGGCCGATCCAGGCGAACATACCGCTGCATCAAGCTGGCAAACTCGCTCATACTCGCATTGATCACCGTCATCCCTCCCGAACCAATCCCAATAGCCGCAGTATTGTTTTCCCGCTCCTCCTTCGTGGCTGGTGTCAGCTTCGGCCCTCCCTTCGCGGTGATGACCCGATAAACCGGAAGCTCCCTCTGCGCGTGATGAAACGCCAGTTTGAATCGGTCCGCAAGAAGCTTCTGGACGATGGACCGCATCTGCGCCGTGCTCGGCCTGCCCGGCAGGCTCGGCTGCACGACAACGTCGAACTTCTCCGCCCCAATCCACTCCGGCCCGTCCACGATCTGAAGAGAGTGGACCCCGTAGGCAAACATCATCAAGTCCACGAGCGAAGTAGCCCTTGTAGCCAGCCGCGTGCCCACCACCATCACCGCCCGCTGTTCGTCAGGTTGGCTTCGCTTGATCGTGGCGACCTCAAACGTCGGGTCTGCGTCTGGCGCCATCGACGGCACAACCTGACCCAAACACGCCTGCGCCACAAGCAATAGAGTTGCCGCTTTGAGAAAATTCACTCCGTCCCCTTTGGAAGCATTATGCAAAGCTAAACCCAATTCCTGCTCTATGAAAAGAAAGAGGCCGCCGCAATCCCCCCGCGACGGCCCCTGCCCTTGCATTTGCTTTTCAACTAACAACTGAGAACTGACAACTAACAACTCTCCTTACATCCCGTTCTGGTTTCCATCCGTCGGATGCAGCACGCGGAAGGTGCTATTCCCCTTCGACCACACCAGCAGCAGGATGTCTTTCCCCGCCGGCGTAGCATGCACCGCCGTTGCAAACTGTTCCGCCGAAGTAACCGGCTTGCGGTTCACTTCCAGCACCACATCGCCCGCCTGCAAACCGGCATCCTCCGCCGGCGAACCCGGACGGACATTCGCAATCGCCGCACCGTGCACATCCGCAGGCACGTTCAACTGCTGCCGCGCATCGGCGTTCAGGTCGTCGACCGCGATTCCCAGTTTGCCCGTGTTCGCCTGGCCGCCATTTCCTTGCTCATTGTCGGCAACCTGCGTGCCCGGTTGGTGGTACTCTCCAACCGTCGCGCTCAAGCTCAGCGGCTGGCCATTGCGAATAACGCCAAGCTGGATCTTCTGCCCAGGCTGACGCTGGCTCACAGCAATCTGCAACGAGCTGGAATCCACCACCTTTTGCCCATCCAGTTGGTCGATCACGTCGCCGCTTTTCAGCCCGGCCTTCGCCGCGGGTGAGTCCGGAGAGACCTGCGACACCAGTGCGCCAGTCGCCTCCTTCAGGTTGAAGAACTGCGCATTCTCGGGAGTCACATTCTCGATGCTGATCCCCAGGTACCCATGCTCCACCTTGCCATGCGCAATTAGTTCCTGCGCCGTCGTCTTGGCGATCTGCGACGGAATCGCAAACCCCGCGCCCGCGAACGATCCACTGTCCGAGATAATGAATGTGTTGATACCGACCAGTTCGCCGTGCGCATTCACCAGCGCGCCGCCGGAGTTTCCCGGGTTGATCGCCGCGTCTGTCTGGATGAATCCGCCCGGCTTGCGCGCGTCGTCGCTATACGGATTCTGCCGGTTCACCGCGCTCACAATCCCGCGCGTCACCGAGTCCTGGAAGTACCCAAACGGACTGCCGAACGCCAGCACCGTCTGTCCCGGCTTCAGTGTGGACGAGTCGCCCCACTGCAGGAACGGCAGATCGTGCCCGTCGATCTTGATCACGGCCAGATCGGTCAGCTTGTCCGTCCCGATTACCTTCGCGTCCATTACCCGGCGATCGTTCATCGTCACCTTCACGTTCACCGCGCCGTCCACCACGTGATTGTTGGTCACAATGTAGCCATCAGGCGAAATGATGATGCCGCTGCCGACTCCATGCTCCAACGGCCGCTGCTGCTGCTGGAACCGCCGTCCCTGGCCCTGCCCCTGCCCTTGACCTTGCCCCGGCTGACCGAAGCCAAACCCGCCAAACGGTCCGTTCGGTCCAAAGAACTGCGCAAAGCCCGGAGGAAGCTGCTGCTCGCCGCCCTGCTGATTCTGGCCAACCTCTTCTTCTTCCGACGCCTTCGAGGTCACCTGCACATTCACCACTGCCGGCTCAACGTGCGCTGCCACCGCCTCCATCGCGCGATCCAGCGCCGTCAGCGCCGCAACGCTGCTGTCGTCAATGGGCGTCGCATTCACCGCCGCCCGCATCGAGCTCTCGTGGAACACAAGGCTCACAGCCAGCGCAGCCGTTAACACTGCACCAGCACCTAGACTCAAAGGTTTCCGTGCCATTTTCTTCACCTCGTTTACTAATTGATTAGTTGCTTCCGCCATTGAAATACCTCCAAAACAGCTTTGAACTCCAACCTCAAAGTTGAAAGACGATCCAGCCGCCCCGCACCGGCACCGCCGCGTATCGAGAGCCCTGCTCCGAAGGCCTAACTTGTTCGCCCGCTGTTGGCGTGGAATCCGCAGCCGCCGGCCTCGCCGCGCTCGATGTACGTTCAGTTGTGAACACCATCCGCGTTCCCTGCCCGTCCTGCCACGCAGTCACCACCACCCACTGCATCACCACATCTGCAGGCTGCGCGGGCACGGCATCCGAGATCGTCCTGGAACGATTCCGCGCGCTTGAAACCGGCACAGTGGTCTGCATCATCCTCGCCGAACCATCCGATCCCCGGTCGACCGGTCGCTGCACCTGGTCGATGCCCTCGAAGTTCGCACTCAGCCGCGTGCTTGAATCCGACGCCATCGTCACTATCTCATGTGTCACACTAATTACTGGCTGTATCTCACGTTTCTTAGATGCCTTATACGTTACGTTGAGAGCAATGAAAGGCCTCTCGCTCACTGCCGTGCTCACCCTTTCGGTGGACCTCCCCTGCTCATCCCTCGCCGCCGTCTGGGTACTTTCGTTCGAGAAGCTCACCACCTGCGGGCATCGTTCGAAGCCCGTCGCCGCAACCAGCAAGCCCAGCATCGCTCCGCCCAGCACCAGCCGCGAGTGCAGCGGCTTCATCCCTTCACCGCGCCGCAGAATTCTTCCCACGCGTCGCCCCAGCTCCGACCGGGGTCCCCAGCCAGCTTGCCGGCTGGGGTGAGACTCGCGTCCCAGCGCGCCCAACGCCAGCGCCAACGCGCGCCGCCCCAGCCGGTACTCCGCCAGGGTCGCCAGGCACGCCGCATACGCCTTGGCTGCACCCGCCCGGCCGGCCAACGCCTGCAGCACCCGTTCATCCACCGCCAGTTCCCGCTCAAAGCACAGCCGCCGCTCCACCCAGGCCAGCGCCGGGTTCAGTGGGAAAACCACCAGCGCGATCTTCTGCAGCAGGTTCATCCAGTCGTCGGCGCGCCCCAGGTGCCCCGCCTCGTGCAGCACAATCTGCTCTAGTTCCGCCGCCGTCAGCTTCTCCAACAGCCACGCCGGGATCAGAATCTTCGGCGAGAAGAACCCAATCACTGTCGGCCGATCCACCTCTTCCGACGTGCAAATCTGCGCACGCCGCCCCGCGCCATCAAATCCGGGTGCCCCATGATCAACGCGAGCGCAGCGAGCGTTTATCGTGGGGTTCACTTCGCCACGCCCAAACTTCTCCACCGGCGTAGCCCGTTTCCACAGCGCCCTAACCCGGAACGCCGCCGCCGCCAAAGTCCCCGCCCGCACCAGCGATGCAGCCGCCCAGACCGCCGCGATACCCAGGCACCACCGTTCATCCATGACTAGCCATGCGCCGCGACCGCTCGTCCTCGCCGCTCCAGCCGCATGGGGCCATAGCGAAAGCACCGGCAACGCCGTCACCACCAAAAACACCCCAAACCAGATCGCAAACCGCACCGCCGCCGGCGTCTTGGGAAGCAGCCGCAGCCCCAGCCCCGCCACCATCGCCAGCAGAATTCCCTGCCACACCGCCGCCACCAGCGAGCCGGTCACCGCCTGCGACCAGCCAGACACCGCCGCAATCCACAGATGCGCCAGCCCGATCATCGCGCCACCTTCCGGCCAGCCACAAAACTGGGTGGCCCATCCTTCACAGCCCCATCGTGAAGGGTGGGTTCGACATCATCCGCCGCTTTCGCAATCGCGTCTTTCAGGCGCCGCAGCTCTTCCGCGTCAATCTCTTCGTCCCCGAGCAGGGACAGCAGCAGCCGTTCCCGCGAGTTGCCGAAGAACCGCTGCATCATGTGGCGGATCTCCGACCGACTCGCTTCCTGCTCCTTGACGCACGGGCTGTACAGGAAGGCGCGCCCCTCCTGCCGGTGCCGCACATACCCCTTCTGCTCCAGGATCCGGACCGTCGTCAGCACCGATGTGTAGGCCAGCACCTCGCTCTCGGGCATCGCTGCCACCAGGTCGCTCACCGCCGACTCGCCGCGCACCCACAGCATCTTCATCAGTC
>CAZAXI010000289.1:0-4729 GCA_964489045.1 uncultured Granulicella sp. | reverse complement strand
TCCTTCGACTGGTCCCGCGAGATCGCCGGATGGCGAAAATTAAACTTGAATTGTCCGTGGATGTCCGCCAGATCGCCCTCCACCAGCCGGTCTTCCTGTTGCATCTGCTCGTAGAGCGGCGTGCCGGGTACCGGCGTGTACAGCATGAACTGGTGAAAATCCGTGTCATGCGCAACCGCATGCTCAATCTCTTCGCCGATATTCTCCGGCGTGTGGTGCTCCATGCCCACAATCGTCGAACCCAGTACCCGAATGCCGTGCTGCCGCAGTTGCCCCGTCATCGCCAGCGTATCGGCGCCATCCAGCTTGCTGTAACCCGACTTCGGCGACTCCAGCCCCATCCACACCCACGACACGCCCAATTCCACCAGTTCATCCATCGTGTACTTGGCAATCGCGTTCGCTGACGAGAATACGTAGAACTCCCATGCTTTCCCGCCCCGCTTCATGTACGCGAGCAATTCCATCGCGCGACGCTTGTTCAGTAGAAAATTCTCGTCCATCACGAAGAACGAACTCACGCCGAGCTTGCCCTCCATCTCGGACATCACCCGGTACAGTTCCTCTCCCGTGTTGTAGAAGTTAAGGACCTTTCCCTTTCCGCCAAAGAACGCCGAGGTGGTGCAGAAGTTGCAGCCCATGGGGCATCCCACCGAAGGCACAATGGTCGCCGCCGTAGAACCCAGCTTGAACGGCAGCTTCAGTCCCATCACGCGATGACCGAAGCCCGAAGCAATCGCCGGATGCACGATGGGGGCCTTGTCATCGAGACCCAGAAAACGTCTCATCCACGAGATTCCTTCGCCGCGCACGATAAAGTCCGCGTCGATCATCGTCTCGATCGCTGGTATCGCGGTCACGTGCCCGCCAACCACAACCGTCGATCTCGGCGAGATCTCTCGCACCATGCGGCACATCTCGCGCACCTTGCCGACGTTCACGATGATCGATGTGATCCCGACAATGTCATAGTCGTGCTCGCGCAGCTCCCGTGCGAAGGCCTCACGTGTGGGAAAATCGAGCACCGTGGTGGGCGCTGAAATGTTGGCCTGGATCATCATGATGCCCCAGCTTCGGTGGAACATCCTTAGCGAGAATGCGCCCTGGGCCCGGGTCACCTGGTTGTGATACAGCTCCATCGGATTAATTGAGCGGCTGCCAAATTCATCGTCCTGCGCATAAGGTCCGAAGACAGATGACAGCAGCACTCGGGCTCGCGAGCCCCGGGGGTGGGTCTGCATCGGTTGGCCTCCTGACAACAATTGGACGCGCTTCTTGGCATACCTCCGGTAATCGTTTTGTCATACAAAGTGGTCAATTCTGAACAGCCCGGCGGCCGCGGAACCTCTAAACTATCGTTCTCCTGATCCATTTGTACCGCTCAAGCGTCTAGTTTTCTCGGCCCAAACCATGAGGTGATTTGCGCATGAGGAATCCAAGCATAGATCAGTTGGTCTGGTCCGATGGCCGCATCGGGGGTTTCAGGGTTGTGCGGGTGGATGCGGCTCTTGCGGTCGCTGACCTTCAAGCCACCAACCGCATGGGTGTCATCGAGAAGAACATCCCATTTAGCGCAATCCATCCCTTGAATCGCGAGGCTTTCAGCAAAGCCGCCGAGCGGATTGCCAGGAATGCCTGATCTACCCTCGACCGGCTGGAACGCTCAGTCTTCCATCTGGGACGGAAGCACAACTGCCAACAGCCCGAGAGCCGACGCATGGGGCGTAGCCGACGGTCTGTACTCTCACCGGACTGCGGCATGCGCGTGTTTCTGTGACTCAGCGAGGATCGGAGGCGGCGCGCAAATGCGAAATGTCTGATTTGGCGAGAGCGTTCGGCGATGGCTGCCCGGGAGTTGGGTGGAAATCGAGCTTAGCCAACAACACTTCATAGCGGGGATCATCTCTCAAGGTGAATAAGGCTGGATTGGTCGGGGCCGACAGGACAAAGATATCGCGGCGGTCGTAACCTGCCTCGAGCAGTTGAAGCCCCTCTTGTTTTTTCCCCATCATTACGCAGGTTACTGCCAGCGTGGCTCCGGAGTATTTCCCGGCCAGGTAATATTCCTTTTGCCTGGCATACAGGTTCTTGAGCAAACCACCCTCGCCATGTTGCGCGTACCCTGTCTGAGCTGATGCAACGATGTCTCCCAGGACTTGGTCGTTGCGCGTTTCAGCGGTCTTTTTGCCTTCTGCCAGGAACGCGGGATAGTCGCGCATCCCCAAGCTGATATTCATGAGGTAGTAGTGGGGAGAGCCGAAGTTCGGGGAGGCGGCCTCCACGTCTTTGAGCGTGGCAATGCCTTCGTCCCGTTTCCCCGCGTAAAACAATATGTTGCCTCTGTCTGCGAGGATCGAGTGCGAGGATGGATCGAGGTCCCGGGCCTTGGCGTTCTCCTCCAGGGCTTCGGAGAATCTGCCTTGAATCAATAGGACGTTGGCATACCAGTTGCGCGCGATTGGGTCGTTGGGGTTCAACTCAATGGCGCGGCGAAACTCCTTTTCGCCGTCCGCAAAATCCCACTTGCCCCACCATTCAGCAAAGGCCAATGCCCGGTGGGCATCTGCGAGCGAATCGTCGAGTTCGATTGCCTTCTTGGCCGCGGCAATGCTGCGGGTGTAGGCATCGCTCTCCGGCATGGTTGAGAATTCCCGCAGCAGATCATAGGTGTCGGCCAAGCCCACATAAGCCTGTGCGTTGCCGGGATCATGCACGACCGCCTGGGTGAAGTCATCCAACGCGCGGTTCAGGCTGTCGGGGGTTCTTTGATTCCATTCATAGCGACCCTTCAGGTAGAGGTCGTGGGCCTGACTTTTCTCAAAGGCAGAAACGGAAGCGGCTGCATTTTGCTCCCGGTGAGTGCCGGCCAAAGCGCCCGGCAACCGACGCGCCAAACGCTCACTGCTTGCTCGAACCGTTGGTGAATTGACGGCTGCGCCGATCATGCCCGCGAGCAAGAGACCGCAAAATGCCAGCAACCACCGCCGCCTGAAACCGGCAGGTGGCAAAAGTGACTCCGGCTTGGGGTAGGTCGGCGCTGCCTTTGGGTTTGGCTCGGTCGCGCGGGTTGCAGCGCTTGGAAGCTGGTCTTGCCGGAGGTCCGTGTCATATACCGGCGAGCCCTGGGGCTCAAGCGCCGTCCCCGACTTCAGCCATTCGTCCAACTCCGCAGTGAACGCATAAACGGACGCGTTGCCTGAACCCGGCAAACGATGGGCCGGCAAGCCTCGCTCTTTTTCCCAGCGCTTGACGGTTCTCTCCGCTTTACCCAGATAAGCCGCAATCTCTTTCCAGGAGTCAAGACGCGCTCCCCTGCCAGCATTCTCGGTCTTCGCGGGAGCGGACGGCATCAGCTGACCTTTCCTCGTGAGGCGTTGGCGCGAGATGGCCCAATTTGGCCCTGCGTGGCACTTGCGCCAGAATGTAGTTGGCCTGATTATCGCACCTACCACGGGCCCCCGCAACAACCTCAGTACTGCCAAAACTCCTTAGTTTCAATGCGTTTGCTTTAATGCGTGTGAAATTCTGAGGAGTTTACTCCGCGAGCGCGGCACCCACGCGCTAACAACACTTGTCCGAAATGCGGTTGAGTCAGTTGCTCCCGAACGGCGTGTACCGACCACTAGGATGGCCATGAAAACAAGAAAGACGTTGCCCCTCGGCTTCTCTGCGATGCTTTCCTCTATTTGGATTGGCGCTGCCTTCCTTGTGTTGACAACCGGTACATCCGCCCACGCCCAGTCCGGTAATGTGGTCATCAGCTCGAACACCACCTGGGCGCCAGGCAGCTACCAACTCACCGGCCTCACGGTTCAGAGCGGTGCAACCCTGACCATCGGCGGTGGGTCGACCATCACAGTTACCGGCATGGTTCTCGTGACCGGGAACTCGACCATCGTCGTTCAGACCAGCAACAACACCGGACCGATCAATGTTCCGGGCCAACCCCAGTGGCAGGATACCCCCGCGTTCTTGGACGTTTTTGGCCCGATGGAGGTGGATGCCGGCAGCAGCGTCAGCGCTGACATGCAAGGGTACGTGGCGACGGTGGGCCCGGGAGCCGGATCGGCGGGATCGACGAACGGCGGCAGCCACTGCGGAGCGGGCGGAGGTCAGGCCACCAGCACAGTGAACTGTGCCCCGGAATCGGGCGCATATTTGGTGGGTGGTCTGGGCGGTGATGCGTTTGCCGGCGGCACGGCGGCGGGCTCGGGTGGTGCGTCTGCCGGCGGCACGGCCGGCGCGGGCGGCGGCGGCATCAAGCTGTATGCACAAACACTCACGCTGAACGGTACTGTGACCTCCAATGGCGGTGCGGCCTCAGGAGCAGCCGGCGGCGGAAGTGGTGGTGGCGTCTTCCTTTCAGTGAATGGTGCAATCACCGGAAGCGGCTCGATCTCCGCAAATGGAGGCAATGCTCTGGGCAACGGCTCGGGTGGCGGCGGCGGCAGCGTTACAATCGTTTGCAATTCCATGCCTGCCGCCATGCTGAACAGCGTCACCACGACCGGTGGCACGGCCAGCGGCTCCGGCATCGCCGGCGGCTCCGGGTATGTGGCCTTCGGCATCAATGCAGCCGTCGTGATCAACTCGAATACCACCTGGGCCTCCGGTATCTACCAGATCGGCAGCCTGACGGTTCAGGGCGGTGCAACCCTGACCATCGGCGGCGGGTCGGTCGTCGAACCTGGCGTGCTTCTCGTGACCGGGAACTCGACCATCGTCGTTC
>CAZAXI010000288.1:0-4748 GCA_964489045.1 uncultured Granulicella sp. | reverse complement strand
CAGTAGAGGGCGCGCTGCTTGTTCTCGTCGACGAAGTTGAAGGCGTGCATCTTGAAGCGGCCGAGCAGCTTGGGCAGGATGTCGTGGCCGAAGTCGTGCGAGGAGTCGGGGTCTTCGGCGTCCTTCATCAGCTCAGGGAGAAGGATGTCGGTGTTGAAGAGGTAGATCCCCATGGAGGCGTCGACCATGTCGGGGTTGAAGGGCGAGCGCAGGTCGGTGGTCTTGGGCTTCTCGACGAAGCCGATGACTTCGCTATTGCGCGCCACCTCGACCACGCCGAAGCGGGAGACCTCCTCCGGAGCGATAGGGAGGGTAGCGAGAGTGACGTCGGCTCCGGAATCGACATGCTGCTGGAGCATGCGGCCGTAATTCATCTTGTAGATGTGGTCGCCGGAGAGGATGAGGACAAATTTGGGTTCCTCGGCGCCGATGGAGTAGATGTTCTGGTAGACGGCGTCGGCAGTGCCCTGGTACCAGGACTTGGAGACCCGCTGCATGGGCGGGAGAATCTCAATGAACTCACCCAACTCGTTGGCGACGACCGGGCCCCAGCCCTCGCGGATGTGGCGATTGAGCGAGAGCGCCTTGTACTGCGTGAGGATGTAGACGTGGCGCAGGTCGGAGTTGATGCAGTTGGAGAGGGTGATGTCGATGATGCGGTATTGGCCGGCGAAGGGAACGGCGGGCTTGGCGCGATCGCGGGTGAGAGGGAAGAGCCGTTCGCCAGCCCCACCTGCAAGCAACACACCGAGTGTCTCTCTCATGGTCCACTTACCTCGAATCTGGAACGAATCGAGAGTCTACCACGCAGAGGTTTATTTTGCCCCCGGCGCGGGTGGAGCGGCCGGCGGAAGTAGCTTGCTGAGGGAAAACGGCCCGGCGGTTGAGGCCGGGCACGTGGGTTGCGCAGTCGTCTATACGCCGGCGGAAGGACTGGCTGCGGAGTCGCCGGGAGGACCCAGGTCCGCTTCGGGATCGTCCTCCAGGCCTGCTGATTCGCCATTGGGCAGGCTGATGCGGAGGGATTTCAGGAAGGTGAGGTCGTTGCGGGTGAAGGCGCCAAGCGAGCCTTCGCGGGACGATTCGGCTGCCTCTTCGAATTCGGTCTCCACCTGGTTGAGGCCGATGGTCGCCTCCAGCATCAGCATGACGTCAAAACCCTGGTCGCGGATGTTCTTGACCACGCCCGCGATGTTTTCCGATTCGGAGACGGACTCGTGGATCGCCTCGCCCAGTTTCTGGATCAGGTTCTTCACTTTTTGATTCAATGCCACCTCCGGGCTGCCCTGGGATTGAATTCCTGGTTGCGAATCATCCGCATCGGGTATTCCCGGCGCTGAGGAGATCGGCGGGAACGGCATTGCGGGGCACATCAGGCCGACTGTTCGATTTAGAATACGCTGGGTCGGAAACTGCCGCAATGCTATTTCGGCGGATGGGTTTCCCGAGCGGATCGCACCGGGCTTAAGCGGCTGCGGCGAGACGCGCAGTTGTCCGCTGCATTCCCGGAGCGCCGGCCCTCGCGGAAGACGCTTTCGTCGAGGGAGGCTGGGAGGCTACACTTCGAGCATGGACAGGGTTCGCTTTGGACGCGTGCTTGGGTTCGGGGCACGGCAGGCGGTGAAGACGCTGGTGACCGCGGTGGACGCGGCGACGGCGGAGAATCCGTCGGCCAAGGGCGCGAGCCGGAGTGCCAACACCAGTCAGGCGGTGGCGCAAACGCGGGTTGAGGCGGCCGCGGACGCACCGGCCGGCGCTGCGCAGACGGCGAGGCCAACTGCAGCGGCCGGCACGGCCCCCAGGAGGGCCGCCAAAAAGGCGGCTCAGGCAGTCGTCCAGGCACGCGAGGTGAAGCAGGGGTTAGGGCGGGGCAGCCGGCGCTTCGGCGAGGCGGCTTGGAAGCCGTTTGTGCGCCTCTCCGGAGTGTTGTGGCTGGAGGTCTCGGGGGTGTTCTTCGGGATCTTCGCGGTGCTGGCGCTGGGGTACATATGGAGGCTACGCGGAGCGTGGCACGCGGGCGCGGCGAACACGATGGAACATCGCAGCCTGCTGGGAGCGGCGGTGATGCTGGCGCTGTTCGGCTACTTCTGCGTAAGCAGCTTTGTGCGGGCGCGGCGGCGGGAGCGGGGGCGGTAGCTGCGGGCCGAGTACGAGGAGCGTGGCTGTGGGATTTACATATCCTGCAGCGGCAACCACTTGAAGGGAAACAGCTTCGCCGCATCCTCAGGTGAAAGCTTGACACCAGCCAGTGCCGCGGCGCGGGCGAGGACCGGATCGCGGCCAGCGGCGAGGTCGTTCGGGGAGGGGACGATGATTTCGTCAGGGACCACGCCAGCCTTTTCGAGAGATTTCCCGTCGGCCATGATGAGGTCGGCGCTTGTGATGGAAAAGCCGAAGAAAACCCTGTTGTCGCCGCCGGAGGATTGCGGATAGTAGATAGCTTCCATCACCGCGCCAGCGGTTTTGTCGCCGATGACGGTGCCGCGGTGTTCCAGTTGGATCACGCGCGCGAAGAGTTCCGCGCAAGAACCGGACTGACTGTCGACGAGAACGATGAGCTTACCAGTAAATAAGTGGGCGCCGATGGGCCGTTTGGCGATGAATGGCTTCGAGTCCTTGCGGCCGATGCGGTCTGCGACCTTTACATCGTGGTCGAAGGCACCAGCCAGTAGGCACTTTAGAGTTTCGATGTCTCCTCCGGGATTGCCACGAAGATCGAGCACGAGAACAGAGTGCTTGCTGGCGTGAATAAAGGCGGAGTTGATTTTCTCTGCATCCAGGTCGAAGTACTGCAGTTTCCAGTAGGAGACGTCTCCTGACTCAATCAGAATGCTGCGCTCGTTCCTGGCTACTGTCTCTTCCCGGCGAAGTTCGTTGATCCGATCAGGCGCCGCCGGATTTTCCGAGAAGGTGTTCTTGCCTTGTATGGTGGTGGCTTTGACAGATTCGTGACGGAGCGCGCCGTCCGGTCCCTGGATGTCGAGTTCGGCAGTCAATATGGGGTTGAGGTTCGTAAAATAATTGAGCGCGGCATCGAAGTCCTCCCGATTAAGGGTGAACGAGTTGTACTTGATGACGCGGTCGCCGGGATGGAGTTTGGTGGCGGCGTCGGTTCCCGGACGCACGTGGGTGATGAAGCACTGGTTGCCGATGATCTGCATGCGAAACCCGGGCTCAAAGGTGAAAGGCCAATCGGGTGCGATGAAATAGGTATGGGAATCTTTGAGGCCGTCGAGGAAGGCCTGAACGGTGCGCATTCCTTCACGAATGTTTGAATTGTTGGCGAGGCGGATTTCGTACTGATGGTAGCGGGCGTCGAGGTCGACGCCATGATATTGCGGGTCGTAATAGTTCTTCTTGACGTCGTTGTAGGCGTCGTGAAGCATGTCATGGGCGAGTGCGTAGTCGAAGGCGTTTAGCTTTGGCTGCTGACCCGATGCTGGAAGCAGGAACGTGAGGGAGGCAAGAAGAACAATGACTTGGCCGGAGAACATGGAGCACCTTACCCAGGAGAGCCCCTGAATTCTATGGCTGAACCCACAGAGGATCAAGCAAAAAGGGACGTCAGAGTTCGCGGAAGAAGGGCGATTACCGGCGCGAGTTGCTAATCTCCCGGATGCTCAGGGATACTGCGTCGGATGCGGGGGAGTATAAGGGGTCGGCTATGGTTTGGCCGATCCTGCGGTTTTGGAAGTAGCCTTGGAAGGGTATGAATGTGTTGCGAGTGATTGCCGGATTTGCGTTTTCGCTTCTAGTGGGCCACATTGTGCTGTGGTCGTTCATTGAAAAGACCCTGTGGCCGTATGTGCGCAAGCACCATCCGCCCGACCCGGACCACCAAAAGTCCCGGCTTAGCTGGATGGTGGGCATTCTGGAGCGGACCATCTACACCGGCGCGTTCATGCTGCCCGGCACAGGGATTCAACTGGTCGCGGGCTTTCTTGCGCTCAAGGTCGCGTCCCGATGGCATAGCTCATCGGGTCCGCGCTCCACGGTGGACAGCGATAACATCTGGATTATTGGCACAACCCTGTCGGTGCTGTTTGGCTTGATCGGCGCGTGGATTGCGCTGGGGCATATGCCGGCGCTGGCCAACATCAAGACCATCGACCCGGTGCAGTAGGGCGGCGGCTCGCGGTGTAAAGTCGAGGGATGGGAGACCGCCGCCAATGACCACCCCTGCCGCACCCTCGACGCTCCGCAAGACAGCCTTGAATGCGACCCATCGCGCGCATAAAGCGAAGATGGTCGACTTCGGCGGGTGGGACATGCCGGTGGAGTATTCGGGGCTGGTGGCCGAGCACATGGCAGTGCGGACGGGCGTGGGTCTGTTCGACGTGTCGCATATGGGAGACATTCAGTTTCGCGGGCCGGGATCGCTGGCCGCGGTGCAGCGGCTGTGCATGAACGATGCGAGCAAGCTGGCGGTGGGACAGGCGCACTACTCGGCCATGCTGTACCCAGATGGGTGCTTCGTCGACGACGTGGTGGTGCATAAGCTGAGCGATAACGACTACCTGATCGTGATCAACGCGGGCACGCGCGATAAGGACGTGGCGTGGGTGCGGAACACGGTGGGGCACATGCCGGGCATCCATATCAGCGACTACAGCGATATGTACACGCAGCTTGCGATCCAGGGGCCAAAGGCGCAGGCGACGTTGCAAAAGCTGACCGACACCGACCTGGGCGGGATCAAGAACTACTGGTTCACGTGGGGGAAGGTGTGCGGGCTGTACAACGTGATG
>CAZAXI010000287.1:0-4759 GCA_964489045.1 uncultured Granulicella sp. | reverse complement strand
AGAGGCCGACGAAGGTGGCCCCGTTGGCGATGGTGGCGAGCCAGGTCATGCGCGATTCCATGGAGGTGAGGGCTTCAGAGGAGGCGGTCTGCGCGGCACGCTCAAGAGCGATGGGATTGCGCGGCATGCCACGGCCGCCGCTCTGACGCTGGTACTCGTCGTTGATCTCCCCGAAGACGGCGACCAGGGGGCTGGGCTGGAACTGTTCGGCGACGGCGGCGATCTCGGAGAGGCGGCCGGTCTTGCGGAAGGTTCGAAGGAAGCGCTGGCTCTGCTTGCGCGCGCTGGAGAAGCGGCGCCACTTGGAGAGCATGATGGCCCAGGAGAAGACGCTGGCGAGCAGCAGGATGACGAGGACAGCCTGGGCGACCGTGCCCGAGTTGCGGACCATCTCGACGAGCGCGGAGCCGGGCGAGCCGACCAGTACGGATGAAGGCGGCGACACGGCGGAGTCATCCTGAAAGAGATAAAACGCGAGGGCGAGTGGGGAGGCGAGACCAGGCAGAATCATTGCATTTATTGTAAGGCGTTTGGGCGGGCGGGGCGGATGAGGGAACCGCCGGTGGTACGGGGATCGGCGGGGGGTGGGCGCGTATGCATAAGGGTCTGGGAAATTCGCTTGATCCGGTGCAGGGTGTGGCCTAGATTAGTGGGGGTCGCGCGTAGCGCACGGAGGCGATGTGAACTTACTGAAGAATAGGGACGGGGTGAATCGGATGGCAGGCAGGGGTTGGCAGGGAGTTGGTTTAGGACTGGTGATGTTTACCGCACTGGCTGGGACGGCTTTGGCGCAGGGACGGGGCGGCGGCGGTGGGCAGGGTGGTGGAGGTGGGTTCGGGCAGCCAAGGATGCCGGGAGGGCCGCAGGGTGGAATGCAGCCGGGAGCGCCGGCGCCGCAGGTTCTTCAACCGCCGACAGGAGGGACAGCGGCGAACCCTTCCGGGCTACCGCACGCAATGGGGGATGACACCCTTGCCCAGGCGTTGCAACGGGTGCTGATTGCGACGATGGCAACCAATGCGAGGGGTGAAGCATTGACTCCCTTGCACCTGCGCTACGAGCTGAAGATGGTGGACTACAAGAATAAAGAACACGCAGGCACCTACGAGACGTGGATCAGCAAAGACGGGATGCATACCGCGATCCATACCGATGCCTACGACGACAGCGATCTGACGAAGAGCGATGGTGTCTGGGCGAGCGAGACAGGCCTGCGGCCTCTGCGGATCATGGAATTTGCGGAAGTGCATATGATGTATCGCAGTGTGCTGATGATGGCCATGCGCGGAGATCAAAAGATGAAGCCGCGCACGGTGGATGGCGTCTCGCTCACGTGCGGAGGGCAGGACGATAGAGGCTCTGTCTGCTTCGACCCGGCGACTGGGTACGTCTCGGTGATCATCAAGGATCAGGAGAAGGTTGCCTACGAGGACTGGAAGCAGGTTGGCCCACTGCATCTGGCGGGCACAGTTCGCAAGAGCTTTGGGAAACATCTGCTGTTTGAGGCGAAGCTGGTTGATGCGGCGGCTGTAGTTTCGGCGGATGCGCTGGCCGTTCCGGCTGGGGCGATCCAGGAGCCTGCGGGTACGCGGATTGATGAGCAGCGCGGATTAGTGTTCCGTGTGGAAGCGCATCCACAGGTGCCTCCGTCGCAGACCAAGGCGCCGCAATCTCCGCCCCCGAGCGCCAGCGGCCAGGCGGTTGTGAGAGTTTGGGTGGATCAAAAGGGGATGGTTTCGAAGGCTGTGGTTGAGGATGCCGATGACAAGGAATCCGCAGATGCGGGCTACGGCCGGGCAACGCTGCTGGCCTATGTTCCGTACGTGCAGGATGGAAAACCTGCCGCCTTTGAGACCAGCTACTTTATGCGTTCGATGGGCGGCGGCGGTGGAATGGGAATGCGAGGCGGAATGGGGGGAATGGGCGGCGGGATGGGTGGCGGCGAGGGTGGTGGCGAGGCTCCGGGAGGATCGGGAAATCCGGCTCCGCAGTAAACAAGAGGGACGTGAGGCGCGGCTTGGAGACGCTGTTCGTATTGCTGTGGTGGCCGGTGAGTGACAACTGAGAGCATCCTGCACCAATCGGTTGTGCTGACGTGCTAGGCTTTCGGCATTGGGAGTGAGGCGAGAGCGAGCATGCTGCTGGAGTTGCGGGCGGAAAATTATGCGGTGATCGACCAGGCGGTGGCGAGCTTTGGGCCGGGGTTGAATCTGCTGACGGGCGAGACGGGCGCGGGCAAGTCGATCTTGATCGATGCGCTGGCGCTGCTGCTGGGTGGGAAGGCTTCGAGCGATATTGTCCGGCATGGCGCGGAGAAAGCCGTGCTGGGGTGCGTGTTTGAATCGACGCCGGGAGCGGTGGCGATTCTGGATGCGAATGGGATCGATGTGGGGGCGTTCAGCGACGATATTCTGTTGCGTCGTGAGATTGCGGCGGGCGGCAAGGGGCGAGTGTTTGTGAACAACCAGCCGGCGACGGTGGCGGTGCTGCGGGAGCTGGCGCCGGAGCTGGGGCTGATCCACTCGCAGGGGGAGACGCTGGGGTCGTTCGACCAGGCGCAGCAGAGGACGCTGCTGGATCGGTTTGGCGGAATTTCGACCGAAGCGGTGGCAGCGGCGTTTGCGGCGTGGCGGGCGACGACGGAGCGGCTGGCGGAGCTGCAAGCGTCGGAGCAGGACCGGCTGCGGATGGCGGATTTGTGGAGGTTTCAGGCGGGTGAGATTGCCGACGCGCAGATTCGGGCGGAGGACGAGGACGCGCAGTTGGAGACGGAGAAGCGCGTGCTGGCCAATGCGGAGAAGCTGTATACGGCGGCGATGAGCGCGCATGAGCTACTGTATGAGCAGGAAGGCTCGACGGAGGCGACGCTGGGGTTGGCGCTGAAACAGGTGGAAGAGCTGGCGCGGTACGAGCCGAAGTTTGCGGAGGCGGCGCAGCAGTTGGGCGCGGCCAAGGCGGCGGTGGAAGATGTGAGCGTTGGGGTGCGGGACTTTGCGGAGAAGACGCATGCGAGCCCGGAGCGGCTGGAGGAGATTGAGGACCGGCTGGCGGCTCTGGATAAGCTGAAGCGGAAGTATGGGGCGGGTGCAGTGACCACGCTGGCTGAGGTGATGCGATTTGGCGAGGAGGCGGCGCGGAAGTTGGCGGAGGTGGAGAATCGCGACGTGCTGCTGGTGGAGTTGAAGGCGCAGGAGGCGAAAGACGCCGTGGCGTACCGTGCGGCGGCAAAGGAGTTGACGGCGCTGAGGACTGCAGCGGCGGGACGGCTGGAGAAGCTGGCGGTGGCGGAGATCAACGACCTGGCAATGCAGGTGAAGTTCCGGGTGGAGGTGGTGTATGAGGAGGAGCAGGGAGCATGGACACCGCTGGGGTGGGACCGGATCCAGTATCGGATTGCGACGAATGCGGGTGAGCCACTGAAGCCGCTGGAAGAGATTGCGTCGGGCGGCGAGATGTCGCGGGTGATGCTGGCGCTGAAGGTGACAGTGGAGGAGAGCTTTGCGGCGGGCGCGGGCCAGAGAAAGAAAAAGGCGCAACTGCCGACGCCGCGCATGCTGGTGTTCGACGAGATCGACATTGGGATTGGGGGTCGGGCGGCGGAGGCGGTGGGTCGGAAGCTGAAGACGCTGGCGAAACGGCAGCAGGTGGTGTGCATTACGCATCTGCCGCAAATTGCGGCATTTGCGGACCAGCATTTTGTGATTGAAAAGCAAGAGAAGGGTGGACGGACGCGAACGACGATCCGGCGGATGGAGGAGGACGAGCGGACGCGCGAGGTGGCGCGGATGCTGAGCGGCGCGAAGCTGACGGAGACGAGTTTGGAGCACGCGCGGCAGTTGCTGAAGTCCAGCCGGTAGGGAAGACAGTGGCTAGTAGTAAGTGGTCAGCAAAAGGCCAGGCGCTTGCGGGTTTAATCTTGGCTTGCGGGCTATTTACTGCTTTATCCAGAGGTAGGTTATGTAGCCCAGGCAGACTACGCCGAGGGCGACGAGCTCGGGGAGAAAGCCACCAAAGAAGGTGTGCCAATACGCTCCGACGGCGATTCCCAAGCCCCACATCCCAAGCTTGAAGATGCCGGCTTGCCACCATTTCATGGTTATTGTCTTGAAGAGATTCACGGACAGCTCCTTGTTCGCTTGCATTGCCGTCTCAGCTTAGTCCTCAAGAGGCATCCCGGAGTGTCCGAAAGGATTCTTATTTCTCTAACGCGCCGCATTTTGCTGTGCCAGAGGCTTGAACCTGCGAGTAGAATGTGGTCGCTTCTGGAACCAGGAGCTGAAGCATTTGTAGGAGGCTTCCATGCAGAACACACCGGCAAAATGCGCTCATATGGCATGCAGTTGTATGGCCCCCGCGGGCAAGAAGTTCTGCTCGACCCACTGCGAGGATGCGAAGAGCATGACCACCCTGACCTGCCATTGCGGGCACCATGGCTGCGACGACAAGGCGTGAAGATTGCGTAAGTTGACGGCGGCGGGCTGGGCGGCATTCATGGGCAAGAGAATCCTGCCGGTGGAAGCCTTCCGCCGTCTGCTGCCGAGCGCTTTGGATACGTGAGGCAAGTTCTGTCGCGGGTAGGTTGAGGGCACCTGAAGGGGTACCCGGCCAGGTGTTGTGACCGGACCGGACAAGGTATACTGAATAACGTGACGACTATCACTCTAGACTCGCCCAGAACTGGTCTGAATGACACCGCCGCTCCCACGAAACGCGTTTTGCTGCTGAAGCCGCGAGGTTTCTGTGCGGGCGTGGTGCGCGC
>CAZAXI010000286.1:0-4762 GCA_964489045.1 uncultured Granulicella sp. | reverse complement strand
GCAGACGTTGCCCGTCAGTTCGTCAAGCTGGCGAAACCATACCGCGTTCCCAAAAGGACGAAATAGCAATCAGACGTAGACTTTGTCTCAAATATCTCAGTGCGGCCACCCTCCCGCAAAGTCGCCTCATCGGTAAGTTCGAGTTTGTTGGCCCGGTCCACTCGATGGGCTGAGCGTTATTCCTCTTCGTCCTCCACCGGCTGCTTGGCTGCCGCCAGGATTTTCTCGGCAATCGCTTGCGGCACGATGTCGTAGTGGTCCATCTCGAGGCGGAAGCTGCCCCGGCCCTGCGTCATCGAGGTCAGCGCCGTGCCATAGGTCAGCACCTCGGACATCGGCACCTCCGCGCGGATGATCGTCCCCGAGTTGCTGCTCTCCATGCCCTGCACGCGACCGCGGCGGCCGCTCAGGTCGCCCATCAGAGATCCGGCAAACTCGTCCGGCGCTTCAATCTCCATCTTCATGATGGGTTCCAGCAGCGACGGCTTGGCCAACTCCATGCACTTGCGGAAGCCGATGCGCGCCGCAATCTTGAATGCCATTTCGCTGGAGTCCACGTCGTGGTAGCTGCCGTCGAACACCGTGATCTTGAAGTCCACCACCGGATAGCCCGCCAGGAATCCGCGCGCCGCCGACTCACGCACACCTTTCTCCACTGCCGGAACATACTGCCGTGGAATCGACCCGCCAAAGATCTCGTTGGCAAACACAAATCCGCTTCCCCGCGGCAACGGCTCGATCCGCAGCTTGCAGTCGCCGAACTGTCCATGCCCGCCGCTCTGCTTCTTGTGCCGCCCCTGCGCCTCCGCGCGTCCCCGCACTGTCTCGCGGTACGGCACCTTCGGCGCCTTCAAAATCACATTGGTGTGATACCGCCGCGACAACTTCGAAACCAGCGCTTCAATATGGGGCTGACCCGCACCCGCCACCAGGAACTCATTCGTCTGCTGGTCGCGGAAGAACCGGATCATCGGATCGTCTTCCATCATCTTGTGCAGTGCAGGCGCCAGCTTGTCCTCATCGGCCCGCGACTTCGGCTCGATCGCATACGTCATCGCCGGCTCCGGCATCGACACCGGCTCCAGAAACAGCTCGCGCCCCTTCTCTCCCAGAGTGTCGCCGGTCAACGTCACGCGCATTTTCACCGCCGCGCCCAGGTCCCCCGCATGCAGCTCCTGCACCTCCACCGGTTTCCGTCCCTGCATGATGAACAGATGCGGCACCGCCTCCGACTCCTGCCGCGTGTAGTTCATTACCGTGCTATCGGACTTCATCTTGCCGCTGATGACCTTGAAGAACGTCACCCTCCCCGTAAATGGATCGGTCATCGTCTTGTATACGTACAGCGCCAGCGGCTCCTTGTCGTTCACCGGCCGCATCACCATCTCCTCCTGAACCTCCGCGCCGTTGCCATTGCTCCCGTTCGGCGCCACTGCCTGCATCTTCGCTCGGGCTGCCACTGGCTCGCGTTCCGTCGGCGCCGGCGTATACACCTTCAGGAACTCCAGCAGATGGTCCGTGCCCACGGTCCTCAACCCGCTGGTATACAGTACCGGAAACAGCCTGTCTTCCCGAATCGCCTCATGCAGCGCGGTAATCAGATGGTCCTCGGGAATCGTCCCCTCCTGGAAGAACTCCTCCATCAGCTCATCCTTACCTTCGGCCACCAGTTCCACCAGCGCTTCGTGCGCCGCCTTCGCGTCCGCCGCAACTCCCTCGGGAATCTTCCCCACCTCCCCGCGCCCGTCGCCGTCCGGCTCATACAGATACGCCTTCATTGTCACCAGGTCGACCACGCCGTGAAAGCCCTTCTCGTCCACGATCGGCAACTGCACCGGAACCACCTGCCGTCCCCAACGCTCCTGGAACTGCTCGATCATGTGTTGCCGCCCCAGCCTGCTGTCGGCCTTGGGATGGTCCACCTGGTTCACCACGATCACCCGCGGCAGCTCCACCTCCGCCGCATATTTCCATACCCGGTCTGTCACCGCTTCAATGCCCGACTGCGCATTCACCACCAGCAGCACGGCCTCCACCGCCAGCATCGCCGCGCGCGTCTCGTACAAAAACATATGGAACCCCGGAGTATCCACGAAGTTGACCTTCACTCCGCCCCACTCGGCAAACGCCACCGCATTCGCCATCGTCGTTCGCCGCGCTACTTCTTCTTCGTCATACGCGGTCACCGCGGATCCATCCTCCACGCGCCCCCGGGTAGCCGTCATCTTCGCTGCCTGCAGCAATGCCGCGATCAATGTGGTCTTACCGCTGTGCGAGTGGCCAACTACAGCGACATTTCGGATATCCTGTCCCAAGTAATTCTTCATTTTTCAAACTCCTCTTCAAACCTCTGAAACATATCCCTCAATAATCCACCGAATGGTATAGCAACCTGCCCTCGCCTCATGTGACGCGCCTCACGCGTCATGGGTCAGCCACTTCGCCGGTCAACGCGCCCACCCCACCGCTCCCGCCGCATCCTTGAATTCACAGCGCGCAATACGCTTCACCCCGCAGAAGCGGCATCCTATCACACCAAAAGGCCCCTGGGACACGCCTTCTCCGGGGTCGCTCAAAGTCTGGTAGCGGGTCAATTTGACTCTCTAGCGCGAGTTTACTGAGACGGCGTCGCTTGGGGATTGGGCTGCGACTTCCTGGCGCGGAACAGGAAATCCTCGCTGACCTCGCGCGTCTGGCCCTGGCCAAAGCGGTAAAAGCCCGCATAGAAGCCGAATCCGTTGATGAAATACGGCACCATTTCCGGCGTTACGCCGTAGCCAGTCGAACCTTTGATGGCGGCGTCGAGGGCGAGCAGTGCGTAGGGCTCGATGGTGTTGATGTTCGCATAGATCGTGTCCTCGTAAGGCGTGAAATAGCCATGGTGGTAGTACTGCTTGACGATGTTATTGCCGATGGCGCGGCCGAGGTCGAGGTACTCGTTGGCGTGGGTCTGCTGGAAGAGGTCGAGCAAAGAGAACAGCGCATCCGGGTTGGCGTTGTCGGTTGCGAGGTTGACCTGCACTGATTTTCCGGGGGTTTCCCCAATGTCGCCGAGCCCGAACGCGCGGGCACTGCTCCGCGCCATCTTCCACAGGATGGGATCTCCGGTCAGCATAAAGGCCCGGGCGTAGGAGAGCATGAACTCCGGTCCCGCCGGGTAGGGATCGAGCACCCGGCCTTTGGGACCATAATAGCCACGCCGCTTGATCTCGAAGCCCGACAGGTCGGTCCCGTCCGTGAGCATGGGCCGCAGCAGGTTTTTATCGGGGATCAGCGCATAGTTGACGAATGCGTCCATGCCTGTGCGGGTTGCTTCGACCATGTCCTTGCCCGCGTCACCGAGAGTGCTGGCCACCTGGATCTGCATCAGCGCGTTGTCGCAGTAGATCGTCGTCGCCTGTTGCTGGAAGAGGATGGTTCCCTCCAGAACCAGGTGGCCTGGAAAATCCGGCCCGAACTGACGCTTGGCGCGGTCTCCGTATTCGGAAAACGTGTAGTCGCCTCGGGTCTCATCCGTCGGCGGAGGGTGCTGCTGCCGCGGTTGGGTGAACTGGTAGGCCCCCAGCTTGGTTTTCGCATTGCGAGCCTTCACATACTGGTCGGCAAGCCGCTTGGTCCACAGCAGGGCGCCCTTGTCGCCGGTGAACTTGTAAAGCATGGCGCCCGAGTAGATCAGGTCATTGCCGGCGTCCAGGAAGGACAAGCCGAGCGTTTCGAAAAAGGGTGCGGGGTTGTCGAAGGGATTTTCCCAGCGCGGGCCGGGCTCCATGCCGTAATGTCCGTGGCGGCTGGTCTCCAGCGTGCGCCAGTTGTAGATATGTGCGTTCCAGAACGCGGTGATAAACTTCGCCGTCGCCGCCGGATTCACCTCGTACATCAGCTCGTAGTAGGGGAAGGCATTCTTCAGCTCATGGGGGCTGTCCGGCAGACCGTCGCGCATGCCGACGCCGGAGAGCGTGACCAGATCCACGAAGCGATGGCCGCCCCACTCGAGCAGGCCGCTCTTGTCCTGCAGGTGGGCAAAATAATAGGCGTACTGTGCTTTGGCGGAGTCCTTGTACTTCGGGTCGCCGGTGAGATTGGTGAGCGCGGCGAGGATGCGCATGAAGTTCTGCTGGACCGCGAAGTCCGACCACACCGCCACGCGGCCATTCGGAAAATCGACGCTCTCCGGGAAGATCCACTTCAGCTGCTCCTTGGTATAGACGTTGATCCCGCCGGCCAGCAGCGGCGACGGATCCTGGGGATGGTAGCGATCGGCCGCGTCCTTCAGTACCGTGTCGGCGTAGTCCTTCACCAATTGCAGACGCGCCGCATCCTGATCGGATACGCTGTTGGCCTGTGCCGATGCCCCGCCCCCCTGCCCCGCAAACGCGGGACGCACCGCCGCCATACCCAACGCCGCCGCAGACAAACCAACAAAGGTACGTCGATCAAGGGAAACACGCCTCGATCCATCCACAGGCACTGGCTTCATAAAACCCCTCCTCGCCAAAGGCTCGCTCCCAAGCCTTCACCCTAACCGTCACCTTCGACGTCCGTTCAATATAAACCGAACCGCCGTTCTTTGACCCCGCAAGTTGCGTTCTTCCCTCCGGGAGCCGTGAAATGAAGCGGCATTTTCAGCAAGTTGGGATTCGCCCGCCCGCCCACGCGCTATACTGAAAGTAGTTCTTTGAGTTGCCACAGCATCGTTCTTGCCAGCACCCACATGGGGGCGTCACGGCTTCGACGGGATTGCTTGCGGCAGAGAGGCATGCCG
>CAZAXI010000285.1:0-4780 GCA_964489045.1 uncultured Granulicella sp. | reverse complement strand
ACTCCGGCGGCCCGTCCGTCGACAACGGCCCCATCGTCATCCCCAAGAAGAAGGAGTCCGAGGAGCCGCCACCCCCCGCGCCGGCTGAGCCCAAGGTCAAGAACCCCAACGGCGAAACCTACTCTCTGCGCGTCGACGTGCCCATGGTCAATCTCGACGTCAGCGTCATCCTCGACAAGAACCACCAATTCGTCCCCGGCCTCAAGTCTGGAAACTTCCTCGTCCTCGAAGATGGCGTCGAGCAGAAGGTCGACAGCGTACGCGTCACGCAGACCCCCATCACTGCCGTCATGCTGCTGGAGTTTGCCGCCAACTCCTGGTATGTCATCAACGACATGCGCAACGCTTCGATCGCCTTCTTCGGTTCTCTGCACCCCGACGACTACGTTGCGGTCATGACCTACGATCTGCAGACCCACATCCTCTCCGACTTCACCAACAACAAGCAGATCATCGCGCAGAGTCTCAATTCGCTGGTCATGCCCGGCTTCTCCGACACCGACATGTTCGATGCCCTCTACGAGACGCTCGACCGCGTAAGCCGCATCGAGGGCCGCAAGTACATCATCCTCATCGGCACCGGCCGCGACACCTTCTCCAAGCTCACCCTGGACAAGATGCTCGCCAAGATCAAGGCCACCCCCAACGTCACCATCTTCACCATCGGCACCGGCGCTCTGCTCAACGAGATGGGCACCGGCGGCGGCATGCGCGAGCTCAACTATCTTCAGGCCCAGAACGAACTCAAGACCTTCGCCGCCATGACCGGCGGCCTCAGCTTCTCGCCCCTCTTCCAGGGCGAGTTGCCGGACGACTTCGCCCAGATTAACAACTCCATTCGCAACCAGTACCTGCTCACCTACCGCCCCACCAACTCCGCGAACGACGGCAGCTACCGCAAGATCAAGGTCATCCTGGTCGACAACGAAGGTCAGCCGCTCCAGATGGCCGACGAGAAAGGCAAGCCCCTCAAGTACTCCGTCATCGCCCGCGACGGCTACAACGCCAAGCCCCCCGTCGAGTAACTCAATCCGTGTCGCCCCCAGGGCGACTACTCCGGCGGCGCGGCCCCGCCCTTCGTAAACGTGATGCTGAGATCGACCGCCAGCGCGTTGCGGTCCCGCCTCAGCACCACATTCATGCGGTAGCCCTGGCTCCTCAACATGGCGTTGTCTTCGAGAAACTTCAGCGGATACAGGCTGTCGTAAACATCGCCCGGCTTCAGCTTCCACGCTGCATCGAATGCCTTCGCCTGCGCCTCGCTCACGCTGGGCCACATCACCGACCGGAAGTGATACTGCGGCCCGGGTTCCACACTGATGCTGTACGCAACCTGGTGCGCTACGCGGTCGATCGCGGGCGGCGCCAGCACTTTCGCATCCAGGTAGCCCTTCGCTCCGTACGCGTTCGTCAGCAAGTGCAGCGTCTCGCGCAACGCCGCCGGAGAAGCTGGAGCTCCTGGCTTCAGCGTCGTCTGCTTGGCGAAGTCCGCGGCCGACATCATCTCCGAGCCCGGCCAAGCCAGTTGGCTCACGTGGTACTGCGCGCCTTCGCTCAGCGTTGCCGTCACGTCCAGGCCGATGTTCTCCGCCGTAACCGCCGGCTCCGAATGTTCCTGCTTTGTCACCGCGATGTCCAGATATCCGTCGTTGCGGTACACATCGCTCACCCGCGACGCAATGTCGGGATAGCTCGTCTGCTCGTCCCACTGATGCCCGGCCACATCGCGAACGACGCGCTCCAGCTCGACCTTCATCCCCGGCGAGGCGTCCACCAGCTTCAGCGACCGGATGATTACCGCCGGCGAGTCGATCGCAAACACCACGCAGTCCACCGGACGTCCTGCCCCCGCGCTGCTCAGGCGCGAGCCTACCCTCGCGCCCGCCACGCCCTTTTCCGCCAGCATCGCCGTCAGCGCTGCGGCAATGCTGTCCCGCATATTGCCCGCAGTGGGGACCGCATCCGCGCGATAGAGCGGCACGCGCGCCTTCAGCGTTTGCTCAATCTCCTCGTCCTGCCACCACACGAAGTTGCCGAAACGCACCGGCAGCATCGCGCTTGCAGCCGCCGGCTTCAGCGTGTAGACGATGCCCTGGTCATTGCCCGAGAAGTTCACCTCTTCGAACAGCCCCGTATCGCCCAGACGCTGCGCCGCATCCTCAATCTGCTGCTGCGTGGCTGAGCCTCCGCGCTTCAGCCCGATGAAGGCGAGCAGCTCCGCCTGCGAGTAGGCAGGCGCTCCGGTAAAGGTGATCTCGCGCAGAACCCTGGTCTGCGCAAACAGCGGACCCAAAGCCACGCACAGGCAGACAGCCGCAAGCACCGGCCAAACCCGAAAGCAACGCATGCAGGAAAGATACCGCATGGTCCGCACGAAATTGCGTGCCGACCAACGGGAGAACTACGCGAAGCAGAAAAAAAGGCGTGTGAACGCCCTACTCCTTCCACTCCTGATCGACGTAGCACCACAGCCACCGCTCGTCGGGCTGGGCCGACGCGATCACCGGATGGCCCGTCGCCTGGAAGTGTTTGGTGGCATGGCGGCTCTTCGAGGAGTCGCAGCAGCCCACATGCCCGCATTGGAGGCACGTCCGCAGATGCACCCAGGTGTCCCCCAGCGCCACGCACTCTGCGCAGACGTGCACTTTGGGCGCTACGTAATGGCTGTGCGCGAGATGTTCGCAGACCGGCATTGGTCACCCCCCGGATGGTTGCCTTCCCCATCGCTATCCAGTCGGATGCTATCAAATGCGGTGCTGTCGAGGTAGATGCCGCCCCTGCGATGCTCCGAATTCACCCCCCGCCGTCCGCTGATAATTGAGGAATGCGGGCAAGCATACAGGGCCGGAAACCAGAACATGAGAAACTTCCCGGAAACACCAGGACGGTGCGCGAATATATCGCCTATCTGCGCGTCGAAAAAGGCGTGCGCCCAGCCACCGTCGAGGCCTACGCCCGCGATCTGGAGCAGTTTGCGGAGCAGCTTGAAAATCGCGGCGCGCTATTGTTGACGGCCGTCGAGGCCGACGTCAGCGGCTTCATGGCGCACCTGCGCGTCAACCACGTCGATGCCCGCTCCATCGCGCGCAAGCTGAGCTGTCTGCGCGGCTTCTATCGCTGGCTGCTGCTGGACAAGCGCCTCGCCCACGATCCCACCGTCACCATCGAAAGCCCCGCAAGCTGGAAGGTCCTCCCCAAGTCGCTCGCCGAAACCGAAGTATCCGGCATGCTTGACCGAAGCGCCGCAGCCGCCCGCAGCCCGGACACAGCTCCCGCTGCCGCCGCGCTCGCCCTCCGCGATCACGCCATTCTCGAACTCCTCTACGCCGGCGGCCTGCGCGTCGGCGAGATCGTCGCGCTCGGCGAACAGGACCTGCATCTCGACCAGGCCCGCGCCCAGATCCGCGGCAAGGGCGACAAGGAGCGCATCGTCCCACTCGGCCGCCGCGCGGTCCAGGCGCTCGATGAATACGTGAAGCGTGGCCGCCCCGCACTGGCTCGCGGACGCATGCAGCGCGCGCTCTTCCTCAGCGTGCGCGGTCGTGCGCTCACCCGCCAATGGGTGTGGGAGATGGTGCGCGCCGCCGCCGGCAGCCGCGATGGCGCCCGCAAGGCCAGCCCGCACATGCTGCGCCACAGTTGCGCGACCCACATGGTGGAGCACGGCGCCGACCTGCGCAGCGTGCAGAGTCTGCTCGGCCACGCCGACATCGCCACCACGCAGGTCTACACCCACGTCGCCATGGAACACCTCAAGCGCGTCCACCGCGAGCATCACCCGCGCGGCCAGAGAAGGCAGGGAACAGGGAACAGGGAGCAGGGAGCGGGGAACAGCCTCGCGGCTGCAACATCGTCGGCGGTGGCCAAGTGAAAACCGTCGCCAGCGAATTCGAAACGCTCGCGGAGCAGTTTCTTGCCATGCTCCAGAACCAGCGCAACGCCTCCGCCCACACCGTGCGCGCGTATCGCCGCGAGGTGCTCAGCTTTGCCGCGTTTCTGCGCGAGACGCTCGGCATCGGCGCAAAGATCACCGCCGTCGACCACCTGCATATCCGCGCCTACCTCGGCCAGCTCTACGACCGCGGCCTCACCAAGGCCAGCGCCGCGCGCGCCCTCGCCGCCATCCGCTCGTGGTTCCACTGGCTGGCCAGGGAGCACAAGCTGGCGCAGAACCCGGCCGTTCTCGTCAGCACGCCCAAGCTGCCCAAGCATCTTCCCCGCGTACCCAGCATGGAAGAGGTCAACGGCCTGCTGAACTCAATGGAGACCAGCGAAGGCGTGGCCACAAAGAATGACGCCGCCGCGTGGCCCGAACGCGATCGCATGATCTTCGAGCTGCTCTACGGCTGCGGCATCCGCAACTCCGAACTGGTCGGCATCGATCTCCCCGACATCCAGTGGAAGAACGACGTCATCCTGGTCAAGGGCAAGGGCCGCAAGCAGCGCTACGTCCCGCTGGGCGACGAGGCCGCCCTAGCCATCCGCGCCTACCTTCCCCAGCGCGAAGCTCACCTGCGCGCCGCCTGCAAGCTCGACCTCGTCGCCGGCGGTCCACTGGTTATCAATCTGCGCGCGCGGGGGAACGCGCGCCTTACCACGCGGAGTGTCGGGAGATTAGTCAAGCGGATCGCACTCTCCCGCGGACTCGCCTCCGATGTGCATCCGCACACGCTGCGCCACGCCTTCGGCACTCACATGCTGGAGGAAGGCGCCGACCTGCGCGCTATCCAGGAGATGCTCGGCCACGAGCGCCTCTCCACCACCCAGCGCTACACCCAGC
>CAZAXI010000284.1:0-4786 GCA_964489045.1 uncultured Granulicella sp. | reverse complement strand
CTCGCTCGAAGGCCTCACCGTCCTCATCCCGTTCCTCGATCAGGTGCTCGCATCCAGTTCCACCCTCGGCGTCAACACTGCCGTCCTCGGCATGAGCCATCGTGGCCGCCTCAACGTCATGACCAACACCATCGGCCGGTCCCCCGCCGAGATCTTCGCGCGCTTCGAAGACGTCAACCCGCGCAGCGTCCTTGGCGGTGGCGACGTCAAGTACCACATGGGCGCCACCGGAGAGTTCCGCGCGCCCAACGGCGCCAACATCTCGCTTCACCTCGTCTCCAACCCAAGCCACCTCGAAGCGGTCGATCCCGTCGCCCTCGGCCGCGCGCGCGCCAAGCAGACCCGCATCTGCGAGTCTTCGCGCAATTCGGATTGTCCCGACCAGGCCGGCCGCGACCAGGTCCTCCCCATCATCATGCACGGAGACGCCGCTTTCGCTGGCCAGGGAATCCTCGCCGAATGCCTCGTCCTCGGAGCGTTGCCCGGCTTTGAGGTCGGCGGCACCATCCACGTCATCGTCAATAACCTCCTCGGCTTCACCGCGCTCCCCGAGGAGTCCAACGCCTCGCGCTTCGCCTCCGACATCGCCAAGCGCCTGCCCATTCCCATCTTCCACGTCAACGCCGAAGATCCTGACTCCGTCATTCGCGTCGCCACCATCGCTGCCGAATTCCGCCATCGCTTCCACTCCGATGTTGTCGTCGACCTCATCGGCTATCGCCGCCACGGCCACAGCGAGGTCGACGATCCCACCGTCACCCAGCCTCGCCGCTATGCCGCCATCAAAGACCACCCCGCGCTCTACAAACTCTACGCGCAGCGCATCGGCACTGACCCCGGCCCGGAAGTCGAACGCATTCAAGCCGAGTTCCTCGAAGGCCAGAAGCAAGCCGCCCGCGCCCGTCAGAAGGCAAAGCTCGCCACCCTCCCGGATTACTGGAGCCCCTACCACGGCGGCGTTCTCAAGCCCGAAGACTACGTCGACACCGGCCTTCCCGCCGACCGCATCGCCGAGCTCGTCCGCCTCACCACCGCCGTCCCGCCCGGCTTTCACATTCACCCCAAAGTGCAAAAACTGTTCGCCCAGCGCCTGGAAATGGCCGCCGGCGCACGCCCCTTCGACTACGGCATGGCCGAACTCACCGCCTTTGCCTCGCTCGTCGCCGCCGGCACACCGGTCCGTCTCAGCGGTCAGGACTCGCAGCGCGGCACCTTCAACCAGCGCCACTGCATCGTCGTCGACATCGAGACCGAAGCCAAGTACGTCCCGCTCGCCCACATCGAAAGCGCCGAAGGTAAACAAGCCCGCTTCGAGGTCTACAACTCCATGCTGTCCGAAGCCGCGGTCCTCGGCTTCGAGTACGGCTACTCCCGCGACTATCCCGAAACCCTCGTCCTCTGGGAAGCCCAGTTCGGCGACTTCGCCAACGGCGCACAGATCATCATCGACCAGTTCGTCGCCGCGGGCGAAGCCAAGTGGAACCTCCTCTCCGGCCTCGTCATGCTTCTACCCCACGGCTACGAGGGCCAGGGCCCCGAACACTCCAGCGCCCGCATCGAGCGCTACCTCCATCTCGCCGCCAACGACAACATGCAAATCTGCCAGCCGTCCACCGCCGCGCAGTACTTCCACCTGCTCCGCCGGCAGGCCCTCCGCCCCTGGCGCAAGCCGCTCATCGTCTTCACGCCCAAAAGCATGCTGCGCGCACCCGACGCCTCCTCACAACTCGCCGATTTCGCCGCTCCGCGTTTCCTCAACGTCATTCCCGATAACTCCGTCACCGCGCCGCGCCGCCTGCTCGTCTGTTCCGGCAAGATCGGCCACAACCTGCGCGTCGAGCGCGAAAAGCGCAAGGACACCACGGTCGCCATCATCTTCCTTGAGCAGTTCTACCCCTGGCCCGAGCAGGAGATGCAGGCCGCGCTCGACCAGCACCCCGAGGCCGCCGAAATCGTCTGGGTGCAGGAGGAACCGGCCAACATGGGCGCCCGCTTCCACGTCCTGCCCCACCTGCGCCGCATGGCCGGCGACCGCGCCGTCCTCAGCGTCAAACGCAGCGCCAGCGCCAGCCCCGCCACCGGCTCCGCCAAGGCCCACGAACTCGAAGAAAAAACCCTCATCGACCTCGCCCTCGGCGCCTAGCCTAACCGTCGAATCAGGCGCCGTCGTTTTGAAGCATCATTCGTCGCAAGCCTCACCCGCCTGAAGCGCCATCAAACCGCCAGGACGGCCCGCGCCAGCGGCCCCGTACGGCTGCGGCTGAAGAAAAAGTAAATAATCACGCTGACCGCGGCGGCATACGCACACCACACCGAGGTGAAGGCGTACCGCTTCACCAGCGCCACCACCAGCAGCCCGGCCAGGTTGTACCATCCCAACGCAACCAGGGTGCGGTAACCCGAGAAGAACAGTGACCCGCAAGTCGCAGTCACGTAGAGCACGGCAACCAGGGTTGTGGTCGTAATCACGTTGACGTAGAGGATGCTGTTGGCTTGCATGGATATTGCCAACGGATAGGCGATCAGCCCCCAAAGCAGATAAAGCGCGAGCACCCCGCCCAGAATCACAAAGCCGAGCATCCGCCTTCGCTGCCGCCTCGTTGGTTCGATCAGGTAGAGACTGAACGGCAGCAAAAACGGCAGAATGCCTTGCGCATACAGCACATACGCTGCTCCAAAGTTATGCGCCGCCTGCAGCGACAGCGTCCCATTCAGTCCGAGCCACACAAACCCCTCGATAAACTCGTGGATCGCGAACAGACACGGCACCGCCGCCAGCAACAACTCTCGCCGCTGCTTCACCCGGTGCAGCGTGGCGATGCCGATCGCTCCCAGAACTGCACTTCCGGCAAAATCGGCAGTAGCTGAAAAACACATAATTTTTCCCTCGCGCGCAAACGCCAATCATACGTCAGCGGGAGGCGCCCATCGGTTCGATACAGAACCGATGCGACTTCAAACCGCGCCTATTCCGGCGTCCTTCACCTGCTCCGTCACCCAATCCGTCCAGATTGCCTCCCCAATCGGACACATCAGCCGCGCCCCATCCAGCACCGCCGCAACGAAGTTTTCCACCGCCGGATAATGCACATTCGCATGCGCCGGAAGTTGCTCTTCGCGCAGTCGCCCCTCAGCGTCAACAAAGCGCAGCGCCGGCCCATTCAGCGGGTCCAGGCTGATCTCGCCCTCGCTCCCAATCACCCGAAACTGGTCGCGGTTGATCCGCGAGTTCCAGCGCACATCCACCACCCCATGCACGCCCCCCGCATACTCCACCAGCACCGTCGCCGAATCCTCCACCGCCAGCTCGTGCAACGCATTCGAGAGCAGCCCCGTCGCCCGCAGCGGCCTCCCAAACAAAAAGTTGCAGGCGTCGATCCGGTGCGACCCCACATCGTACAGTGGACCCCCGCCGGCCAGTGCCGGGTCCTTCAGCCAGCCGCGTTCCGGGCTTTCCAGCCACCCGTGGTAGTTCGCTTCCACCAGCACCGGCTGGCCGATCGCCCCTTCCGCAATCAACTCCTTCGCGCGAATCAGCTTCGGATACCGCCGCCGGTAATATGCAATCCCGCACACGCGCCCCGACGCGTCCGCCGCCGCGGCCATCGTTGCTGCCTGCGCAAAATCCATTGCCACCGGCTTCTCGCACAGCACATGCTTGCCCGCGCGCAGGCTCGCAATCGTCTGCTCCGCATGCAGCGCCACCGGCGACGCCACATACACCGCGTCGATGGCGGGATCGCTGAGCGCCTGGTCCAAGCGAGTGAACGCCTCCACGCCGGGATACGCCTCGGCCTTGCGCGGATCGCGCGTAAGCACCGCGTGCAGGCGGCTGCGCGGCTCCGCCAGGATCGCCGGGAGCACGCGTTTCCGGGTGATGTCCCCAATGCCAACAACCAGCCAGTTCAGCATCTCAGAAGTAAATCACAGTTTGCGCAACAGAAAATCATATTCCGAGCAACCGATCCCGGAGGATTGCCCCACACACACCCGCAGACACAAAGACCCGACCAGGACGTTTATCCTGATCGGGCCTCCGCGCTAGAGCGTCAGGTTGATGTTCTTCCAGCAACTCGGTCTGTGAAGTCACTCTCTAGACAACGATGCGACGGCGAATCATCCCCGCAGCAGCGAGCAAACCAGTTCCAAGCATCACGATGCTGTTTGGTTCCGGCGTAGTGCCCACCGGCGGTCCTGTCAGCGGCAGATCAGCCTCAAGCACCGCAGGAGCTCCATCGACCTCAGCGTAGTCAAGGATGAAGGAGTAGGTGCCACCCACCGCGTTGCACCCGCTAGCGCAAACCGTGAAGCTAGTGGACGTAGCTGCGGTCGGCCCACCAGCGTTGATTACGGCGGTGTCGCTGTCGCCATTGCCTGTGAGGTAAAGGATCAAACCGTCGTCGTGCTCAAAACTGTAAGAAGATCCGTTAGACAGTGTGGTCGTTCCCTCGAACTGGAACAGATCGTTGTCGATCGGATCCCCGGCAGCCCCAGAACCTAAGGTGCTCACTGGCGAACTCTGATAAGTAAGGGTGTCGCCGCCGGACGTAAGGAAAGAGGAAAGAGTGTAATACGTTGAGCCGTTGCTGTTGAAGTTGAAGAGGTTGGTAGGCGAGCTGTTGGTAACCGTGAAGACGGCCGTCGGCTCACTGCTGTAAACCGAGCTTCCGAGAGCTGGTACGTTGGTCGTGGTTCCACCTTCCCAGACTTCTCCACTTATTGAGGAGTCGGCGCGTGCGGTGGGGGCGGCTGCGACCAAAAGAGCGACGCAGGGTAGGAGTGACAA
>CAZAXI010000283.1:0-4847 GCA_964489045.1 uncultured Granulicella sp. | reverse complement strand
ATGCAGTACAAGGTGGAGGAGAACGCCGACGGATCGAAGACGGTGTGGATCGGCGAGCTGGAGCTGCGCGACCGCATGGAGTGGACCGTGGGCGTGACGCTGCATCCGGGGAAGTCCATATTGCAGGCATCGTTCCGCATGATGAATAGGACGCCGGTGCCGACCTCGATGCTGAGCTTCTCCAACGTAGCGGTACACGTGAACGACAACTACCAGGTGATCTATCCGCCGAGCACACAGTTTGTGACGTATCACGGAAAGGTCGACTTCACGACTTGGCCCATCGCGACGACCAGGTACAACGGCGCGGACTTTACGGCGGGGGTGGACGTGAGCTGGTACAAGAACCACACGCGCGCCAACTCCATGTTTGCCTGGAACTACCAGGATGATTTCTTCGCCGGCTACGACCATGGGAAGAACGCTGGCATCATGAGCGTTGCCGACCACAATGTCGCTCCAGGCAAGAAGTTCTGGACCTGGGGCAACGGCCCCAGCGGACTTGCAGAGGACCATCTGCTTACCGACTCTGACGGGCCGTACATCGAGCTGATGGTGGGCGCGTACAGCGACAATCAGCCCGACTACACCTGGCTGCAGCCGTACGAGACGCGCCAGTGGAACCAGTACTGGTATCCATTCCGCGACATTGATGGGGTGAAGAACGCTAACCTCGATGCAGCGGTCAACCTCGAGGTGAAGGACGGCACGGCCACCATGGGCTTCTACTCCACCCAGGCGCGGCCCGCGGCCACGGTGACACTCAAGCTGAAGGACCAGGTTCTGCTGAAGCAGACGATCGCGATCAGCCCCAGTCACTCCTTCGTCAAGCAGGTCCGTCTGCCCGACGGGACGGATGAGCACGATCTGCGCGCCGCGATCAGTGCGGATGGGCGCGAGCTGGTTGCCTACTCGCCAATACTGTTGCAGAAGGAGAAGATGCCATCGCCGGTGGTGAACCCTCCGGCGCCGGCCGAGATCAAGACCACCGAAGAGCTGTACCTGACCGGTCTGCGGATGGAGCAGTTCCGCTCGCCCACGGGCGATCCCAACGCGTACTGGCAGGAGGCGTTGCGGCGCGATCCTGGCGACATTCGCGTGAATACGGTGCTGGGCATCGATGCCATCAAGGGTGGACGATTTGCCGATGCGGAGAAGCTGCTGCGCAAGGCCCTGGAACGCAGCACAGCCAGCTACACCTCGCCCAAGGATGGCGAGCCGTTCTACTACCTCGGCGTGGCGCTGAAGTTGCAGGGCAAGCTGGACGATGCGTACGCCGAGTTTTACAAATCGACCTGGAGCGCGGCATGGCGGTCACCGGGCTACTTTGCGCTGGCAGAGATCGACACACTTAAAGGCGACTTCAACGCGGCACTCACAGCCGACGAGGACTCGCTGGAGGCGAACGCAAATAACATCCGCGCACTGGCACTGAAGGCTGCACTGTTGCGCCACAGCGGTCGCAACGGCGAGGCTCTGGCTGCGGTCGCTGCGATTACGAAGATCGATCCGCTCGATGTGCATGGGATGACGGAGCAGTGGATGGTCAGCAAGTCTCCCGCTAGCGCTGCGTCGCTCGACGTGACGGTCGGCGCGCATCCAGCAACTGCGCTGGAGGTCGCCGCGGATTACATGAATGCAGGACTGTGGCAGGACGGAACCGCACTGCTCACACACATTGTCGGTGCAGCGCCGGACAAGTCCAAAGTTCCGCCGCTTGTCTACTACTATCTGGCGTACTTTGCCGAGCAGATGCACCAGAGCGACAAGGCGCATGAGTACGACCTGCTCGCAGAAAAAGCACCTACGGACTACGTCTTTCCCTTCCAGATGGAGATGATCGTCGTGCTGGAGGATGCGATGCGTGCGAACCCGAAGGATTCGCGCGCTCCCTACTATCTTGGCAATCTGCTGTTCGACTGGCAACCGGAGCGAGCGCAGGTGCTGTGGGAGAAGTCTGCCTCGCTGGGCGCTGACTTCCCGGTCGTCTATCGCAATTTGGCGATGGTGTACACGCGTCAGGGCAATCAGCGCGAGAAGGCACTAGCTGCATTGGAGAAGGGAGTCCAGTTCGGTGGCAATGCGATGGTCCTCAGCGATCTGGACGAGATCTACGAGGAGAACGGCGTATCGCCAGCGAAGCGGCTGGCCCTAATGGAGGCGCATCAGGCGGTCGTCAACCGCGACGACGTGATCGCCCGCGAGATCAACCTTGACATCGCTATGGGCAAGCCCGACGCAGCAATCCAACTGCTGCGATCGCGCTTCTTCCGCGCATGGGAGGGCGGCGGCAGCTTCTCGCTGGGCGACTCGTGGATCAACGCCAATCTGGAGCGCGGTGCCCAACACATGATCGCCAAGCAGTATGCGCCTGCGCTGGCCGACTACGAGGCGGCGCTGCAGGTTCCCGTAACGTTGCAGGAGGCGACCGGCAATGTGAGCGGCCGCCGGGGCGAAATTGAGTACTGGATCGGCAATGCGTATCAGGCGATGGGCGACTCCGAGAAGGCCCGCAGCGCCTGGAGCGACGCAGCCGCTACGAGTGCGACTAGCGCGACTGGGTCTGGCGCGTCCTTCCCGCCACGCAGCCGCGGCAACATCGGCGGTCTGGCTGCGGGGGTGCGCGTAGAGCAGGCCGCACCTTACTATCGGGCACTGGCCCTTGAGAAGCTCGGCCAGACGGACCGTGCCAAAACGATTTATGAGCAACTTATCGACACGGCTCTCACGATCTTGCAAAGTGTGCCTGCGACCGGAACGTCAGCCCAATCCGCAGCGGCTTTGGCCCAGCGCACCCAGCTCTCCGATGCTCATTTCATTCTCGGTCTCGGTCAACTGGGGCTGAACAACCGAGACCAGGCGCGACAGGAGTTTGCGCTTGCCCTGAAAGCCAGTCCTGATCATTACGCCACCATCAGGGCGCTCAGCGAGATGACACCCTAATGCCAATGCCCAATAAGGAGATTGAAGGCCGGCGCAGTGGGGTCGCCGCGCCCTCCTTCTCACGCCTTGACCGGAACTCTTGTCCGGAGCGAAATAGCAGCCTCGAAAATCAGATCCAGAGTCGAAGAGCTCCTTATGGGACACCTACGGGACACTAAGACCCGCCCCGCAGGCCCATTATCCGGCCCATCGACATGTCTAGTTATAGAGCGGATGGCGGTGGGTGCAGTCTGGAGCGAACCATGCTCTGGAAAGCGAAGGGAAGTTGAAGACGAATGGGGGTAAGAGGCGGGTTTTGGGGATGGGAGGAGAGGCGGATTCGAGCCGCGGAATCCCACTGGACGGGAATTGTAAAGAAGTGAAAATAAAGGCACTTAATCGAATTATCAACTTTCATTTTTCCCCTTGACATGGTGTTCACAGAGGGCTAGATTTCTCCAACGAAATTGTTCCCCAGCAGAGAAACTACGCGTAAATGGTGAAGTGTGTCCCCCGACGGGGATGCACCCGGCGTTTGAACCGGCAGCCCGCAGAGTTCTTAGAGACGAAGAGGAGAAGGGTATGATGCGACGCATCGGTGGTATGGCATGGATATTAGTTGTGGCGCTGCTCTGCGGCAGCCTGGCGCTTGAGGCGCAACTCTCCACGCGAGGGACGCTGACGGGGACAGTGACGGATACGACCGGCGCGGTAGTGCAGGGCGCGACGGTGACGATTACGGACGAGGCGACCAAGGTGGCCACAGTGACCAAGTCGAACAGCGCGGGCAGCTACCTGACGCCTGGCCTGACCGTGTCGACCTACTCCGTTACCATTGCCAAGACGGGTTTCAAGAACTACACGGTGACCGGCATTGAGCTGCACCCGACAGAGACGGTCGAGGTGAATGGAGTGCTTTCGGTCGGCGCTGCCACCGAGACGGTCACGGTGGGGGCGACCTCGACCGATGTGGAGCTGTCGACTTCGGAGAATGCGTCGTATATCTCCGGCGAACAGGTGAGTTCGCTGCCGATGAATGGCCGCAACTTCGAGGCTGTGGCGGGCTCGGATCCGGGCGTCGTCAATACCAGCCAGGGCACGGCGCTTGGGACCGGCGGCCGCAACACCAGCAGTGTGCTGGTGATCAACGGCATGACGGTGTCGCGGACATTTTATGCGCTGGACGGGGTGTGGAACGAGAACACGGGCAACATGACCGCGAATTCGATCACCCCCAACCCCGACTCCCTGGAAGAGGTGCGGGTGCTGCAGAACAACTTCTCCGCGCAGTATTCGCTGCTGGGCTCGTCGGTAATTCTGGAGCAGACCAAGAGTGGCACGCGCGATCTTCACGGCACGGTCTGGGAATATGTACGCAACGACGATCTGAATGCAAAGAACTACTTCACCGTCACTCCGCCGCTCATCCCCCCGTACAAGCAGAACATCTTTGGCTTCAACGTGGGCGGCCCGATATTTATTCCAAATCACTACAACGCCGATCGCCAGAAGACCTTCTTCTTCTGGGACGAGTCGTATGTGATCCTGCATGTGCCCAGCCAGAACCTGAGCGAGCTGCCAACACCGACTCAGATCGCAGGCTGCTTCGCCTCGCCGATCAAGGACCCTCTGACCGGCAATCTCTTCCCGACCGTCACCACCTGCAACGGACAGACTGGCACGTTCTATCAGATCCCAACCGCGAGAATCAACACCAGTTCAGCGGCCTATCTGAAAGCCCTGTATCCGGCGCCCAACTACTCGGCTGCGGGCAGCACCAACAACTACGTCAACCTCCAGCCGCTGACGACCTATCAGCGGGACGATGAGATCAAGCTCGACCACTACTTCACGCCGAACTACCACCTGTTGGCGGAGTACCTGCAGGAATACCAGAATTACTCGCAGAATACGGAGAGTCCAGG
>CAZAXI010000282.1:0-4899 GCA_964489045.1 uncultured Granulicella sp. | reverse complement strand
CGATGGTAAGGATGGAGATGGGGATTGCGGCCTCCATCACCTGGCCAACCTTCAGCCCCGAGTATGCAGAAGCAACCGTGAAAATCGCGCAAAATGCAACGCCCCACAGGACCGAGCGCAGCGTAAGCTCCGGCACCTTCGCCTCTGCGGGGACTATGGGCTGGTAGGAATCCCCAGGCTTCAGCGGCTGATAGGCATTTTCTGGAAGAGACTTTGTTTCGATTTCGGGCATCGATGGATGATACCCCTATCGATGCATAAGGTCGCGGGCAAAACAAAAGCCAGCCTTTTCGAGTTGGCCGGGTAGGAATACTGGGTTTCAAGTTGGTGCGGAGGAGGGGACTTGAACCCCTATGCCTTGCGGCGCTAGCACCTCAAGCTAGTGCGTCTGCCAATTTCGCCACCTCCGCAGGGAGCCTGACACACGCGCAAAGTGCGGCAGGAGCGACCTTGAATCCGATGGTTAGTATAGCATTCCTGGTCGCGCCGACGTGCTGGTAGCGCGTTGGGCTGAGCGTTGCATCGGAGGGATCGGTACCCTACACTGAAAGTTGTCCCGGGAAACGACGGGCGGTTAGCTCAGTTGGTTAGAGCGCCTCGCTTACACCGAGGATGTCGGGGGTTCGAGTCCCTCACTGCCCACCAATTCATCCATCGATCACAAATCATTTGCTGTTGCCACGCTGATTGCCTTCGTCGACAATCAGACGTTGCGCTGGGCGTGTCTGGCGCAGCAGTGAACGGATGAAGGGGGCTTTCGTGGAGATCAATCGGCGCGATTTCGTGGCACTGTCGGCGACAGCTGCGGCTGCGGTGTCTTTGCCTGGAGAGTTGTTTGCAGCGGAGACCCAAGCTGGGGCCGCGGTGCCCTGGCATCAGAAGATTCGACGCGTTGGGCAGCTCAATATTACGGAGCATGACCCTGCGGTACTAAACGTCGAGGAGTGGGGCGACTACTGGGCCAGCTTGAAGTGCGATGTGGTTTTCGCTTCGGTGACAGGCATCATTGCCTACTATCCGACCGAGGTGCCGTTCCACCGGCGCAGCCAGTACCTGAACGGGCGAGACCTGACGGGCGAGCTGGTGGCGGCCGCGAAAAAGCGGAATATGCGGGTGATCGCGCGGTTCAGCCCCGACCTGAACTGGGGCGACGCGCTGGAGGCGCATCCGGAGTGGTTCAAGCGCGACCGGCAGGGCCAACCGATTCCGCATAGCGAAGACAACCGGCTGTACGAGACGTGCACCTTTACCACCTATATGACGGAACACATGCCGGCGCTGATGCGCGAGGTCAACAGCCGGTATGCAGTCGATGGGTTCTTCACCAATGCGTGGCCACCGATTGGCCGGGCGCCGGAGTGCTACTGCGAGGCCTGCAAGGACCTGCCTCACTACGACACGCCCGCGTATTGGGAGAAGTTTACCCAGCGCGTGGTCTATCTATGGAAGATGTGGGACGCGATCGCAAAGGAGAAGGGACCGGACAACCTGTTCTTCGGGAACATGGGCGGGGCAATTCAGGGCGGCCCGAACATGAAGGCGCTGACGGGCATTGCTGAATGGTACAACTGCGACAACCAGGGACGCGGAGGATTGGAGGAGGCGATCTGGGGCTGCACGTTGCAGGGGCGCGTATGCAACGCAATTCTGGATGGGCACACCGCGACGAATGTTACGGCTTCCTATTCGACCGGCGTTCCGCGGTGGAGGAACATCCATAAATCCACCGACGAAGCACAGATGTGGCTGGATGAGACGGTGGGGAGCGGGATGGTGCCGTGGTACCACTTCATCGGCGGCGAAGAGGGACTGGGGGCCGACCGGCGCTGGCAGCAGCCGGGACGCGACTACTACAACTGGCTGGCTAAGCACGACCAGCACTTCGTCAACAAGGCGACGGTCGCGGACATTGCGGTGGTGATGGGCCAGAGCACGCAGCGCTTCTACCGGCATGCCGACCTGGGTGACCCGATGATGCACATCCATGGAATCTACATGGCGCTGCTGGAGGGTCGCTTCTTGTTCGACTTTCTGCATGAGCAGGACCTGACCACGGAGAAGTTGAAGAAGTACAAGACTGTGATTCTGCCGAACATTGCGCTATTGAGCGATGCCGAGTGCGCCGCGCTGAAGCGCTTTGCCGAACAGGGCGGATCAATCATGGCCTCGTTTGAGACCAGCCTGTTCGACGAGAGCAACGAGCGCCGCAAAGACTTTGGCATCGCGGATATCGTTGGCGTTCATGTGGCGGGCGAGCCGCGGACGCGCGTAGGCAACGCGTTTATGGGGCGGATCGAGCGGAGGCATCCGATTCTGGATGGCTTCGACAACACGGACTGGCTGCCGGGCGCGCAGTGGCTGCAGCCAACGGCGCCGGTGGAGAATCCGGTGATGACGGTGATTCCGCCGTATGTGAATTACCCGCCGGAGCTGGCCTATCCGCCTCCTCCGCAGAAGACCGACATGCCGGACCTGGTGGCGAAGGAGAATGGGCAGAGCCGGTTAGTCTACTTCGCGGGCGATATCGAGCGGACCATGTGGCAATCGGGTAACACGGACCTGAGTATGCTGCTGCAGAATGCTGTGCGCTGGGTGTCGAAGGGCGAGTCGCCGGTAAAGATTGCGGGGAAGGGATTCGTCGAGACGTTTGCGTGGGAGACGCAGGCGGGCTTCGCGGTGCATGTGCTGAATTACACCAATCCGGGAGCGTTCAAGGGGTGGATACGCGAGTACTACCCGATCGGGGAGCAGCATGTGTCGATGGCAATACCGGCGGGACGCAGAGTTTCGCGCGTGGAGTTGCTGCGGGCAGGGAAGGACGCGCCGTTCCGGATGGTGAATGGGAGAATCGAATTCACGATTCCAAGCGTTGAGGATTACGAGGTGGCTGCGCTTTACGCGAAGTGAACTAGATGCCGAAGGGCCAAACTTCCTGCACAGTCTTCGAGAGAATCTGCGCGTGGTCTTGGGGTGCGAGGAAGTTGAGGTGGTCGCGGTAGAACGCGACCGTCTGCGCGTAGGACTGCTTGGGAAGGGAGATGGGCCAATCGGTTCCGGCCATAAGGCGTTTCGCGCCGAAGGTTTTGTAGAGGCGCTGAATCTGTGCGATGGCGTCCGGATATGGGTAGGGCTGCGTGGAGAGCGACCACGCGTGCGAGATCTTGACGAAGAGGTGTGGGTAGCGGGCGAGGGCGAGCAGGAGATCGAGTTGCTCGGGGTGGTCGAGCGGTGAATCGGCCATGTGGTCGATGACGATCTGGAGGTCGGGGTTGGCCTCGATGAGCGGATGCAGTTCGGGAAGGCGCGCAACGGGGATCAGCAGCGTCATGGGGACTTTGAGCTGGGCGCAGCGGCGCCAGAGCGGAGGCATCAACGGGCCGGTGATCCAATCGCCTGCGGAGCCGGCGGCCGGGCTGAGGCGGACGCCTCGGAAGCCCTGCGTTTCGGTGAGGCGGCTGAGTTGATCGGGCGCGGCGGGGTCTTCGGGATTAACACGGCAAACGCCGTGGAAAGTGCTCGGGTAGCGCTTTAGCACTGAGGCGAGGTAGGAGTTGTCCCACTTGTAATGGATGACCTGAATGATCACGGTGCGGAGCACTTGGTTGGCGTGCATCAGGTCCAGCAACATTTCGACGGAAGCGTCCGCTGGCGATGGGTGCGCTCCGGCGGCGAATGGGAAGGCCGGGTCCGTCTTCCACACGTGAACATGAGAGTCAATGAAAGGGATCGACGAGGTTTGCGTCTGCGCGATGAGGCGCGGTAGGAGTGCCGTGGCGGCTGAGGCGGCGAGGAATTGGCGGCGGTTCCACATGGTGATCTGGAAGTGTACCGCGTTGCGCTGCATAGGTGCTTCCGGAACGCAACAAGAGAGCCCCACGTCTTCGGTCGAACGTGAGGCTGGTTGTCCCGCGGTCGCTTAGAAGCCGCGATCAATCGCCGCGGTCCTGGCGATATTCGGGTCTTCCTTGACGATTGGCGCGGTGGTGAGGGTGAGGGATGCCGGAGGAGCCCCGGTGGCGGTGGCGGTGACGGTTACACTGCCGGAGATACCTGTGGCCCGCAACAGGGCAATGGCATGGCCATCGTACAGTTTGCGCTGTGCTGCCTGGAACGGATCGTGGTCCATCATGTTGCCGTTGTCGACGGCGATGATGGACGCAGGACCGCTTGCCGCAAAATGAATCACCGTCGTCGAGTCGGGAATGCGCGTTCCGTCCTTGTCGACCAGGGTCGCGGTCACAGTGCGGACGTCGTTCCAGTCGGCCGTTAACGGCATAGTTGGTTTATCTGCGGTGAAGACGATTCGCGCCGGCTTGCCCGCGGTCTTCAATTCGTCGATGGCAACGATCACGCCACCACTGTGCGCAACTGCCCTCAACGTCCCGGGCTCGAACGGGACTTTGAACGTGATGGGGTTGGCGTCTGAGTGGAGCTTCTCCGTGCCCAGCGACTTGTCGTTCAGGAAGAGCTCGACTTCTTCAGCGTTGGTATACACTTCAACGTTCTCGGTGTGGGGCGTGAGATCTTTGGGAGTCCAGTCGGCCAGCAGCGGTTGCGAAAATCGGACCGTAGGATCGAGCGGCGGCGCGGTTGCTCCGGCGGCGCGGGGAGTTCCCCCTGGTGCGCGGGGAGTTGCCGGCGCCGCCGACTGATCAGAGCTGGCGGCATTGGCATAGCCAGGATCGACAGGCGCGGCGCGGACGACGGCGGTGCGGCGCACGATAGCGACCATGGGCGTGTCGGTCCACCAACTCTGACGCTCGTAGGCGCGTTCGTGTGGGAGCGCGGTGGAGAGCAACAGACCGGAGCCGGAACCGATGGTGGGCCAGCGGCCAGCTTCACCCAGGTAGTCGATGCCGCTCCACAGGAACTGACCGGAGTACTCGGGGTGGTCGCGCA
>CAZAXI010000281.1:0-4928 GCA_964489045.1 uncultured Granulicella sp. | reverse complement strand
CGATGTCGGTGGTGGGGAGCGGGTCTTCGAAGGCGACGTAGCCGAGCTTGTCGAGCTCGCGGCCGACTTCGACGGCCTGGCGGCGATCGTAGACGCCGACGGGATCGAGCATGAGGATGAAGTCGTCTCCGGCGGCCTGGCGGACGGCTTTGCAGACTTCGATGTCGAGCTTGTAGTCGTCCTCGTTGGGCGCGGTGCCTCCGGGGGGGTGGATTTTGTAGGCCTTGAAGCCGGCTTCCTTGCAGCGCTTGACCTCGGTGACGAAGTCTTCCAGGTTGCGGTGATGTTGCGAGCTGCCGTAGGCCATGACCTTGTCGCGATAGGCTCCGAGGACGCGGTAGGTGGGCAGGCCGACGGCTTTGCCCATGATGTCCCAGAGGCAGTTGTCGATGGCGGAGGCGTAGGAGAGCTGGCCCTGGCGGCGGAGGTCCGGCTGCCACTGCGAGGTGAGGTTGGGAAGGTCGAGGACGCTCTTGCCGGGGAGGGTGCGCTTGGCGTATTCGAGCCAGCCGAGATTGCTCCAGTTGGGGTGGAAGTAACGGTTTTCGAGGGTGTAGTTGCCTTCGATTCCGCTATTGGTGACGATGGCGGCGATCTGGTCGGTGACGGGAGGGCGGGGCGGTGTGACTGTGGTGGTCGTGGCACTGGGCGCGGTCGCGACGACGGGGGTGCGATTGATGACGTAGACCTTGACCTGCTTGATGGTGAGGTCGGGGAGATCGGCGGGTTTGACGCCAACGGCCTGCGCCGCAGCCTGGGCGGGGTTGGCGAGTGCACTGGTGGCGGCGCCGGCAAGGGTGAGGGCAGAGGCGTTGAGGAAGCTGCGGCGCGAAAGGGCAGTTGCTGGCATGGGTCTCTCCTGGATCTCTCGTGGATCTCTTCCGGGCCAGTGCCCGGGCGACTCGCGAACAGGCGCGAGAGGAAGCGGGGCGAAGGTATCAGTTTGAAAAATGGGCTGTCAAACGGAGGTGGGACGAGGAAGCGGGGGCTATGGGGTGATGGTGAGGGTGAGTTGCGCGGCGTGGGTGAGGCCGGTGGAGGCTCCGGTTGCGTTGATGGGGATGGTGTAGGTGCCGGGGGTGGCGGAGGGCAGCGGATAGATGAGTGATCCGCATCCAGACAAAGTGAGGGCAGCCATAGAGAAGATGGCGAGCAGAAGGAAGGTGAGGGCGAAGCGGCGCCGGCGGCGAGCCGTGAGCGCGGCGAAGAGGCCTGCGGGCGAGAGCAGAAGCGCGAGGTTGATGGGGAACTGCGGCGCGGGGCCGGGGTGATTGAGAGCGTTCCGGCTGGGGATGGTGACGGTGCTGAGATAGAGCGAGGCGGTGGCGGCTGCGTTGGCTGCGAGTTTGGTGGAGTTGGGGGTGAGGGTGCAGGTGACGTCGGCGGGCAGGCTGCCGCAGGTGAGGGAGAGCGTGTCCGCGAAGCCGCCGAGGCTGGCAAGGGTGACGGTGGTGGTGGAGGTTTGATAAGTCTGAAGTGTGACTGAGGGGCTACTGAGCGTGATGGTGAAGTCCACCGGCGCGGGGTTGATGGTCTGGGTGAGCGTGGCTGCGCTGGTTGTGTAGCCGGCGGCGGGGACATAGTTGGCGGTGATGGCATGGGTGCCAACAGTGAGGGTGCTGGTGGAGAACGCGGCAGTGGATGTGCCGCCGCTGCCGGATACGAGCGGCACGGTCCCGAGCGCGGTGGCTCCGTCGGAGAAGCTGATGGAACCAGCGGGCGGCACACCACTGGATGAGGCCCCGGTGACGGTGGCGGTAAAGGTGACGGTCTGGCCGGCGGTGGCGGGGTTGAGCGATGAGGTGAGCGTGGCCGCCGTGGATGCGGCCATCACGGTGACGGAAATGGAGCCGGTGGCGGGGGCGAAGTTGAGATCTCCGGTGTAGGTTGCGGTGATGGGGAACGTACCGACCGGCTGAGCGACGATGTTGAACGTGAAGGTGAAGGCAGTACCCGAGAGGGCGATCCTATCGCCTATACCCTGATAGGCGATGGTTAGGTACCCGGTAGGGACCCAGTTTTGGGCCGGGTCGGGGTTGATTGCGACGGTGAGGACAACCTGCTGGCCATAGGGATAGGAGGCGGCGGCGGGATTGAGGGTGAGGGTGAGGGTTGTCGCGGCCGGCTCCGCGGTGAGGTAAATGACGGAGGAGGTGCTGGGCAGGTTGTTGGAGTCGCCCGAATACACAGCATCGACCGCTTGGGGGCCGTAGCCGATGGGGGAGATTCCGCCGACTGTGGCGACTGCCTCGCTGCCAAACTGCGGCAGGATGGTGCCGATGAAGCCATCAAGTACACCAACGGCGACGTCAGAGAGGCCCGCTCCGTCAAAGTCGGCGGTCGCGACTTCGTAAGGGACGGCGCCCTCCGTGGTTGCAGGCGTATTGATGGCAGGCGCGAAGGTGCCATCGCCGTTGCCCAGCAGAATAGAGGCTGTGGGAAGTCCGGGTGAGGGCGGGATTGCGGAGTTTACGGTAGTCAGATCGGCCTTGCCGTCGCCGTTGAAATCTCCGACAGCGATGGAAGTTGGCACCAGGCCCGTAGCCGGATTTGCCCCGGCCGGCGTGAAGGTTCCATCGCCATTGCCGCGCAGGATGGTGACGGAGCCGGGCACAGCCGGAGAGGAGGCGTTCTCGTTGAGAACAGCGAGGTCCAGGATGCCGTCCTGGTTGAAGTCGGCGGCCGCGATGGACCAAGGTTGCGAGCCGGTTGCGGGACTGGGCGCGGGCGTAAACGTGCCGTCGCCATTGCCAAGCAGGACGGTTAGGGTGTTGTCCGCCTTATTGGTGATGGCGAGATCCATTTTGCCATTGCCTCTGAAGTCTCCGGCGACGATGGAATAGGGATTGTTGCCTGTCGGTATGGTCGATTTGACCGTGAACGTCCCATCGCCATTGCCGAGCAGGATGGTGACGGTGTTGGGGCTGAAGGTGGCACCACTGTTGATCACGTTGGTGACGGCGAGGTCGGGTATGCCGTCGCCGTTGAAGTCGGCTGAGACAATCGCCTGCGGTGAAGGCAGTGGTATGACTTGCCTGGAAGTGAAGGTCCCATCCCCGTTGCCGAGCATTATCTGAACTGCATTGGCGTAAAGCATGGCAGCGGCGATGTCCTGATTCCCGTCTCCGTTGAAGTCGGCCACGGCGAGGGCTTGGCTGCTGCCTATAATCTGCGACACGTAGGGCGCAGACGTGAAGGTTGCGTTGCCATTGCCGAGCAGCACCTGCAAGTCGAGAAATACTTGATAGGACGTGGGGTTCGGACAGTTTGATGCGACGATATCAGGCTTGCCATCGTTGTCGAAGTCCGCGACTGCGATTGCGTCTGAGCAGGTAGGGCTCAACTCGATTTGAGGGCCTGGGACAAAGGACAACCCCGGGCTGGCGACCGGAACCAACGGCGCGCTGGCCAATGTGTAACCTGAGTTGCCGAGATCGTGAAAGGACACGACGCCCGTCGGGGGAGTTGGTGCAGTGTTGGTGACACTTGCCGTAAGGGTGTAGTTGCCGGGCACACCGCCGGAGGCAATGGATGTTGAGGTGAGAGAGAGCGGGTTGACGGTGAACGTAGACCCTGCGGAAGCGCTGGCCGCCTGAAGGTGGGTGCCGAGAAAGACTGCCTGATAGGCGTGGGTTCCGGGGCCGGGAAGGACCTTGAGGGTCGCGGTACCGGTGCTGGTCAACTGCGCGGTGCCGAGAAGGCGGATGTCGGTGCAGCGGAGAGGTGGGGCTTCGACCTCGCAGAAGTTGACCTGGCCCGGCGGCAAGGCCGCAGCACCGCCTGAGGCCAACGTCACCGTGGCGGTGAGGGTGGCGACGGTCCCTTGGGTGATGGTGGAGATCGGGGCTCCGCCCGAGGTGATGGCCAGCGCGGTTGCGGTCGCGCTCTGACCTAGGGCAGCGGGAGCGACGCAGAAAAGCGCGACCGCGGAGGCAAATCGTTTGAAGCCCATGGGTAAGCCCAAGTTTATGACTTGCCAAGGATAACATCGCGAATGCCGCGTTTCCGACAGCTTTACGGGTTTTGCCTTAGACTTTGGGTAGAGCGATGACCCATAAACTATTAGCCACCGCAGCCCTGCTTGGAAGCCTGATGACAACCGCAAACGCGCGTGCGCAGAATGTGTCGGCCGACGGGGCGATGCAGACGTTCAACTATGTCGCGGAGAAGTTTTTCAGCGACGTGTATTTCAAGTTTGCGCCGACGGCGGGGACGGCGGCGGGGCTGCACCAGTACGACACGAAGTTGGAGGACTACTCGGCTGCGGGAGTGGCGGCGGAGGTGGCGGCGCTGAATGAGTTCGAGAAACGGGTGGAAGCGATCGATCCGGCGGCGCTGGATGCGCCGGCGGCGGCGGACCGCGAGATTCTGTTGAACAACATCAAGAGCGAGCTGTTGACTTTGGAGGTGATCCGGGGGTGGGAGAAGAATCCGGACGATTATTCGTCGGGGATTACGAATTCGGCGTTTGTGATTATGGAGCGGCCCTATGCGAGCGCGGACATGCGGCTGCGGGCGCTGGTGGAGCGGGAGAAGCTGATGCCGCAGGCGCTGGGAGAGGCGCGGAAGAATCTGAAGAATCCGCCGAAGATATTTACCGAGATTGCGCTGGAGCAGATTGACGGCGATGTGAGCTTCTTTGAGAACGATGTGCCGAGCGCTTTTCTGAGCGGGGCCGACGGTGCGGAGGTGGCGAAGGACGCGGCGACCAAGGCGGAGTTTGCGAAGGCCAACGCCGCGGTGATTGCAGCGCTGAAGAGCTATGGCGCGTGGATGAAGACGGACCTGCTGCCGCGATCGAATGGGGATTTCCGGCTGGCCGCGGATACGTTTTCGAAGAAGATTGCGTACGACGAGATGGTGGACCTGCCGCTGAGCCGGCTGCTCGAGATTGCGATGGACGATCTGCACAAGAACCAGGCGGAGTT
>CAZAXI010000280.1:0-4950 GCA_964489045.1 uncultured Granulicella sp. | reverse complement strand
CTCCTCCTCCAAACCATCAACTTCGCCATGCGCAACCTCCCGCCCCACCCCCGCCAATCCGCCGCCAAACCCTCCCAACCGCCCACCACCGAGTACGAACAACCGTCAACCGGCGACGATGCCCCGCCGCCTCCGGAACGCGACTACACCGCCGAAGAACTGGACTACTTCCGCCACACCATCGGCGCAACCGGCTTCGAACCCGGCGCCTACCCGCGCCCCGCATCCGTCGCCGAAGAAGAAATCATCGCCCGCGTCAACGAATGCCGACGCGGCTACGGTCTCCCACTCCTCAAACCCAGGAAAGACGCCCTCGGCCGCCTCATCTACAACTCAAGACTCGACCACGCCGCCTACCGCTGAACCACCCCAGCACCCCGGCAACTGAGAACTGACCACTAATTCGGCCAAGCACCCCCGACCCCCGACCCCTGCGCCCCCAGTGTCGCAACTGCCGCCCGGCCGCCGCAGACCTGACCTTGATCCTGCCCCCTCAAACCTCGAACCTATTCCTTGGTCGTGCGCACGATCACGATCGCCGTCTTGCCCGCGTTGCTTCCACTGCCCGCGCTGATCGTCACCGTCACCCGGTCGGTAGCGCTGGTGCTTGCGGCCGCGTTCAGCACGGTTGCGCCTCCCGTCTCCGCCAGGATCGCGCCCGGCATATTGCTGGTGTAGTAGGCCACCACCTGGCTCATGGGATCGCCGGTTGTGAAATGCGCCTCCGTCCCCGCGGCGACGGACGTGCCCACGCTAACTGCGCCCTTCTCCTGCACCGCTCCGGGATACACCGGCGCGCCCAGTTGCGTCGGGTCCGCGGTGGCATCGCTCCCCGTCGCAATCGAGCCGAGACCGGGAATCGAAAACAGCGCATCGTTGCTCTTGTTATTCGCCGCGACCGACTTCGAAACTCGCCACGCCCCAACCCCAAGCCCAGCCGCTCCGAGGATCCCGACTCCAACCACAATAGCCACGATAATCAGCGCGACCCTCAGCGCCCCGCCCGAACGCTTCGCCGCCCCATAAACCGCCGCCTGCTCCACGCCCGACGCAGTAGCTTGGGTCGACGAACCAGCTTGGGTCGACGGGCCAGCTTGGCTCGGCGCAGCCGCCACCGTAGCGCCGCAGGAAGTACAGAAAGAGGTAGAAGTCAGAGCAGCGCCGCATTGCGCGCAGATGCCGGCCATATCGAGCCTCCTTGAAATTGTCCAGGCCAACCTGCACAAAACCAATTCGCTTCAAATTGACCCGGGGGTGCCCTGAGGCTACCCGAACCCGCAACCCCCAGTCAATCGAACCAACCCCGCCAGCCCGCGCCATTTCAGTCGATCCGCCCGCCCAGGTGGCGATCGGGGACGGTGCCAAAAGTAACCTGTTCAGGTCACTTGCACGCCAATGGCGGAGAATGCGAGAATATGTCACTTCGTAGGGCTTCTGAGAGTGAGTTTGGCCTCATGGCGCCATCTGAGTTTCCCGGCGCCTCGATGTTTCCAGGCGCCTCGATTGGCTCCGTAGCCGATCCGTCGCGTTCTTAACATCTCCTACCGTCGAGCCGTCGCAGTTTATTAGCAGTCAGGGTCCATTGGAGGGGTGATGATGGGAGCAGTGCGAGACGAAGTTGGGCAGACGCTGGTCTTGACAGCGCTATGCCTGGGGGTAATGCTGGGGTTCGTAGCGTTTGCCACCGACGTCGGCTTACTGTTTCATTCGCGAAGGAACATGCAGATTGCCGCCGACTCGGCAGCCGTCGCAGGAGCCTTGGATTACCTCTACAACGGATCGGTGTCGAGCGCACAGACAGCCGCAAAGTCAGCCTCCTCCTCCAATTACTTCACTGACGCAGTCAACGGAACCGTGGTGACGGTGAATGTTCCCCCCAAAAACGGCCCAAACGCAAACTCTGCGGGCTTTGTGGAAGTCATCGTGAGTCAGCCGACCAATACTCTGTTCATGCAATACTTCGGTACAAACTCGGTCGACGTGGCCGCCAGGGCCGTGGCTGGAATGCCGACTGCAGGGACCGCCTGCATGTGGCTGATGGCCAGTTCAGGGACGGCTCTCGACCTGCAAGGGGCCTACGACATTCAAGCGCCCAGTTGTGGCATCTACGTAAACTCCACCAGCACCGATGCAATCAAGGTCACAGGCAACGGCGGCACGGTCAATGCCAAGTATCTTGACGTTGTGGGCAACGCAACCCTGCAGCACGACACGAGCCCAACCTCGGCAACCATGAATTCCGGCACCAGGAAGGACCCCTGGGGCAATCTCAGCGGGCCGGCCCCGGCCACCGCATGCACCGGCGCTAACACGGTTACGGCAGCTACGGTTACTGCAACAAACCTGGTCTCGCCCGTAGGCGGCGTGGTCCACTACGGCGGAGCCGCGCCCGCCCCAGCAGCCGGCGCTGCCGCCGGCGCTTCCGGCTCCGCTGCATCCGGCGCCAGCCCGCGCAAACGTACTTACCTATAACGCCGTTTTTCTCGAAGTTCGACGCCAACGAACAAGACTCCTGGAGTTGTGGTCAATATTGCACAGACGGATCCTGGCGCAATCGTTAAGACTTGTCTTACTACCAAGAGCGTTTCGGCGTGATCTGTTGCTTCTGAATGAAGCATCTTGGGGCACACTACCGGCGATTCACGAGATGCTCCGGAAATTGACTTGACATCCCAGGGGATTCGGTAGACTCTTCGACTCTCACCAAATTAAGAAAACGGGGAGCGGGGCCATCACTCACTGGGCTTTTGGAGGGTGTGATGCGTTCTTCCGCTTGGACTCTGTCTCTGGCCTGCCTTCTTCCCATGGCTCTTACCGGCTGCACGTTGAGCACGACCGCTGCGCCCACCGCGGAGGCGGGGCCTGCGATTCAAGGTGTGGTGCACGGTGGGCAGAACCCGATCGTGGGCGCGCACGTGTTCCTGTTTGCGGCGAATGCCGGCGTCTTTACGCCCAATACGAATGGCTATGGGAACGCGTCGAAGTCGCTGCTGACGAGCGGGACGCTGGATAGCACCATGAGCGACCCGACCTACGGCGATTACTACGTGACCACCGTCGGCCCGGGTGGCACCTTCACCATCACGAGCGACTACACCTGCACGGGCGGACAGCAGGTGTATCTATACGCACTGGGCGGCGACCCGGGCATAGGGTCGGGGAACAACTCGGCTGTGGGGCTGTTGGCGGCGCTGGGCACCTGTCCGGGGACGACCGGGGCGACCGGCCAAACCTTCTCCTCGGGGCTGACCGTCAATATGAACGAGGTTTCGACGGTGGCGGCGGCGTATGCGTTTGCGGGGTTTGCGACGGACGCGGTGCATGTGTCCAGCTCGGGGACGGCGGCGGCCAAGCTGGGGATTGCGAATGCGTTTGTGAATGCGCAGGTGTTGCAAACATCGGGCGTGGCGAACGCAGCTATCCCGCCGTTAACAGCGGGGAGTGGCGGGGGCGATGCACCGCAGGCTGAGGTCAATACCCTGGCGAACATTCTGGCTGCGTGCGTGAACTCCTCCGGGCCGAGCTCGATGTCGTGTTCGACGCTGTTCAGCAACGCGGAAAGTGGTGGGACGACGGGGAACCTGCCATCGGATACGGCGACGGCGGCGATCAATATCGCGCATAATCCCGTGGCGGCGGTAACTGCGCTGTGGAATTTGTCGAGCGCCTATGCGCAGTTCAATCCGGCGCTGACGGGCCAGCCAAATGACTTCACCATGTCGATTTATTACGACAACAGCTCCCCTTATAACAACTTTGGGGCGCTCGCGATCGATGCGAACGACAACATCTGGATTGCCTCCATATTAACGTTTAAATTGAACGGCCAAGGGTACGACTATACCGGCTATAACGGCTACAGCGGATTCAATAACCCGTATAACATCGCCATCGATGCGAACGGCAATGCGTGGGCGCTAAACTCGAGCGCGGTCGGCAAGTTCAGCAATTCCGGCACACTCCTGTCACCCACCAACGGCTACACCGGGCTAGGCCTGTCGACCCCCGTGTCCATCGCCATGGACGCGTCCAGCAATGCGTGGATTGGGAATTACGGTGGCGGGAACGTGGTCAAGGTATCGAGCACCGGTACGCTTTCCGGGACGTTTACCGGCAGCGGACTCTCAGCTCCGGGGCCGGTGGCCATCGACTCCTCCGGTGACGCCTGGATCGCGGACGAAAGCAGTGGCGCTATCGTTGAGTTGCTGCCCTCGGGCAGTCCGAGCGCGAACTCCGGAAGCACGGGTTTCACCGCAGCCGTTCTCAGTACGCCCTCGGCCATCGCCATCGACCACAGTGGGAATGTGTGGGTGTCCAACAGCGGCGGCGCCAACGGTAGCGTCGTCGAGATCACCAAGACGGGGGGCCTCGTTTCCTCTTCCACCGGTTACACCAACAGCGCCCTCGGCAATCCCGGGGCGATCGCCATCGATGGCGCGGGCAACGCCTGGGTCGTGGGCCCAAATACAATCAGCGAGATTTCTCCTGGAGGGACGTTTCTCTCAGGCAGCACTGGATTCACCGTCTCCAACGGCTACAACACCATCGGGATCGACGGATCGGGCGATGTGGTGTTGAACTACGATGTATACAACTTTCTCTACACCAACCCCTTCTATTATCTGCAGGTGATGGTCGGCGCAGCCACGCCGGTGGTGACGCCGCTGTCGGCCGGAGTAAAGAACAATACTCTGGGGACAACCCCGTGAGCAGGTGCGGGAGCGGGAGCGAGGCAACAGTTCGAGTTGGCAAGGGAGGAATCTCATTCACCACTGACCCGATCCCGGGGGTGACCACCTCGACCACAGTCCCGGGATCCGAACTCCACTCCACATACGTCGATACCGCTGAATCGTTGCCCTACGGTCCCCCCCTAAGCGGATGCTCCATAACGGGTGAGCTGCCCCCTTCGTTTAGTCCGCGCTGGCGAGAGCACTCGGGTTTGAGTTT
>CAZAXI010000279.1:0-5061 GCA_964489045.1 uncultured Granulicella sp. | reverse complement strand
GCCGACGAACTGGTTCGCGCCGGCAAAGCCGATCTCCGCGTAGTGGACGCCGAAGGCAGCCATCCGCTGCAGCAGGCCGACCGCGCTTGGCACGGATATCTCGAGATTTGGCTGCTGCAGTCCGTCCCGCAGGCTGGTATCGAACAGCTCGACTTTTCTCGGTTCCGCGTGCTTCATCTGTCCTGGTTCCCTACCCTCGAACATGCGCTCGTAAATAATTGGCGTACAACCAGTTTCCCACAAAAGGTCTGCTGGGTCTGTCCGAACCACAGCCGCCGCAATCTCAAACCGCCCTGGGAAGCGCACCACATACGACGAGATGATGCTCTTTGCCCGACGACCTGACGAGAAGCTGCGCCGGCCACTTACGTTATCTAATTGAAAGAATTGGCTCCTGAGGTAGGACTCGAACCTACAACCCTTCGGTTAACAGCCGAATGCTCTGCCATTGAGCTACTCAGGAATCGTGTGTGTGCCGCGTCCTGCTGCTTCGCCGCACAACTCCTTAGTTATAACAAACCACGTTGCCTGGGGTCAAAGATATCAGGTCGCAGAGGTTGCACTCAGGGTTACGATGTTTCACCCGGGGGTTATTTCGACGTGCCGCTCAACAAGGTAATGATGTTCGCGCGGACGGCGCCGTCCACCACCGTCACCTTGGCCAGAGTCACCGGAAGATCGAAGCGGCGAGGCCCGGCGCTGCCGGGGTTCAGGTAGATCACACCTTGGCGATCCTCTATCTTTGCGCGGTGCGTGTGTCCGCTCACCACCATCGCGATCCCCGCGGCCTTGGGATTAAGGTCAAGATCGTCGACTGAATGCACCAGGTAGAAATACCGCCCGCCCAGGTCCACCACATAGCTGGCCGGCAGCGCATGGCACACGCCGCTCGTATCCACATTGCCGCGCACCGCCGTCAGCGGAGCGATCCAGCGCAGTTTGTCCAGAATCAGCGGGTCGCCCACATCGCCCGCGTGCAGAATATGGTCCACGCCGATCAGCGCCTCGATCGCCTCCGGCCGCAGCAGCCCATGGGTGTCGGAGATGACTCCGATGGTCAGGGCCTTCCGCGCGCGTTTCATCACATGCCCGTGGTCAGCCGCATGCGCGGATCGAGGAAGTCGCGCAGCGCATCGCCGATAAAATTGAACGAGAGCACCGCCAGCATGACCGCCAGCGCAGGAAAGACAACCAGGTGCGGCGAATCGAACAGGTGCGAGCGCCCGTCATTCAGCATCGAGCCCCAGCTTGCAGCCGGCGGCGGCACGCCCAGCCCCAGAAAGCTCAGCGTGGCCTCGGCCAGCACTGCGCCCGCCATTCCGATGGCCGCCTGCACGATCAGCGGCTGGACGATGTTGGGCAGGATGTGACGGCACAGTAGGCGCAGGTCGGATGCTCCGAGCGCGCGCGCCGCCTCCACAAACTCCCGCTCCTTCACAGCCATCACCTGCGCCCGCACCAGCCGCGCGTATCCCACCCAACCCGAGATGGATAGCGCGAGGATGAGATTGAAAATACCCGGACCGAGGAACGCGACGAACGCAATGGCAAGCAGAATTCCAGGCAGAGCGAGGAATGCATTGGTCACATACACGTTCAGGACGGTGTCCGTCCATCCGCCATAAAACCCGGCCGCCAGCCCCGTGACCAGCCCGATCGCGAGCGAGAGTGATACTACCGAGACCGCAACCACCAGCGAGATGCGAGCACCGTAGAGTGTACGCGAGAGGATGTCACGGCCCAGGGCGTCGGTCCCGAACCAGTGACCATGTCCCGGAGGCAGAAGCCGCCCGCCGAGATCGAGTTGCGCGGGGTTCTGCGGCGCAAGCCAGGGCGCGAATACCGCGCACGCCAGGAAGGCCGCCAGTAGCAGCACTCCGAGCGCCGCGAGTGGCTGTTGCCCGACCTGGGTTACCAATATGAGACGATTTCGCGAAGGTTGCGTGCTAATTGACATCACCCCTGTTTATCATATGGAGTTGATACGCGGCGCTGCTACACAAGAAAGGCACGTTTGCGAATTCTGATTTATGGCCTCAACTACGCCCCCGAACTGACGGGCATTGGCAAGTACACCGGCGAAATGGCGGCCTGGCTCGCGGAGCGCGGGCACGAAGTGCGCGTGGTCACGGCCCCGCCCTATTATCCGGCGTGGCGCATCCGCGACGATTACCGCGGCGGGTGGTATCGAACCGAGCGAGCGCCGGGCCAGCCGTTGGTCCATCGTACGCCGCTGTATGTTCCCCAGCGGCCGACCGGCATCAAGCGGATCGTACATCTCATCTCTTTTATGCTGGGAAGTTTTCCGGTCATGCTGAGCGAGACGTTCTGGCAGCCGGAATTGGTGTTCACAGTCGAGCCCACCTTTTTCTGCGCACCGCTTGCTCTCTTCGTCGGGAGAAGTGCGGGGGCTGCCTGTTGGCTGCACGTGCAGGACTTCGAGGTCGACGCCGCCTTTGAGCTGGGCTTGCTTCCCGCCCAGGGACCGATCCATGACGCCGCTCTGCGCATCGAGAAGCTCTTCACCTACGCTTTTGACCGGGTGTCCGGAATCTCCGCCCGGATGGTTGATCGCGCGCGTGCGAAGGGAATCCCCGACGACCGTGCGGTTCTTTTTCCAAACTGGGTCGATGTCGACGCGATTTATCCGCTTGACCCGGCCGCCAACCGCTCCAACTCCTTCCGGCGCGAGCTCGCGTCGCGGGTACCGGGCATCGAGCGTAAGATCATCCTCCTGTACTCGGGCAATATGGGCGCCAAGCAGGGACTGGAGTTGCTCGCACCGCTGGCTGAGTCATTCGCCGCGGACCCACGGGTTCATTTCTTGTTCTGTGGTGACGGCGCTTTTCGCGCGCGGCTCGAGGCCCTGGTTTCCGGCCACCCCAATGTGACACTGCTTCCGCTGCAGCCGCATGACCGGCTCAATGACCTGCTCAACGCAGCCGACATCCACCTGCTCCCGCAACGTGCCAGCGCCGCCGATCTGGTGATGCCCTCCCGGCTGAGCGCCATGCTCGCGAGCGGACGCCCGGTCATTGCCACCGCGCACCCAGGCACCCAGGTGGCGCAGGTCGTGGAGGGCCGCGGACTGGCTATTCCGGCTGAGGACGCCTCCGCACTGCGCGCCGCAATCCTGCTTCTGGTCGAAGACGAGGAACTGCGCCTCCATCTTGGTCGTGCCGCACGCGAATATGCTGTGGCTCATCTGGGAAAGCAGCAGGTCCTCGATCAGTTCGAACTTGATATTCTGGCGCTGGCCGGACGCTCGTAGCGCAGGCAGCCTCAATCGCCCGAGCACCATCTCGCCTTGTCTTCGAGAGCCCGCGAGTCAAGTAACATAGTCGTGAACCGGCAGCGGCGGCGACGCCTGGCGGGACCTGCGCATGCCGAGGGAAATCGGCCCGCCGGGCGACCGGAACGGTTGCCGCGCAGAACATCCAAGGAGATGCACGTTTTGAAAAAAGCGCTGATCACTGGAGTTACCGGGCAGGACGGCGCCTACCTTGCCGAATTCCTGCTCGCCAAGGGGTACGAGGTGCACGGGATCAAGCGGCGTTCGTCGCTGTTCAATACTGCGCGCATCGACAACCTCTACCAAGACCCGCACCTCCCCTCACGTCATTTCATCCTGCACTTCGGCGACATGACCGACTCATCTTCGCTGATTCACATCGTGCAGAAGGTCCAGCCCGACGAGATTTACAATCTTGCCGCTCAGTCCCACGTCCAGGTCTCGTTCGAAGAGCCGGAATACACGGCCAACTCGGATGCGCTCGGCGTGCTGCGGTTGCTGGAAGCGATTCGCATTCTCGGCCTGGAGAAGAAGACCAAGTTTTATCAGGCCAGCACCTCGGAACTGTTTGGGCTGGTCCGGGAGACACCCCAGAACGAAGCCACTCCGTTCTACCCGCGCTCGCCCTATGGAGTCGCCAAACTTTACGGCTACTGGATCGTCGTCAACTACCGTGAGGCCTACGGCATGTACGCCTGCAACGGGATCCTGTTCAACCACGAGTCCCCGATGCGCGGCGAGACCTTCGTCACCCGCAAGATCACCCGCGGCCTGGCGCGCATCAAGGTTGGCTTGCAGCGCGAGCTTTATCTCGGCAACCTGGACGCCAAACGCGACTGGGGCCACGCACGCGACTACATCGAGATGCAGTGGCTGATGCTGCAGCAGGAAAAACCCCAGGACTACGTCATCGCCACTGGACAGCAGCATAGCGTGCGCGAGTTTGTTCAGCGCTGCGCCAAACTGCTCGAACTCAACTTGACGTGGCAAGGTACGGGCATCGATGAGAAGGCGGTCGACAAATCCGGAAACGTGGTGGTCGCGGTGGACCCGCGCTACTTCCGCCCCACCGAGGTGGACGCGCTGCTGGGTGATGCCAGCAAAGCCCGGCGCGAACTTGGCTGGGAGCCGCGAATCAGCTTCGACGAGCTGGTGCGGGAGATGGTCGAGTCCGACCTGAATTCCGCCCAGCGTGATGCGCTGGTGCTCCAACATGGCTACGACGCATACAATGTCCGCGAGACCTGACCGATGCCAACCCACTCCATTTCGAACCGCCCGGAGCAAGAGGGCTTCATGGAACTCGACAGCCGTATCTACATTGCCGGCCACCAGGGACTCGTCGGCTCTGCCATCCATCGCAATCTCGTGCGCCTGGGCTACCACAACATTCTCACCCGCACCCACCAGCAACTGGAACTTTGTGATGAGGTCGCTGTCGACGCTTTCTTTTCCGACGAGAAGCCCGACTATGTCTTCCTTGCCGCAGCCAAAGTCGGCGGTATCCTGGCCAATAGCAACTGCCCGGCGGAGTTCATCCGTGACAATCTGATAATTCAGACGAACGTCATCGAGTCCAGCCGCGCCGCCGGAGTCAAACGCCTGCTCTTTCTCGGCTCATCCTGCATCTACCCCAAGCTCTGCCCGCAGCCGATCAAGGAGCAGTACCTTCTTACCGGGCCGCTGGAGCCGACCAACCGGCCCTACGCCGTCGCCAAGATCGCGGGGATCGAGATGTGCTGGAGCTACAACCGCCAGTACGGCACCCG
>CAZAXI010000278.1:0-5072 GCA_964489045.1 uncultured Granulicella sp. | reverse complement strand
CGGAGCGGCCGACCTCGTCGACGTCGACGGTGATTTCGAGTTTGTAGAGCGAGGCCCGGATGCGATGGGCCGCGGTTTCGGGCGCCTCGCAGACGATGGTCATGCGCGAGGTGTCGGCGCGCTCGGACTCGCCTACGGTGAGGGAGACGATGTTGATGTTGAGACGGCGGAAGAGCGAGGCGACGCGGGTGAGGACGCCGGGTTTGTCTTGGACTAGGGCTACGAAGGTGTGGAGCATAGGAGTTGTCCGTTCTCAGTGATCAGTTGTCAGTTTAGTTGCGTTGAGGTTGGGTTCCTTAGTTGATAGAGCGTGTGGCGAAGATGCGGGTGACCGACGGGGATGCGCGGGTGGTCAAAGTCGAGGTCGGGGCGGTGAACCATGCCGAGCTTTTCCATGATGTGGCGGGAGGGTTGGTTGCCCAGGGCGGTGATGGCTACAACTTCGGGGAGTTTGAGGGTGTTGAAACAGAAATCGACGGTTGCTCGGGCTCCTTCGGTGCCGAGGCCCTGGCCGTGGAGTGCGCGGGGAAGACGCCAGCCGATTTCGACGGCGGGTTGCGGGAGGTTGGGGACGACGTCACGCATGGTCTGAGCTCCGATGATGCCGGCGAAGGCCCCGGTCCAGCGGAGTTCGGCGACGAGGAAGCCGAAGCCGTCGCGGTCGTAGGCGTCCTGGAAGCGGGTGAAGGAGGCGTCGCTTTCATCTGAGGTCATGGTGGAGGCGAAGTAGGTCATTACGAGCGGGTCGGCGTTCATGGCGGCGTAGGGCGCGCGGTCGGAGTCGCGTCCGGGGCGGAGGATGAGGCGTGGGGTCTCGAGTTGAAGGTGCGGCGCGGTCATTTCACCCCCGTGATGAGGGCGGCGTAGGGCGGGAGGGTGAGTGGAGAAAGGGTATAGAGGGGTCCGAATTGGACGTTATCGTCCATGTGGACCCAGGTGTAGTGGCTGCCTACTCCGGTTGCGGCGAGGTCGAGGTGGACGGTTTGATACTGCGCGGTGAAGTTGAGCGAGACAAGGATGGCGGAGCCGTCAGCGGCTTTGCGGACGAAGCTAAGGACGCTGGGGTTGGTGGGGTCGAGCATGACAAAGCCTCCGTCGTGCAGCGCGGGATAGCCGCGGCGGAGGTCGATGAGATCGTGGGTCCAGGTGAGGAGGGTGTCGGGCTGGCCGGTCTCGCTGGTGACGTTGACGGTGGGGTAGTCCGAGCCGATGGGAAGCCACGGGTGGGCGGAGGGGCTAAAGGAGGCTGACGGTGGCAGAGGTGACCATTGCATAGGGGTGCGCTCGCCATCGCGGCCTTTCTCCTGGGGCCAGCCGGTGATGCCGATGGGGTCGCGGACGTCTTCCTTGCGGGTGGGAGTGTGGGTGGTCATGCCGAGCTCGGCGCCGTAGTAAGTGAGGGCGGTGGAGCGGGTGGTGTAGAGAATTGTCGCGATGAGTTTGGCGATGCGGAGTTTGTTCTCGGGCGTGGCGTCGTCGCCGAAGCGGTCCCAACTGCGGGTGTTGTCGTGGTTGTCGAAGACCAGCAGGGGCTGATGGCCGTCGAGTTCGGTCTCCATGTCGGAGATAGATTGACGGAAGTGGGCGAGGTTGAGGTTGACGTTGGCACCGCTGGCCTGGCCGCCGCCTTCGGTGTGGAAGCCGACCAGGGTGTCCATGGGGAGCTGGAGTTCAGGCGCGGCGGGCGTGCCATACCACTGCAGCAGATCGGAGGTGCGGGGTACGTAGATTTCGCCCACCAGGACGCGGTTGTCGGGATAGCTGTCGACGAGTTTGCGTAGGCGGCGGAGGACGTCGTGGACTTCCGGCAGGCCGCTGGTGAGCGAGTGGTTGGACTCGGGGAAGCCGCTGGCGTCGAGGCGGCCGGTGAGTGGCTCGTCGTGGAGCTTGGGGTCTTCGAAGAGGGTGGTGATGGCGTCGAGACGGAAGCCGGCGACGCCGCGGTCGAGCCAGAAGCGCATGGCGTCGAACATGGCTTTTTCGACGGCGGGGTTGCGCCAGTTGAGGTCGGGCTGCTGCTTATAGAAGAAGTGGTAGTAGAACTGGCCGCGGGCGGGAACCCACTCCCACGCAGAGCCCTGGAAGAGACTGGACCAGTTGTTAGGCGGGACGACCCAGCCGCGCGGGCCGTGGTGGGCGTTGGGGGCTTTGGGGTTGGTGGTGGGCTTGCCGCTGTTCCAGATGTACCAGTTGGCGTGCGGGTTGGTGCGGGAGCTGGCGGAATCCACGAACCAGGGGTGCTTCGAGGAGGTGTGGTTGAGCACCATGTCGAGCAGGATGCGGATGTGGTGGGTCTGGGCGGCGGCGAGCAAGCGGTCGAAGTCGGCGAGGGTGCCGTATTGGGGGTCGACGGCGGTGTAGTCGGAGATATCGTAGCCGAAGTCGACCTGCGGCGAGGGGTACATGGGGGCGAGCCAGATGGCGTCGACGCCGAGGGACTGAAGGTAGGGAAGGCGCAGCGTGATGCCGTTGAGGTCGCCGATGCCATCGCCGTTGGTGTCCTGGAAGCTGCGGGGGTAGATCTCGTAGATGACGGCGTGCTTCCACCAGGTGGGATCGGAGGTGGGCTGCGCGGCGGCGCGGATTTCGGCAGGGGTGGGCGGGGTGTAGGCAGGCGGAGTTTGAGCGAGAGCTGCCGGCGAGAGCAGCAAGGTGAAGAGAAGCAGCGGGATGGAGGGGCGGCGGGTCATATCAATAGAGAGTGCGGCTGGTTCGGGTTAGCTTGGCTCGGGTTAGTCGGTGTCCTTCCATCGTTCCCACCAGTGGGTCCTGCGGATGAAGATAATGAGTTCGCCGGGCGCGGCCGGATGGGTAGCCTTGCTGCACTTGTTTTGCGGGGAGATGCCGCTGGCCTGAATCTGTTTGACGTCGAATGCCGGGAGGTTCAGCGATGTGCATGCGATAAAGTCAGTGGCGTGGGAGGTTGGGGAAGTGATCTCGCCGACCTTGAGGGTGACTTGTCCGGTGATGTCGACCTCGTACAGGTCGCCGAGAGCGGTGATGGGTAGCGGCTTGCCTCCAGTGTCGCCGTAGAGGTCGACCTTGAGGTTGGGCATGGGTTGGCCGCTATCGGCGTCGAGCAGGCGGAGACTGATGAGGTTGGCTACTCCCACGGCGGGCGGAGATTGGGCGAGGGCTGCTGGGGTGAGGAGCAGGGTGAGCAGCAGCGGGATGGAGGGGCGGAGGAGCATGGGCTCAGTGGGCTGAGGGTGGAGCGTAGGGGGCTTCGGAGTCCCAGAGGTCGATGGGGTGGTCCTGGCCGGGGTTGAGCTGGCCTTTATCCCATGTGGGGTGTGGGACGAAGGTGTAGTCGCCCGAGGCGTGATAACTGCCGCCACAGGGTGGATTGCCGGGCGCGTACTTTTCGGGTGCGCATTTGGCGCCGCGATAGATGTGGAACCAGACGTTGGAGCCGTCGGCGTCTACTTCTTTCTGCGGGATTTTGATGGTGTCGAAGGAGTGGGTGCGGGCGGCGTCGCGGAACTGCCAGACGAGGGCGGAGATTTCATCGTCGGTGGCGTTGGGGGCGACGGTGAGGGTGAAGGTGCTGTTGGCGTGATGGAAGATTTTGAAGGGGGCGGGTGGGGTGGTGGGGCGGGGTGGGTAGGTTGCGGCGGGGGTTGTTTCGGCGGCAGGGGTTGGCGCGGGGGTGGGCGCGGATTTGCAGCCGATGAGGAGGAATGGCAGGAGGAGAAGCGCGCGCACGACGGATCTCGGACGCGAGGTTGCGTGCGCGGGGATGTTCAGTTTACTTTCCATGTGGGACACGAAGGTTTGGAGCATGGTCCTTTAGTCTCCCTTCCGTCGCGTCATAATCTCAGTGGCTTCAGCCTCGGTGACTGTCTTCCATTTCAGGTCAGAGACGCCAAACTCGAAATCGATCTGCTCCAACGCGGCGTCTATATTCTGATGCCATGTGTCCCCTGCGAACTGCCAGTCGTCGGCGTAGCGATAAATCATAGGTCCATCAGGATAAACAGCCAAGAACAGATGTCGAGCTGGCTTCATCGGCTCGCCGTTCCACGTGTGTTTCGTACGTGAAAGAGAACTTTCTGGCAGCTCGGCAATGCGCCACTGAGTTTCGGCAGTCATCTATATGTCCTCGGGGGTTTCGAGGAGGGGGTTCTTGGTGGGGCGGCGGGTCATTTCGTGGAGGGCCGCGCCGGGGGCGATCATGGGGTAGACGCCGTCTTCCTTTTCGACCTGGAAGTTGATGAGGAACGGCTTGCCGCTGGTGCGGGCCTGGGTGACGGTGGGGATGACGGCTTTGCGCTCGCGCACGGTGGCGCCGGCGATGCCGTGCGCGGCGGCGAGGAGCACGAAGTCGGGCGAGAGGATGGGCGTGCAGGAGTAGTTCTTGTCGTAGAAGATCTCCTGCCACTGGCGGACCATGCCGAGGAAGCCGTTGTTGATGACGGCGATGTTGATGGCGATCTTTTCCTGCTGGATGGTGGCGAGCTCGGAAGCGGTCATCTGGAAGCCGCCGTCCCCGGCTATGACCCAGACGTCCTTCTCGGGGCAGGCGAACTTGGCGCCGATGGCGGCGGGGAGCGCGAAGCCCATGGTGCCGAGGCCGCCGGAGGTGATCAGCGAGCGCAGGGTGTCATGGCGGAAGTACTGGGCCTCCCACATCTGGTGCTGGCCGACGTCGGTGACGATGACGGTCTGCTCGAGCCGGCCCGAGTCGCGGGCCTCGCACCAGATGTCGTGGATGACGTGGGCGGCGTAGAGGTGGCCGAGGTCGGGGAGGTTGATGATGTCGCGGACGCTGGCGTCGCCTTTGAGTTTGGCGATTTCGCGGAGCCAGTCCGTTGCTTCGCGACGACCCACCTTAGACGACGATAAAGCCGTCGTCGAAGATGGGGTACCCGATTCCGTGGCGGGAAGCAAAGGCAACAGCGTTTCGAGGACATCCTTGAGGTCGCCGATGAGGGCTACGTCGGCATGGACGTTCTTGTCTATTTCGGAAGGGTCGATCTCGACGTGGATCTTTTTGGCGTGGGGCGCGTATTGGGTGAGGTTGCCGGTGACGCGGTCGTCGAAGCGCATGCCGAAGGCGAGCAGCAGGTCGG
>CAZAXI010000277.1:0-5127 GCA_964489045.1 uncultured Granulicella sp. | reverse complement strand
AATACGCCCAGCCCATCGGCCCGAACATGCGGTTCCACATCATGAAGAACTCCCAGTGGCTGGCCGCGTACCAGCTCATGAAGACCTCCATGCCGTAGCCGTATCCCACAATCAGTCCCGTCCCCAGCATCACCTTCGCCATGTTGTCCAGATGGCGCAGCGTCACCAGGTCTTCCAGGTGATAGAACTTCCGGATCGGCACTGCCAGCGTGATCACCATGGCAAAGCCCGAATAGATCGCGCCCGCCACGAAGTACGGCGGGAAAATCGTCGTGTGCCAGCCCGCCATCGCCGCCACTGCGAAGTCGAAGCTGATCACCGTGTGCACGCTCAGCACCAGCGGCGTCGAAATCCCCGCCAGCAGCAGCGATGCCGTCTCGTAGCGCATCCAGTGCCGCGTCGACCCGCGCCAGCCCATCGACAGCATCCCGTAGAAGTACTTCGCCAGCGGCATCACCGCGCGGTCGCGCAGCGTGCCGAAGTCCGGCACCATGCCCACATACCAGAACACCACCGAAATCGTCGCGTACGTCGACACCGCAAACACGTCCCACGCCAGCGGGCTGCGGAACTGCGGCCACACATTCATCGTGCTCGGGTACGGGAACAGCCAGTACGCCAGCCACGGACGCCCCGTGTGCACTACCGGGAAGATGCCCGCGCAGCACACCGCGAAGATCGTCATCGCCTCCGCGAACCGGTTGATTGAATTCCTCCACGTCTGCTTGAACAGCAGCAGGATCGCCGAGATCAGCGTGCCCGCGTGGCCGATGCCGATCCACCACACAAAGTTGATGATCGCGAAGCCCCACGCGCCCGGAATTGTCACGCCCCAGATGCCCACGCCTTTCAGAAACAGCCAGGTCAGCGCGATCACCAGAAACGTCGCTACGCCGCCCGCCACCGCCAGCCCGCCGAACCAGCCCCACGGTGTATTCGACGTCAGCACCAGTCCCGCGATCTTCTGCGTCACCGACCTGAAGCTGTGGCCGGGCGCAATCACTGCGTACTCGCCCGTGCGCGGGTCGATCATCGGGTCCACTACAGGATCAATTGGAGATTTCGTCGCCATCCTATGCGAGCTCCGGATTTGGGTTGATGACGCCGGCCGTGTAGCTGGTACGCGGCCGGTAGTTCAGGTCTGCCAGCGCCTGGTAGTCGCGCTCCGTTGCCTTCTGCTTCGACACCGCGCTGTTCGCATCGTTCAGATTGCCAAACGTGATCGCGCTCGCCGGGCACGCCTGCTGGCACGCGGTCACAATCTCGCCGTCGCGCACCGCCCGGTTCTCCTTGTCCGCCTCGATCTTCGCTGCCTCAATCCGCTGCACGCAGTAGCTGCACTTCTCCATCACGCCCCTGGAGCGGACCGTCACGTCGGGATTGCGCATGAACTTCAAGCTCTCGGTGTCGAAATCCGAGTACAGCAGGAAGTTGAACTTCCGCACTTTGTACACGCAGTTGTTGCTGCAGTAGCGCGTGCCCACGCAGCGGTTGTAGACCATCGTGTTCAAGCCTTCCGGCGTGTGCACCGTCGCGCCCACCGGGCAAACCTGCTCGCAGCCCGCGTTCTCGCAGTGCTGGCACGCCATCGGCTGGAAGTGCGCGCGCGGCGCATGCAGATCGCCCTCGAAGTAGGTATCGATGCGCAGCCACTGCATGTTGCGGCCAATCTTCACCTGCTGCCGGCCCACCACCGGAATGTTGTTCTCCGCATAGCAGCTCACAATGCACGCATTGCACCCGATGCACGAGTTCAGGTCGATCGCCATGCCCCACTTGTTTTGCAGCACCGGCTTATCCGGCGTCGACGCCGACGCGTCCACATGGTCATAGCGCCACGCCGTCGGGAAAAAGCTCTCGTCCTTGCCTGGCGCCTCGCCCTCGGGCCCATAGCCCACCTTGTTCACCAGCGCGCCCGGCCCGCCCTCGTGCGCGAAGTTCGGGTTCGCCTTCACCTCGTCCAGCGTGGCGTAGCGAATGATCCCGCGCTCCATCGCCTCGTGTCCGGGCAGCGAATACAAGCCGTCGACGTCGTACTCTTTCTGGTTCAGGTCCTGCTGCGCGAACGCCCCGCGATGCTCGGTGAAGTTCACCTTGGTCACGCACAGGTCGTAGATATCGCCGGTCCTGGTCATCGTGCCGGCCGTCATGTACGGCGCATCCGACGTGCGCAGCAGATACGCGTTGAAGCCGACTCCCGCGCCCGCGCGTCCCGCATCCGGCCCCCGCCCAAAACCCAGGTGCAGCGTCACCGCGCCGTCCGCATGCCCGGGAACCATCAGCGCCCCGGCAATCACCTTGCGCCCGTTCACGTTGATCTCGACCGCGTCGTTCTGTTCGAGCTTCATCCCGTCCATGGTGCTGAAGCTCATCAGCGCCGCGTTGTCCCAGCTCAGATTTGTAACCTGTTTTGGCAACTCCTGCAGCCAGCCAACATTCGCGTAGCGCCCGTCGTACAGCGACGGATCGGGCAGGAACCGAACCTCCACGCCGCCCGCAGGCATAGGCGCCGACTTCACCGCAGCCGGAGTATTCGCCGCCTTCGCCGAGCCCGGCGCAAAAGCCGTCCCGTCCACCCAGCCATCGTGCAGCGCCTTGCGCCACGCCGTCGCAAAGTCGCCCTTCATGTACGTCTTCGCATTCGCCTGCACCGCGTCGTAGGCCGACGCCTGCGGAACATCCAGCAGCGACTGCAGCACCTCGTGCGCCGAGTGCCCGCCATACATCGGCGCAATCATCGGCTGAAGTATCGAGATCGTCCCGTCGTACGCGCGCGCATCGCTCCAGCTCTCGAGGTAGTGCGCCTGGTTGATGTGCCATACGCTCACCGCGCCGGTCTCGTCCACATGCGAGCCCAGATGCACCGTGTTCGCGACCTTCTCAAACGCCGCCGCAAACTCCAGGTCCGGCGGTGCCGCGTACATCGGGTTCGCGCCCAGCATCACCAGCCACTCGACCTTGCCCGCGTTCATGTCCCCGACCAGCGCCTTGAAATCCACAACCTGCTCGCTCGGCATCGGGTTCACCGTCTGGGTATAGACCACCGTCTTGCCCACCGCACCCAGAAACACATTCATCGCATACGACGCGGCGTGCACCTCCGGCGGAGCCTGCTCGCCCGGAATCACCACGCAATTGCCGCCGCTGGCCTTCATGTCCGTCAGCGCCGCCGTCGCAAACTTCTGCTGCTCGCCGGTCAGGCCCGTGCCGATGCCGTCCGACACCGCCTTCGCAAACGCCACCAGCTCGCTCGGCTTCAGCGCCAGCCGATGCTCCGCCTTGAACCCAGTCACCGTCGGCATGGTCTCGACCACATACATCCGGTTCATGGTCTTGCTGGGGTCGTCCGCGTGATAGCGATGCCGTTCCGCGTACGCCGCCGCCATCGGCAGAAATCCCGGCTGCGCGATCCCGCCCAGAAAATCCGCATCCAGCGAGAGAATCACGTCCGCGTTTTCGAGCTTGTACTGCGCGTCCATGTAGCTGCCGAACGCCGCCTTCGACGCCGCCATCGCCGCATCGCGATTCACCGGCTCCCACTGCACCAGCTTCGCCTGCGGAAACTTCGCCTGCACCTGCTTCCACTGCGCGGCCAGCGTCGGCGATGTCACCGTCTCGCTCAGAAAATAAACGCCGGTGCCGTCCTTGGTCGCCTTCACCGCCTTGGCGAACGCCTCGACGAAGTCCGCGTACTCAGCCCGCTGCCCGCGATACAGCACTTCTTTCGAGCGGTCCGGATCGTACAAATCCAGCAGCGTCGCCTGCGTAAACACATCCGACTTGCCCTTCGTCATCGGATGGTCCGGGTTGCCGTCCACCTTGATCGGCCGAAACGCATCCGACTTCACCAGCACCGGGATCGCGCCCGTCGGGAACGGAAACGCCGTCGCAAAATACATCGGCGTGCCCAGGATCAAGTCCTCGGGCGCCTTCACATACGGAAAGATCGGCTCGTCCGGCTGCTTGGTGCAACCGGCGAGCCCGGCGAGCGCCAGCGAAGCTCCCATCACCTTCAGGAAGCCGCGCCGGCTCACCGCATCCACCCACTCACTCGCCTGCCGCGGGAACTCCCGCTCCAGCAGTTCGTGGAATCCCGGCGTCTCCGCCAGTTCATCGAGATTCTTCCAGAAGCGCTTGCCGCTCTTGCCCTCCAGCTTCGCCCGCACCTCGGCGAGCGTAAGCTGCGCAGGCGCAATCGTCGTCACCAGCTCCGCCCCGCTGTTCGCCGCTCCCTGTTCCCTGTTCCCTGTCTTAATCATCGGTGGCATGTCTCGCAACTCGTCAACTCGTTCGGCGGGCGGATGTGGTACTGCGCCGTCAAATACTTGCCCAGGTCCATCTGGCTGGTGAATTTCTGGTAGCTCGCCGGCATCATCGGCCCCGGCGGCACGTCGCTCGCTGTGTGGCCCATCCCGATTATCTGCAGCATCGCAACCTCAGGCCCAGACGTCCCAGGGTCCTTGGTCGTACACGTAACCGCTTGCGCAGTGGGCCCAGTCGTTCCTGTGGCCGCGCACCACACCGGCTTGTCGCTGGATGCGCCCTCCCACGCCATGTTGTAAATCTCCGCCGTCGGCCGCAGGTTCACCGCCGGATTGCGATGGCAGTTCAGACACCACTCCATCTGCAGGCTGTTCTCCATGTACATCAGCGGCATCTGGTCCACGCGCCCATGGCAACTCGCGCACCCAATCCCCTTGTTCACATGGATGGAGTGGTTGAAGTACACATAATCCGGCAGGTCATGCACCCTGATCCACTGGATCGACTGCCCCGTCGCCCAACTATCCCGCACCGGCTGCAACAGCGCCGCGTTGGTCCATATCTGCGCGTGGCAGTTCATGCAGGTCTTGGTCGGTGGTATACCCGCGTAGCTGGAAACCTCCACCGTCGTGTGGCAGTACTGGCACTGCAAGCCCAGCCCCTCCACGTGGTGCTTGTGGCTGAACGGAATCGGCTGGTCCGGCCGCTGCCCCTGCCGCGTCACCCACGGCGAGCGCTGCAACTCGTCCAGCGTCAAGCCGAGCGCAATCACGATCAAACCCGTCAACACCAGACTTGCCCGGGCCAGCGCGTTCGAACTGCGGTCAAAAACTTGCGCCATGAGTCGTTCCTGTGTCCTCTAAG
>CAZAXI010000276.1:0-5214 GCA_964489045.1 uncultured Granulicella sp. | reverse complement strand
CCTGGAGTTGAAGAACGGCGAAACCCAGCGCATCGCCAACGTGGTGATGCATGGCAGCGCCACCATCGATCAGACGGTACGGTTGGGCAAGCTGCCCTCGCCCGCCAAGGCGATGCTGTTGAACTATAACGCCGACGTGCTCAGCGACAACTAGGGCTGAGGCACGGCCACACGCTTGGCGGCGGCTTTGCGCTTTGCCATTCGCGCGCGGCGCACTAGCTCGAAGTCGCTGAACATGGTGTTGCGGCAGGCGGCGGCGCCGCAATAGCAGTCTGCATCGTCCTCGTCGGAGTCGTGCAGGTTGTACTCGTAGGTGAGTTCTTCGCCGGCGGCGACCGCGCGCATGGTCGAGATGAAGATGCGGCCATTCTCGTCCTGCTCAGTCTCGCAGTTCGGATCGCAGCAATGGTTCAAGAACATGGCGGTGCCGAAGCCGTCGATGACCTGGTCTTCGTCGCACGCGAAGAGGTAGGTGACCGAGCGGCCCTTGTAACGGGCGTCGGCGGCGGCCTTGGACATGCGCTGGCCGTCGTACTCGCAGATGCGGACGCCCTTCCTGATGGGCAGCATGGTGTAACAGCCAGCAGCGTGGATGGACGAAGAACGAATGATGAGTCCAGGGAACATGATGGGCTGACTATAACAAACCCGCGATGTGCATAATCTCGATGGCGGCATGGAAAGCTGGAGCAAGGGTTCCAGCCGGCCCGCTCGGCCGATGCGTTCTCAGGGACTCGCCGGCGCACGACGAAGCCAGGAGTGGACCCAATTGGGGGCAAAGCGTCTAAACTGGAGGGGACGAGGACGGTTATGCGCAGACATCTCGGAGTGATGCTGATTGCGGTTGCGTGGGCGGCCTGGATGGCGGCGCCTTGTGCGGCGCAGGCAACCTCGGGCGCGCAGAGTGCGCCCAGCGACAATCCCGCGCCATGTTCGGTAGCGCCTGAGCCGCAGCCGTGCGGCACCACGCCTACACCCCCGGGTAAGGCGAGCGCGAAGGAGAAGTTTCCGTTCCCGGGCGAGGCCGGCGCCATTGGCCCATCGGCCTCACCTAGTCTGAGCGGGGTCCCGCAGGCACCCGATGCGAACGGCCCCACTGCGGCTGAAAAGAAGGACGCCGCCAAGGAGTTCCCATTTCCGGGCGATGCTGCCAAGCGGGACGCGAGCAGTCCGGAGGCGGGCGGTTCGAGCAGCAGTTCGAGCTCCAACTCGGGCGACGATGCGTCCCCGGCCGACTCCAGCGCTCCAGGGCTGGCCGATAAGGGCAGCGAAGGCAGTGCGACGCCGGGACGGCACCTGTTGCATCGTTTGAACCCGGTTGGGACCAAGCTGCAAACCATCGACGAGCGCGAACAGGAAGACCTGGATGTGGCCCACTTTTACATCCAGAGCGGCGACCTGCAGGGCGCGTATCTGCGCGATCAGGATGCAGTCAAGGTGGCGCCTGACGATCCCGACGCCCACATTGCGCTGGCCGAGATTGCGTTGAAGCTGCACAAGCCGGACGTGGCTGCCGCCGAGTACAACGCGTGCCTGAAGATCGACGAGGACGCGGTCAAAGCGTCGCCCAACGATGCGGATGCCCACTTTTGGCTGGCTCAGATGGCAGAGAAATTAAATAAACGGGATGAAGCAATCGCCGAATACACAGCGTGCCTGAAGCTCCACCCGGATGGCCAAGAGGCGAGGGAAGCGCGCAAAGCGTTGGCGACTCTGAAACCCTAGGAAGCTCCAGGGGTTCAACTGCGGCTGTGTACGATCGCAATTCCGGCGGGCTCTCGCTTCTCGATTGGCGGCCGCGGCGGCGTTCCATCGGCGGCAATCGCCGGCTGGAGTTCATCATCCAGGTCAAGATCCTCATCCACCCGGAGATATTTGCGCATATAGCGCAGCGGTTCTTCGGCGACGGCCAACTCGCGCAGGTGGTATCTCCAGGCATCGTCGCGCGTACTGCGCCGCGTGTATGCCTTGCGGCTTACGGTGGCGATGGTTCCGTCGGCCTTGCGCCGCGTAAAGGTCTGGGTCGGCACCTGGAAGGTGATACGTTCGCCTGCCTTCCAGAAGCTGGATGCAAACTCGTGCGAAAACAGGATCGCGTAGTACCGGCGTTCGGCGCACAGCGTCTCGATTGCCTGGCGGGTGGTCTCCCACGGCAAGCCAATCTTGGAGATGTACCACTTGCGGAACTCGAAGCCGTTGGCTCGTGCCTGCGCGACGAGTAGATGTAGCAATTCAAATCGAGTCATAAGCGGACCGATATATGTGCTCAAGATACAGTCTTCCGGCCGGGAAGTCGGTGCCGGAGGTCACGTTCAAAAATCTATTTAACATTATCGGGCTGGATTGCACATTTCTAGCGGCGGGGGCATCATACTGGTATCCCCGGCTCGCACGGAGGCCTGGGGGCTGCATTTTGTTTTGCTGGTGCGGCTTGGGCCGCTTATTGAATTCCTACTTCAAAAAGAGCCTTAGGTTCTTAGGGGAGTTGCTGGCCATGGCTATAACATGTCCTAAGTGCCGTGAATCCAACATTCGAAGATCGCATCGCCGGCTGTTTGATATCTTTCTCATGTCGATCGGCATGGTGCCCTTGCGCTGCAATGTCTGCGAGCACCGTTTCTTCCGGTCTCGTAAGCGTTTCGGTCTGGCCCGCGCCAGTGCCCAACGCGTTGCCCGCTGAAGTGTACTCGCCCGCGGCGGTCGGTGAGGGTCTGGAGCTCTGGGCGGCTGAGGGTTCGTGGCGCCCGAAAGCTCTTCCAGCATCCAACCCGTCCAGGTACGAGGGCGAAGTCTATTGAGTTGGTTTCTTGAATTGAACAGGCGGCACGAACGGCGATCTGAAATCTGGCGGGCAGCGGAGCTCGCGTCTGCGGCAAGCGTTCGCGCGGGGCGCTGCCGGCGCGGTTTGTCCAGCGCCGGACTGACCCTTGCGGCGATGCTGGCGGTGATGATTCTCGCCGGTCCGGCCCTGGCCGCCGCGCCGCCGCAGCAGCCGTACGACGCTGCGCAACACAGCTACCCGCTCAACTTCGACCCCGTGGTGCGCGACGGATTTGAGCGCCATTACATCCTGGACTTCGACGGCGCGATAAGCCGTTTTGACTCGGTGCTGAAGGCGCATCCGCAGGACCCGATGGCGTACGGCTACGTGCTGATGGCCACGGTCTTCCGCGAACTTTACCACCAGGATCTGCTCGACACCACGTACTACGCGCACGACTCGTTTTTAACGTCGAAGCGGAACGTGCCGGTGCCCGCTGCCACGCGGCAGCGCATCGAGTGGCTTACTGACACGGGAATCCGGCTCGCCGACGATCGCATCCGGGCCAATCCGAGCGATAAGAACGCCTACTTCGCGCGCGGATACCTACGCGGCATGCATGCCGTGTTCATCACGCTAGTGGACCACGCCTTTGTGGCGGCGGCGCGGCAAGGATATGCGTCGCGCAACGACTCCGAGCAGGTGCTGAAGCTCGATCCGCAATACGCGGACGCCAAGATGGCTATTGGCATCCAGCAGTTCGCCGTGGCCAGCCTGCCGCGCTGGGTGCGCATGCTGGTGGGGATTGTGGGAGTGGGGGGGAGCAAGGAGCGTGGGCTGGCCTACTTGCGCGACGCGGCCGAGCATGGGGTGATCACGTCGGTGGAATCGCGCACGGTGATGTCGGTGTTTCTGCGCCACGATGCCCGTTATCCGGAGGCGGTGGTGGTGCAGCATGGGCTGGCCACGCAGTATCCGCACGACTACCTCTTTCGCCTGGAGGAGGCCAACCTGACCAAGGACGAGGGCAATGGGCCGGGTGCGATCGCGCTGTACAAGACGGTGCTGGCCGACGCGGCCAAGCCGGGCTACTTCATTGACCCGCGGCTGCAACTGGCTTTGTTCGGCCTGGCGGATACGCAGCGCGGGCAGAACGACGTGGCTGGCGCGGCGGACAGCTATCTGAAGGCCGCTGAGCAGCCCAACTGCAGCGACTGGCTGCGCAAGCGGGCCCAGTTGAACGCAGGCGAGATGTTCGACGTGCTGCACCAGCGCGCGAAGGCGGTGAAGCTCTACCAGATGGCGTCCGCGGGCGGCGGCGACCAGTCGCAGGCCGAGATGGCGCGACGATATCTGAATACTCCCTACGCCGGACACTAGCTTTGTGGAACCGAAGACCAGGTAAGTGCGTACTACATCTGGGAATGTGGCAAAATAGGAACTTCCCGGAGGCGTACGATGTTTTGCTCTCATTGCGGAAAACAGATGGACCCGGCGGCCCACTTCTGCCCTGGCTGCGGTGCGGCTACCGTGCCGGTGGTGGTCGGGCGCGCGCCGTTCCCAGGACAGCTTACCCGGCCGCGCTACCCGCGGATGATAGCCGGAGTTTGCGCGGGGTTTGCGCTGCACTACGGCTGGGACCTGTCGCTGGTTCGCGTGGTTACGGCGCTGGTTATTGTGTTTACCGGCGTTGGGCTGTTCGCGTACCTCGCTGCGTGGATCATCATTCCCGAAGCTCCTTACACTCTGCCTGACCCCAGCGGCGCGGGCACTGCCGGCACCAGCGTTTGAGCGCTCGGGCGGGCAAGTCCGCAGGCGAACGAGAGCAGCCGGCCTCGCGGCCGTTCCATTATCAGAACCGCACGCTCCGCTGCGACAGGGTTGGTCTGGACGCGCTGGCGGAGCAGCACGGCACGCCGCTGTACGTCTATTCGGCGGAGCAGATTCGGCATCGATTTTCGCTGTTCAAGCAGGCCTTCGGCGGACGGCCTGCGACCATCTGCTATGCGGTGAAGGCGAACTCGGCGCTGGCGATTCTGCGGATGCTGGCGGAGCTAGGCGCGGGCTTCGATATTGTCTCCGGCGGCGAGCTGGAGCGGGTGCGGCGGGCAAGTAAGGCGGCGCTGAAGCGCGTAGTCTTCTCCGGCGTGGGCAAGCAGGTGTGGGAGATCGACGCGGCGCTGATGGCTGGGATTCTGCTGTTCAACGTGGAGTCGGAGGCGGAGTTGGTGTTGCTGGCGGCGCGGGCCGAGGTGCTGGGCATTCGGGCCAGATTCGCGCTGCGGGTAAATCCCGACGTCTTTGCGGACACGCATCCGTATATTTCGACCGGGCTGCGGGAGCACAAGTTCGGCATAGAGATTGGGCGGGCGCGCGGAATCTACCGCAAGGCGGCGGGGCTGAAGTGGCTGGATGCGGTGGGCGTGAGCGTGCATATCGGCTCGCAGATTCGC
>CAZAXI010000275.1:0-5295 GCA_964489045.1 uncultured Granulicella sp. | reverse complement strand
AAGAAGTAGGTGTCGGGCGGGGGTGGGGGTTCGGTGGGAGGAGTTTGGGCGGCCTGCCACGCGGTGCGGCGGATGAGGGACTTGATGCGGACGATGAGGATGTTGAGGTCGAAGGGCTTGGGGAGGTAGTCGTCGGCGCCGGCTTCGAGGCCTTCGAGGACGTCTTCAGGGCGGGTGCGGGCGGTGAGCATGAGGATGGGGGTGTAGCGCTGAGCTTCGCGCAGGGCGCGGGTGATGGCAAAGCCGTCGGCGCCGGGGAGCATGCAGTCGAGGACGATGACGGAGATTTTTTCGGGGCCGGATGGCGGGGCGGCGAGGAGGTAAGCGAGCGCGGCGTCGCCGTCGGACTCGTGATGAGTGCGGAAGCCTTCGGCGGCGAGGTTGAAGAGGAGGCCCTGGGCGAGGTGTTCTTCGTCTTCGATGAGGGCGATGAGGGGAGATGGAGAATCGGAACTCATGCCGTTCGAGTCTCTTGGTAGTCTTCGAATTCCCAATGTGAGAAGCGGGATATCTTGCCTGCAAGCTCGGTCCACGAGTCTGCGACGATGGTTGAGATCCGCTTGTCGAGAAAACGTCTTACGAGGCTCGAATCCCAGTGATCCACGACGAGTCGACGGCCCGCGAAAAAGTAGCCGGTCTCATCACATTGAGCTTGCAACCAGTCAGGCGTGCAGACTGAAAAGTCGAATGACTCCTCGCCTTCTCCTCCCTCTGCGCCGATCATTACGCGGATTTCGACAGCGAAGCTAGTCGGGTTCTCAGGATGGAATGTTTCGAAGTCTTCGTAGTGGTTAGCAGTGATACTTTGGATTCTTGGCCTCATTGGAACTTGACCTCAGGGGCTAAAGCCCCGGCTATCTCAAAGTGGCTACGGCACGGCTGAAGCCGTGCCCTTAAGCGAGACGCAAAACAAATCCACATTTGTGTCCTCTTCCTTACGGAATCATCGTAGTTCAAGAGAGTAACCCCACGATAATCGCTCTGCCACCCCAGCGGACAAAGACCGTCCGCCGGGGACCCGGTCGCCGCGATGATCGTGGGGCACCCAGGCTACTGGGGATGGACAATGCCGGCGAGGAGGGGGACGAGGCCGTTCCAAGCGATCTGGACGCCGATGCAGAGGAGGATGAAGGCGATGACGCGGAGGATTCCGTGGGCGGTTGACGGCGAGATGCTGACGGCAATGCGGTGTGCATGAGCGTAGCAAAGGTAGACGGACAGGCAGAGCACGAGGATGGCGAGGAGCAGGCCGGCGTGGGCGAGCAGGTTGTCCTTGATGGGGCGCTGCGGGGTGTGGGCGGCGAGGGTGAGCATGACGACGATGCAGCCGGGGCCGGCAGTGATGGGGAAGGTGAAGGGGTAGAAGATCTTTTGCCGCAGATCGGCCAAAATGTCGCCGGGGTGCATCTGGGCGGCTGCCTGCATTTTTTCGGGGCTGGGGTCGGTGCTGGACTGGTTGAGCAGTTGCCAGGCGATGGCGGCGATGACCAGGCCTCCGGAGACCTGGACGATGGGGAGGGAGATTCCGAAGAAGCGCAGTAAGGTCGAGCCGACGAGGTCGATGGCCACGAGGAAGAGAACGGTGTTGATGGCGATGCGGCGCGCGAGCGAGTGGTAGACGGGGATGGGCGCCGGACCGACCAGGCTGAAGAAGATGAGTGCCGAGCCGAGGGGATTGATGAGCGGAAGCAGCGCACTGAAGGAGAGAACGAAATAGTTCCAGAGGAGGAGCATAGGTGTCAGATTAAGTTTAGTCGCTGTGCGAACACGGGATTATTGCGACGCAGCGGGGTTGGCGAGGGGGAGGGTGAGGGTGATGGTGGTGCCGAGGTTGGGGCCGGGGCTGGATGCGGAGACGCCTCCGCCATGCTGGCGGGCGATGGAGCGGACGAGGAAGAGACCAATGCCGGTGCCCTTGATGCGGACGGCGATGCGGCCAGGGACGCGGTAGAAGCGCTTGAAGATGCGCTTGAGCTGGTCGGGGGCGAGACCGACGCCGGTGTCGGTGACGGTGAGGGCGACCTGAATGTAGCGGACGATGGCGATGGAGCACTGGATGTGGACGCCGTTGGGCGAGTACTTGACGGCGTTGTCAAGGATGTTGAGGACGGCGGTGCGGAGGTCTTCGGGGATGGCGCGGACGTGGAGGCGGACCGCGCCGGGGATGGGCGCGAGCTGGATGGCGTCGGGGGGCAGGTGATGGCGCTGCAGGGTAATGGCGATGCAGTCTGCGACCAGCGGGGCGAGTTCGAGCAGCGTGCGGTCGCGATGGCGGTGGCGCACGCCGAGCTCGCCGGCCTTGAGGACCTGCTCGACGGTGCCGAGGAGGCGATCGGAGTCGGCGAGCATGATGCGGTAGAAGTCCTGGCGCTGGGCTTCGGGGACGTCGCGGCGCTGGAGGGTTTCGAGGTAGAGGCGGATGGAGGCGATGGGAGTTTTGAGCTCGTGGGTGACGGCGTTGAGGAAGGAATCCTGGCGCTCGTTGTGGCGGACTTCGCGGACGAGGAAGACGGTGTTGAGGACGACGCCGGCGACCAGCAGGCCGAAAAGGATGAGGCCGAGGATGATGAGCAGGAAGCTGCGCTCGTTGACGATGATCCAGGCGATATTGAAGGCGATGAGGCCGCCGACGATGAGGACTCCGAGGGTGATCGAGAGGGCGATGGCTCCGCGGCGTCGGGTGATGTTCATGGCGTGAAGTTGAGTATAGAAGGGCGAGTGGCAAGTGGTGAGTGGTAAGTGGTAAGTTGAGGCGATTGGCACTGGAGGATCAATGGACCGAAGAGACTTGATGAAGGCGATGGGGGTGGCGGCGATGATTCCGATGACGGCTGGAACGGAGCTTCTAGCGGAGGACGCGGTGACCGATGAGACCGTGTATGAGCTGCGGATTTATCACCTGAATGAGGGGAAACAGGCGGCGATCCTGGACCGGTTCCGAACGAAGGAGACGGCGATCTTTGCGCGGTGCGGGATGCACCGCGTGGCGTATTGGGTGCCGACGGACGAGCCGCTGGCGGGACGGACGATTATCTATCTGCTGCGGCATAAGAGCAGGGCGGCGGCGACGGAGAGCTGGGCGAAGTTTACGGCGGACCCGGAGTGGGTGGCGCTGAAGGCGGAGACGGAGAAGGATGGAGCGTTCGTGAAGCTGCACGACGTGACGTTTATGAAGCTGACGGATTTCTCGCCGAAGGTGTAGGCACTTCGTGCCGTTCTCGACGCGCTTGCGCGCGTGAGCTGCATCGGGGCCATGGGGGCCGGGTCTGTCAACGCCAGTAGTAGGGATGGTAGTAGGGGTGGCGGTACCAGGGTGGGGCGGAGAGCAGCGCCCAGAGGAGCATGGCGATCCAGCCGATTCCGGTCCAGCCGAGGAAGAGGTTGAGCAGGAGGATGCCGGCGACATGGTGGCCGCGGTTGGAGGCGATGATGGTGGGCAGGAAGTAGAGAAGGGCGAGAACGGTGAGGTGGATCATGGCGGCTGCCTCGGCTACGGCTCGAATCTCGGGATGAGTGTACTACGCTGGGCGGCGGTGGGAAGTTCCGCGTGAATGGGCGAACGAAGGCCCGGGGCTAAAGCCCTCGTATCTTGAGGCTGGCTTACCGCGGGCTGAAGCCCGCTGCTACTCCCAAAGGCAAAAGTAAAGGCGGAGGGGCGTGCCAGTTTGGGTGGGGCCGGGGTATGATCGTGTGCGCTGGAAAGTGGCCTGACAACCGCTACGGAGAGAGCTTGCTATGAATCGATTTGATCGTCGTACTTTGCTGCGTAATTCGGGGATGGCTGCGGCTGCACTGACGCTGCGGACGAAGGCCTGGGCGTGGGCGGATGGGGCGCCGCTGGCGACGACGACCGCGGGCAAGATCAGCGGCGTGCTGGAGGACGGGATCAACGTCTTCAAGGGCGTTCCGTATGGCGGGGATACGGCGAAGACGCGGTTCCAGGCTCCGGTTGCGCCGGAACGGTGGAGTGGGGTGAAGGAGTGCGTGGCGTTTACGACGATGGCTCCGCAGTTGGTGGCGGCGCGAACACCGGTAGCGGGTGCAGCCAGGCCCGGGGTCGCGGGAGCGGCGGGGCCGAATGGACCTCGACCGGCGGCGGCGACGGGGAACGCGCCGACTTCGGCGTCGGGTGTTCCGGGAGCGCCGCGGGACCAGGGCGTGCAGAGCGAAGACTGTCTGCACCTGAATGTGTTTACGCCGGGGCTGAGGGACAAGAAGAAGCGCCCGGTGCTGTGCTACTTTCACGGCGGCGCGTACAACAACGGGACGGTGAACAGCGATCTGTACGACGGCAAGCGGCTGTGCCATCGAGGCGACGTGGTAGTGGTGACAGTGAACCACCGGCTGAATGCGTTCGGGTATATGTATTTGGGCGACCTGGCGCCGGAGTATAAGGAGTCGGGGAATGCGGGGCAGTTGGATCTGGTGCTGGCGCTGACGTGGATCAAGGAGAATATTGCGGAGTTCGGCGGCGACCCGGCGCGGGTGCTGATCTTTGGGCAGTCGGGCGGCGGGGCGAAGTGCGCGGCGCTGATGGCGACTCCGGTGGCGAAGGGCCTGTTTCATCGGGTGATGACGATGAGCGGGCAGCAGATCAAAGGCGCGTCGATTGAGATTGCTTCGGGGCGGGCGAAGACGGTGCTGGAGAAGCTGGGTACGGGCGGCCTGAAGGGGCCGGAACTGGTGACGAAGCTGAATGCGCTGACGATGGAGGATATCCAGGAGGGCGCGCGGGCGGTGAGCGGGGACTGGCTGCCGGTGGTGGATGGCGTGGTGCTGCCGCGGAACCCGTTCGATCCGGATGCGCCGCCTCTGAGTGAGATGGTGCCGATGATGCTGGGGAACACGCACGACGAGACGGGGGCCGTGAACGGGCCGGCGAACATGACGTGGGAACAGGCGCCCGACGCGGTTGACCGTGGAGTTCACGAATACCTTGGGCCAGTGACAGCGCAAGAGGCGGTGGAGGCGTTCCGCAAGGCTGACCCGACGTATACGCCACAGCAGGTGGCCCGGGCCGTGGGAACGGCGTTCCGCGCGTGGGCGGGGCAGCGGATGGAGGCGGAGCGACGGGCGGCGAATCCCGCGAGCCAGCCGCGAACATGGGTGTATCAGATGAACTTCAAGGGTGCGGACGGCTGGGCGACGCATACGATCGACATTCCGTTCATGTTCGACAACATTGGGTATGCGAGCGGGCAGATTGGGACGGACCCGCAGCATGTGGCGGACGCGAATGCGCTGGCGGCGGTGATGTCGCAGATGCTGATTACGTATGGGCGGACGGGGAATCCG
>CAZAXI010000274.1:0-5302 GCA_964489045.1 uncultured Granulicella sp. | reverse complement strand
TCCCGCTCCGTGCCGCCAACTCGCGGACGCTCGTTGAGCAGTCCATCGGTCGCGGTTTGCGCCTTCCGTATGGCAAGCGCACTGGCGTTCCCGACGTTGACCGGCTGACAATTGTCTCTCACGACCGCTTCCAAGAGATCGTTGACCACGCCAACGATCCGAACTCAATCATTCGCACCGGCGTTGTCATCGGGCGGGATATTCCCGATGCGCCGACGAAGGCCGTCACCATCCAACCCGTCTTTATGACGCAACTGGGGTTGGCGAACCCACCGGCAACATCAGGCGCAGGGACTTCACCGGCTGGACCGCCCCCAACGATTACGGAGCCGGAGCGCAAAACCGCCGAATTGACCATGCAGGTGATTCGCCAGCAGTTTGAACGGCTGGCCCGGTCTGGCGATCTGAGGACCGCGGATGTTCAGCGGCGCATCACGTCGCGCGTGACCGAACTGATGCAGCCAGTTCAAGGCGAACTTCCCGGCGTGGCGCAGCCGGTGGACGTAGCGTCGGTGGTGGACCGGGTGACCAGCGCCATTGCCGAGCGCATGATCGACATTCCGAAGATCATCGTCACGCCAAAGGGGGAAGTGACCGTCGGCTATCGGGATTTCGATCTCGATTGCAGCAGTTTTCGCCAGCCACCCGCAGAGAAAGATCTCCTCGTGCAACACCTAATGAACAACCAGCGATTTAAGATCGTCAGTGGTGACGGCGTGGTGATGGAGAAGAACCTTGAGGACTACATCGTCCGCGGACTCATCGACAAGGACGACATCAATTACGACGAACAGGCCGAGCTTCTCTATAAGCTGGCGACGCAGATGGTACGCCATCTTCAGTCGTATCTCCAGACTCCGGACGACGTGTTGAACGTGTTGCAGTTCTACCAAGCACAGATTGTCACCCTCATTCACACGCAAATGAACCAGCACTACGTCGAGAAGGCGACGGAGTACGAAGTCACGGTTTCCAAGGGCTTCCAGACCTTGACGAACAGCATGGCAGCAATGCAAACCGACCAAGAGATACTTCCCTTCCGCGCGCCGGTAGAAGAGCGGTTGCTCATCAAAGGGATGATTTTTGGCGGCTTTGCGAAGTGCCTGTATCCCGCACAGAAGTTCGACTCAGATACAGAACGGCGCTTCGCCATCATTCTCGAAGACGAAACTTCCGTGCTCAAGTGGCTCAAGCCGCCCAAAGATGTTCTCAAAATCTATTACCACCAAGATGAGGTTTACCAACCCGATTTCGTGGTCGAGACGACGGAGGCTCGCTACTTGTGCGAACCGAAGCGCGCCAGTGAGATGACGGATGAGGTCGTGCAGCTTAAAGCGAAGGCGGCAACGCTTTGGTGCCAGCACGCCAGCAACATAAGCGACAAAGCTTGGCAGTATGTTCTGATCCCGCACGATGAGATCGACCACAGCGCTAGCTTTACAACGCTTGCCCGCCGTTATAGACGCTAAAAAGATAACAGCATGACTCTGTATGCCGTTGCATTTCCACCGTCAACAATTGGGGCAAGCTCGGTACATGGGACCTCCACGTTTGCCGTTCAAGCAGATGCCTGGAGAGAGAACTGGGGTACGTCCTCAAGAGCAGCGAGAAGTAGCACCTTGCGATCTGGGTTACCTTGCATCAGTACGTGGATACCTCTTGGAGCGGCGCAGCACATCAATTGCGCTCGGGTATTTTTAGGAGATTGCAGCATCCCGAGGGGTCAGCTTTTTGGAACGCTCTTGAGCAGGTGGCCAAGTGCATAGCAGCCAAGTCCTTGACTTCGCCTCCAAAGATCGGAAGTCTGCTTTTTCACCAATTCGAGAGGCTCGCGGTGATTAGTTTGATCGGGGGAGTGATACAGTTTTAGGCGAGTTCCAGTATCCAATCCAAGTGAATCGATGTCGGCCATCATTTCCCCCAAGTAATTCATTTATCATTGGTTATATGCGGGAGTGAAGCCGAGTTTGCTAAGAACGCTTCTATTCCGAGCCTTTCGCTGAGTTCCAACTTCGTGGCGAGGACCGTGGCAAGATGCGACGGCAACCTATTTGACGAGCATGAATCCGTCGCCACGAGTGCTCCTACGCCGTCGATCCTTAGGGGCTCGGTCGCGAACAAGACTATGGCAGATGGGGTTTGGGGGGCAACGTGACACAACGGTTACGGCATACAGTCATCGCGCACGGTCGACTCGCGATGCGCGAGATCCGCCTCGCCGCGGCACGGGAGCGGCGCCACGGCATGCAGATCATGACCTTTGAGCAACTCGCAGCGCGACTGACCGGGGGTCTTTCGCAGCCCGTCGCTGAGGAGACCCTACGATCTATAGTCCAGACGTGCTTACCGGAGACGGCGCTTGGCGAGCTCGATGCCTTGAGGGCCCTTCCCGGTATGGTGGGGGCCGCCGTCGATACGCTACACAAGGCCTGGCGCGCGGGGCTCGATCTGCAGGCACGCGCCTCCGAGCATCCTCGCTTGGCGTCGATAGCCGCCCTCGAAAAGGCTATTCTGCACGCCATGCCAGCCGCTATGCTGCGTCCCATCGACCTTGTCGCGGCGGCTTTGCAGCGGCTCGACTATGCCGAGACGCTGTTCGGGCCAATTGAGATTGTTGGCATCACAGAGTTGTCGCCGTGCTGGCGGCCCCTGCTACATGCGCTGGCCGAGCGCGTTCAGGTCAGGTGGATCGCCGGTCCGCGGTCCGTTCCTGATTGGCTCGCTGGCGGGCGAATAGAGATTGTTCGCACAGAACCGCAAGCGCCGGCGATTGCCACCGTCAGTGCGGCCACTGCTTTTCATGAAGCTATTGAAGCCCTTCGCTGGGCGCGAGAGTTGATGGCATCGGGGGCGGTTGAACCAAGCGACATCGCCATCGCCTCCGTCGCGCCGGCCGATTATGACGACCACTTTCTGACATTGCGAGCCGACGCCAATATCGATCTCCATTTCGTTCATGGCGTGAAAATCACGGCTTGCCGGGAAGGGCAATCGACAGCGGCACTAGCGGACATACTGCTACGCGGGCTGTCGCAGACGCGGATGCGCCGGCTGTCGGCGCTCTTGAGCGTCTATCCTGGGCCGTTCCAGGCGCTACCGGAAGGGTGGACGCGCATCCTGCCGGCCGATGCCCCCCTGGCATCGCCTGAATCCTGGACGCGGCTCATTGGTCGAACCACAGCCACCGATTGGCCGGATGCAGTCGATCATGGAGCAGCTTTGCGGGACATCGTGTCGCTGCTGGCCCAAGGTGCGCAGGCGGCTGGGGCAATCGGTGCGGCGCTGCTGCACGGTCGGGCGTTGGCGATCTGGCGTAAGGCTTTGCTCGCCGGTCCGGCTGCTTCCCTCGACCTCACGTTGGAGACGTTGAGGCAGGATGACGGACTAGATGCCTGCGTCTCGCTCGCCTGGATGCCGGCGAGTTCACTTGCGGCTTCACCACGCAGGTTTGTTCGGCTGCTCGGCCTCAATTCCTCACGCTGGCCTCGAGGAATCTCCGAAGATCGGCTCCTTTCTGACCACATCATTCCCACCGTGGAACTCGATCCCCTTCCAGTTGGTGCTGCGGACCGCCGAGATTTCGCGACGATTCTCGCCACCACCGAACGGCAGGTTGTTCTTTCGCGGGCTCGGCGCGATACCGACGGCCGCCTCCTTGGCCGCAGCACGCTGCTACAGGGAGAGCCGATGGAAACCTATCTGCGGCGCAATGCTGTGCCTAATCATGCCTTTAGCGAAACCGATCGCCTGATGGGACGACCGCAGGAGTTTCGCGGTCTGCCTCAGGCGCTCTCGGCCTCCGCCTCCTGGCGCGACTGGCTGCGCTCGGAAATCACCCCACACGACGGGTTGGTTCGCGCAGATCATCCGGTGATGCACGCCATCCTCGGCCGCACTCAGTCGGCGAGTTCACTGCGGCAACTCCTGCGTAATCCGCTCGGATTTGTCTGGCAATACGGCCTCCACTGGCGGGCGCCTGAGAGCGGTAATGAACCGTTGGTGCTCGACGCCCTCGCGATTGGGGATCTCGTCCATCTGACCCTTGATCGGGCGCTGCACAGCTTAGAGTCGGCGGGTGGGATCACCACCGCTACTTCTGAGCAGATTTCAGCGGCGGTGGACCTCGCCGCCGTTGATGTCGCCCGTGATTGGGAGATGAAGCGTGCTATACCGCCGAGCGTCATTTGGGTGCGCACGCTGGACGATGCGCGGGAACTGAGTCGCTGCGCACTCGCGTTTGGAGATGAAGTGCTGCCTGGCGCACGTTCCTATAGCGAAGTCCCGTTCGGCGGCGAACAGGGCAAGGCAGACGTCACGCCGCCCTGGGACCCGACGGTAAGCGTCGAAATTCCCGGTGCGGGCTTCCGGATCAAAGGCTCCATCGACCGACTGGATATCGGCGGCGACGGCCGCCGCGCTTTGGTGCGGGATTACAAGACGGGGCGTAAGCCCAAGGACAGCATCGTCCTCGACGGCGGCAAGGAGCTGCAGCGCTGCCTCTACGCCTTTGCGGTCAAGGCGATGCTCGGCAATGATGTCGAGATCAGCGCCTCACTTCTCTATCTTCGGGACGGGCTCGATTTAAGACTCGCCGATCCGGAAGCTACCCTCATCGAGGTTGCCACGTACCTGCGCGAAGCCAGAGCGAACCTTCTCTCCGGCGGAGGTGTGATCGGGATCGACACGGGAGGGCCTTATGACGACTTCGCGTTCGCACTGCCGGCCAACGCGAACGCCGCTTACTGCAAACGCAAAATCGCCGCCGCAACCGCGCGTCTCGGAGCCACGGCGCAAGTCTGGGCGGCTCAATGATGTCCGCGCCGAAGAAATCGCTCGCCGATGACGCTTTCCGCCGCGATGCTATGGCGGTTCATGATCGCGCCTTCCTGGTCGAGGCCGGAGCCGGCTCGGGAAAGACCGCGATCATGGCCGGCCGCGTCGCCTTAATGTTGTCTGAAGGCATAGCCCCCAAAGCGATCGCGGCGGTGACCTTCACCGAGCTTGCGGCCAGCGAACTCATAATTCGCGTGCGTGAGTTTGTCGGTGAACTCAACGCCGGGCGCATCCCGGCCGAGTTGCATGTTGCTTTGCCCAACGGCCTCGCCGATCGGCATCGGTGGAACCTCGCGGTCGCCAGCGAAACGATCGACGAAATCACCTGTTCAACAATTCATGGCTTCTGCCAACGCCTGATTAAGCCTTACCCAGTAGAAGCCAATATCGATCCCGGGGCTGCGGTGATGGATCGCAACCAATGCGATCTCGCTTTTGTCGAGACGACCGAGAACTGGCTTCGTGAGGA
>CAZAXI010000273.1:0-5310 GCA_964489045.1 uncultured Granulicella sp. | reverse complement strand
GTGGCGCTGGAGATTCCCGAGGACACGCTGCTGAACAAGAGCCACATCGATATTCCGATGGCGGAGTTCTGGGTGCGAGCGCTGCATCCCGACTCGATGTACTACGTGGATGTGCGGGGCGCGGCGTCGGCTTCGCATATGTACGGCAAGCCGCTGGTGGCGACGGAGACGTTTACAGGCGGTGGGTATGAGGCTCCGTACACGCTGAAGAAGATTGCCGACTACTGGTTTACCCAGGGTGTGAACCGGATTGTGTTCCATACGTCGGCGGAGCAGCCGCTGGATACCAAGCCCGGCAACACCATGGTGGGGACGCACATCAACCGCAACATTACGTGGGCGGAGCTGGCGAAGCCGTTTATGACCTACATGGCGCGGGTGCAGTATATGTTGCAGCAGGGAAGTCCGGCGGGCGACATTGCGTATCTTCTGCCGGAGGGTGCGCCTTCGACCATGCCGTTCTGGGGTGATGGACTGCAACCCGCAGTGCCCGCGGGATACGACTACGACGTGATGAACACAGATGTGCTGCTGAATCGCACCAGCGTGACGGCGGATGGGCGCATTCATGTTGAGGGTACCGCGGAGATGCCGGACGGGATGAACTATCGCGTGCTGGTGCTGCCGCCGACCAAGCAGATGACGCCGGAGGTGCTGCACAAGCTGCACGACCTGGTGGCCGCGGGGGCGACGATGGTGGGGCAGAGGCCGACGAGCTCGCCGAGCCTGCTGCATTATCCCGAGGCCGATAGTGAGGTGCATGCGCTGGCGACCGACCTGTGGGGCGATATGGACGGGGTTACGCTGAACCAGCACTCGTACGGGAAGGGAATGGTGTACTCGGGCATCACGCTGGACGAGGTGCTGACGCGGGTGAAGAGCGCGCCGGACTTCAAGGCGAGCGGGTCGCTGGATAATCCGGTGGCGTGGGTGCATCGGCATACGGCGGACGCGGACATTTATTTTGTGGTGAACCAGGCGGATGCGCCGGTGCATCTGAATGCGCGCTTCCGCGTGAGCGGCAAGGATGTTCAAGTGTGGCGGCCGATGGACGGGACGGAGCTCAAAGACGTCTCGTACGCGAACGACGTAAAGATGCCGGACCGGTCGGGGAATCACCAGCCGGGGATTGGGCCTGCGCTTTACACGGCGCCGGCGGGTTTCACGGAGGTTCCGCTGGACCTGGCGGAGCGCGAGAGCGTGTTTGTGGTCTTCCGCAATGCGGCGGCTGCGCCTGCGCGTTCGGCATCGAGCGCGGTGGAGACCAAGCTGACTACGCTGAGCGGGCCTTGGACGTTGAGCTTCCCGCCGAACTGGGGCGCTCCGGCGAGCGTGCAGATGACCAAGCTGACGTCGTGGACGGATAGCGCGGTCGACGGGGTGAAGTATTTCTCCGGCACTGCGACTTATAGCAAAACGGTGATGGCTCCGGCGACCTGGTTCAAGCCGGGGCAGCATGTGTGGATCGATCTGGGGAAGGTGCGCGACCTCGCGGAGGTGAAGGTGAATGGCAAGTCCGCGGGGATGGTGTGGGCTCCGCCGTACCGCGTGGACGTGACCGGCGCGCTGAAGCCGGGCGTGAATAAGCTGGAGATCGAAGTGACCAACGAGTGGACGAATCGCATCGCCGGCGATCGCTTGCTGCCAGCGGACAAGCACATTCTGGCGACGCCGGCTGCTCCGGGACGTCCGGGCGGCGCTGGTGGCGGAGGAGGGGGAGGCTTCGGTCCGCCCGTGCAGGCGCCACCGGAGTCGGGACTGGTTGGCGATGTAACTTTCGTCGCCACGCGAAATCCATAATACGGATAGTGGTGTTACTAGCGAGGTAACTTGTGATGCACTCCGGTTCCATTGGTTTGTTGCTCTCGCTTGCGCTGGTGCTGCCGGTTGGCGCGCAGGCGCAAGACTCCGAGCAGGCTCCTGCTTCGAACCCAGGACTGCGACAGGCGCGGCCGGGTGGTGGACAGGCGCCGGCCCGGGCGGAGAGCCGTTACCCGCGCAACTCCGGCGGGCGTCCGGTACACAATGAGGAGGAGCGCGCCAGCTTCTGGAAGACGGTGCGCGTGCCGTACAACGAGGCTGGGCTGACGCCGCGCGAGCGGCAGATGGTGACGAAGCTGGCCGATGCGTGCCGCCTGCTGGACCAGGTGTACTGGCAGCAGAGCGACCTGGGCGGCTACTGGATGTATCACGGCACCCAGAGCGCCGCGCTGGAGAAGCTGTTCTCAATCAATGGGAGCCGGTGGGACCTGATCGATAACAACTTCCCGGTGACCGGCGAAGAGCCGCTGGTGCCGGGGCGCGAGTTGTACCCGTTTGGACTGACGCGCGCGGGCGTCGAGCAATATGTTGCGGCGCACCCGGAGGAGAGGGCTGCGATCTACAACCCGTGGACGGTGGTCCGGTCGGCGCCGCTGGACCTGGACCCGAAGCTGAGCCAACCGGTGGCGAGCGGCGTGCCGGCGAAGCTGTATTCGTATCCCTACCACGAGGCGTATGCGCAGTGGGTCAAGCCGATGGCGGAGGACCTGCGAGCGGCAGCGAAGCTGAGCCCGGACGCGGCGTTCGCGCATTATCTGAACCTGCGCGCGGATGCGTTGCTCTCCGACGACTACTATGCGAGCAATGTTGCGTGGCTCGATCTAAAGGACCCGAAGGTGGACCTGATCTTCGCGCCGTATGAGGTGTACCTGGATGGCCTGCTGGGGGTGAAGACTTCATATGGCGCGGCCATTCTGATCCGCAACGATGCGGAGAGTCGGAAGCTGGCGATGTATCAGCAGCAGGAGGCGGCGATGCAGCAGGCGCTGCCGGTGCCGGACGAGGACAAGCCATCGAAGGCAGGCTTTGCGACGCCGATGGAGGTGGCCGACGCGACGCTGCGCGCGGGCGATCTGCGCTATGGCTACCAGGCGGTTGCGGACAATCTGCCGAACGATGCGAGGATCCATGCGGAGAAGGGATCGAAGAAGATATTCTTCAAGAACTTTATGGACCTGCGGGTGGAGAACGTGATTCTGCCGATCGCAGGCAAGATGCTGGCGCCGGCGCAGGCGAAAGATGTGAGCGGCGAAGGCTACCTGACGGGCGTGATCCTGCACGAGATTTCGCATGGGCTGGGACCGGCCTACGCGCACGTGGGCGGCAAGCAGGTGAACATCAACGAAGCGATTGGCCCGGCGTACAGCGGGTTGGAAGAGGCCAAGGCGGACGTGACCGGCATCTTCCTGGCGAAGTGGCTGATTGACCAGAAGCTGTTGCCGGCGAGCGAACTGAACGGCATCTACGGATCGTACGTGGCCGGAATCCTGAGGACGCTGCGCTTCGGAACCGGCGAGTCGCACGGACGGGCGATGATGATGGAGTTCAACTACCTGGTGGAACATGGCGTGCTGCAGCAGGGCGGCGACGGGCGCTACACGGTCGATTACGCCGCCATGCCCGCGGCGATTGCGGGACTGGACGAGAAGCTGCTGCTATTTGAGGCGAACGGCGACCGCGCGGGGGTTGAGGCGTGGTTCGCAAAGTACGATGTGATGCCGGCGGCGTTGACGCAGGCGCTGGATGCGACGAAGGGGATTCCGGTGGACGTTACTCCGGACTTTGAGCTCTCCCAAGGAGTACGGCCATGAGGATTCGTCTGGCTCTTATTTTCGCGTGCGTCGCTTCCTTGATCGTGGTCCAACTGTCGGCCCAGCAGAAGCTGACGCTGCACCATCACGATGCGGCGCACCAGGTTCCGGGAACGATTATTATTCCGGCGGCGGATTTTCTGACGACGATTCCGGCGGGCGACTCGAACGATGGGCGCTTTCCGGCGGGGACGTGGTTCTTCAACGACTCGACTGTGAACATGAGCGTTGCGGATGACCTGACGACGACCGAGCCGGTGAAGGAAGCGGGCGTCTATCACCTGTTTGTGCGCAGCGTGGGCACGGCGACCAGCTCGTTCAAAGTGAAGATCGACGGCAAGGAGGATGCGGGCACCTACGGCGGAGGAGAGCTGAAGTGGGTGCGCGGGGGCGACTTTACGCTGAAGCCGGGAAACATCGAGGTGCGGCTGACGGCGATTACTCCGCGGCCTTCGATCAATGTTCTGGTGCTGACCAAGAATGCGGATTTCAAAGAGGACGATCTGAAGGCGCTGGAACTGCCGCAAGAGGTGAAGCTGCTGCACGAGTACACGATTGCAGGGTCGAACATCGTGAAGTTCGGCGATGTGGATGGGAGCGGCAAGTATGCGATTGTCGATATCACGAACAATTATTCGGTGATTGTGTACGCGAATGATGGGCATGAGCTGTGGCGCTGGACGGCCCCGCCGACTACGCAAGGCGATCCGCGCGGCAATGAGGCTGCGGGGATTCTGTGGGATTTCCACCACACCGGGCGCGACGAACTGGCGCATTGGCGCGAGAGTGCCGACGGGAAAGAGTGGCTGGTGCTGGCGGATGGCCGGACCGGCGACGTGATTAAACAGGTGCCTTGGCCGGCGCCGGCGCTGCCGCATGTGGACAATAACTACCGCATGGCGGTGGCGAAGTTCCACAAGGAGTCGGATGGACCGGACACGCTGCTGGTGCTGGCGGATACCGGCGGGTGGATTGGGCTGACGGCGTATGACAAGGACCTGAACCTGCTGTGGCAGCACGCGGAGCTGCGCGCGAAGGATTACTTCGGCCACTACATCTATCCGTGGGACGTGAATGGCGACGGAGTGGATGAAGTGACGATCAGCCATCTTTGCCTGGACGCGAACGGCAAAACGGTGTGGGACAACTCGAAGTACTTCGAGGACGACCACGATCATATGGACGCGCTGGAGTTTTTCGACATCAACGGCGATGGCAAGCCGGAGCTGCTGGTAGGGCAGAGTGACGTGGGGACGCTTGCATATAACGCGCAGACCGGCGCGATGCTGTGGCAGAACCTGAGCGACCATTCGCAACAGATTACGGCGGGATATATTCTGGGCGACTCGAAGACGCCGCAGATTGTAACCAATGGGCGTGTGTATGGACCTGCGCGGCCTGCCGGCGGGCAACCTGGCCTGCGACCGGCTGCTGCTGCGGGAGGAGCACAGGCAGGAGCGGCAGGAGCGGGGGCTGCGGCGGGTGGGCGCGGTGGCGGCGGAGGTTTCCGAGGCGGGGCGGCGACGGCTCCGGGAGAGATTGGGGTGGGCGGCGGTGGACTGGGCGCATGGCTCTACTGGTTCGATAACCAGGGACACCTGCTGGAGACGTGGCCGGCGCACCCGCTGAACGGCAATCCCAACTTTGTGCGCGGCGACTGGTACGGCAACGGCAAACG
>CAZAXI010000272.1:0-5365 GCA_964489045.1 uncultured Granulicella sp. | reverse complement strand
CCGACCTCGTCGAAGAAACCGCCGGCATCCCCGACTTCGCCACCCAGGCCGAACTAGACACCTACATCGCCAACCTGGAATCCGACATGCGCGAAGCCGCCAAGAAATTCGAATTCGAAAAAGCCGTGAAACTCCGCGACACCATCCGCGACCTCCGCACCAAAGAATTCTTATTCAGCTGAAGCTCGCTGAGGGATACTTGAGCATAAACGGCCAAGCTATGACTGAAAAATGACCTGAGCACAAATAATCTTGCTCAGCTCGACATGTGTCGAACAAATCGAAATATCGATCGGTCACAGTCGACTATCAGTGATCCTTGATTTGGCTTGCGTAACTCTATCTCCCTCCGCTGGCAAGGCAGTAGCTGTGGCCCGAGTGAATCGCTCATCAAAATGCGTCAGAAGCATTTCGATAAGTCTGCCATGAAAAACTGCATATTCAGTGCGTGTCAATGTTTTCGATTTAGGACCCAGAATGTTAAAGATGATTCGGTCGTCCAACACTCTTGGACGGAACCAAGCGCGATTTCTCCATTGCTCCGGGGAGTGAGTTAGGTCGCCATCGGCATCGATGGACCAAGTGGTCACCGTCCCGGTCGCTATTGATAAACGCAAGGAACTCATCAAAGAACTTGGATTACTTGTGAACACACGCACTGCCATCTAGGCGTCCCCCTCTTTCTGGCCAGCACCAGCGGCAGGCTTTTCGGTGTCGCCCAGATTAGCCTCTCCAGAAGGCGAAACACCACCGGTGGGTTTCTCAGAATTTGGCTGCGCAGTATTAATCCCAAGACTGATCTCCAAATCCCGGATGATCTCTGCCAGAGTTTGCTCACGCGTCACGGCCAAACGCACTGTAACTTCTTCAATAGCCTGATCCTTGATTTCTGCGTTCACGAATTTCTGCGCGGCTCTAAGAAAATTCTCTGAGCTATACATCCAAAACTCCTGGCCAGAACGTTGCTTGAATTCCTGGACGAGCTCCGCCCGTGGCCCAATGGTTCGTTCGTGTTCAATGAACCACCAGTCATCCTTCAGATCATCCGTGACAAAAACTACGCCGCGACCCTCGCTCTTTGCGATTTCCATGAGCTGTACCCATCCAACATAATCCCCATATGCATCAGGCACACCTTTATCCTTTAGATCTGCGTAACCAGGAGGCACCTTCTTGTCGTACCGGTCGCGTGCCTGATCGTGAAGATCTGAAAGTTCCTTCTCCGTAGGACAAGGACTGAGACGGCCGTCGAAAGTGGCGAGAACCTTATCCGCAAACTCGTCGACTGAAACCATACCCTCCATCTCGCTCTTGCCATTTCTCAAGTCTTCCCGTACCTGATTTAGCGCCGCAAGTGCCTCTGAATTCAGGTGAGGATGCTCACGCTTTGGCGCGATGTAAGTACTTTGAAAATCCTGTAAGGCCTTGTCAGCCTTCGCATAGTTATTGACCTGTTTGATGATCACAATGGGCCGATTGCGGGCGAACTCCAGCCCAAATTGATGAGGCAAGCGAACTCGACTGGCCTGCGCTTCAATGAGAGAGATCAACTCAGTGCGAGTCTCCTTGGAGTATCCGTAGATATTTAGAAGCGTACTTGCGTCAAAACTGAAGAAGCCTTCCGTCCAGAGCTTACGCTCTACGTCTTCGCTGATCCTGAACCAATGTCCGAGGCTGCTTCGCATGATTGAATAATATCCCGTGTGGGCGGGCGGCGGCCCACCCGTAGTTTCCTGGCGGGTGGCCCACCCATAAAACCATCTTGGGTGCCCCATTCATGACGGTTTCATCGTCATGAGTGGGGTCAATTCTTATGTCCCCCACCCAGGCCCGGCGTACACTATTAGGAGCGTTACCTAGGATCAAGCCATGGCCTCTAACCCGATCCCGCCAGCCACCACCGACGCCCCCGAAAAGCCTCTCACCGCAGAGGAAGGCTGGGCCCTGTTCGAGTCGCTTTATGGCAGTATGAAAGGCTGGTTCCCCGAAGAAGGCGGACCCTCCGAAGTCCTCCGCCGTGAACGCGAAGCCTGGGGCGAATGAGACTCTATCTCGATTCCATGCTCTGGGTGTACTACTTCGAAGGACATCCCGCCTTCGGGCCGCCAACCCAGACTTTCGTCAATCGCATGCGGTCGGCTCACCACGAATTCCTCTCCAGTCACCTCATCCTGGCGGAAGTACTTGTGCTGCCCAAGCGGAATAGAGACATCTTCACCGCGACCACGTACCGCCGCTTCTTCCTTTCATCAGCAGTCCATCTGATCCCGTTCGGCACCGACGTCGCCGAGCGTTTCGCCGACCTCCGCGCCTCCACGCGCGTCAAGCCCGCCGATGCCCTGCACCTCGCCCTCGCCGCCTCAGCCGGAACCGACTACTTCGTCACCACAGACACCAAACTCCATTCCCTGACCATCCCCGGCATCTCCCGCATATGCCCGCCAGACGCCATTCCATAGGGCACCGCCGTTGCACCCCCCCGCCAACCATCGATTTTCAACCAACAACCCACGCCCCATCAACCACTTACCCAGTTTCCCACAGCCAATTCCTTGACACTACCCCGTATACTTAACTTAGGAGAACCTTATTCGTAGCCCGGCACCCAGCCGGGCTTTCGCCTTTAACCCCGCCAGTCTTACGGAAAGTATATACATCTGGTATATACCAAGTATATACAAAACCCTAACCCCAGCCGCCACTAGACTTTGCCAGAAAAAGTACCCCCGGGGAGGGGGTATCCCAATGCACCAAACCGCCGCCAAGCCCGACCCAAACCGTGAAATCCGCCCTCTTTGCAGCCACGTCTTCCCGGCGACCGGTGCCGCGCCCACCCACCTCTGCGGCTCGCCCGCCCTCCGCGGCCAGTCCTTCTGCCACTACCACCACCCCACCCGCCCGCACGCCCTCAGCCGCAGCCAGCGCCGCGCCCAAATCCGCGCCCGCCACCTCGCCCGCCAGTCCTTCACCCTCCCCATCCCCACCACCCGCGACGAACTCCAGCGCTCCCTCGGCCAGCTCATCCGCCTGATCGCCGCCGACCAGATCGACCTCCGCCGCGCCAGCCTCCTCCTCACCGCCCTGCAAACCGCCGGCCGCCACTTCCGCCAATGAGCCCAGTCCGCGTGGCCGAACTCCTTCAGCCAGGCTTCATCTAATTCAGGCACCATAGACAGCAGATGCTCCGTCTCCGCACCCTCAGTCTCTTCGCGCTCCTAACCGCCGCCGTAGGCGGTCTCACCGCGCAGACTCCGCCCAGCCCGTCGCCCGCGCCGCCCGCTCCCGCAACCGATCCTGCCACAGCACCCGGCGCACCGCAACCCGCCGCCACGCCGGAAGACCGCCACGCCCAGGCCGAGCGCGAGCTCAAGCAGGAAGAGCAGCAGCGCATGCTCGGCGTCGTCCCTGCCTTCACCGCCGTCTTCAACGGCCACGCCGTCCCGCTCTCCGCCGGCCAGAAGTTCCGTCTCGCCCTCGCCGACGGCGTCGATCCCTTCGACTTCGCCACCTCAGCCCTGGACGCGGCGCTGGAGCAGCAGCAGAATGAGTTTCCCGGTTACGGCTCCGGCTTCTCCGGCTACGCCAAACGCTTCGGCGCATCCTACGCCGACGACTTCGACGGCGAGCTCTGGAGCGAAGGCATCCTTCCCTCCCTCCTCCATCAGGACCCGCGCTACTTCCGCCTCGGCCACGGTGGGTTTCGCCGCCGCCTCGGCTACTCGCTGCTCGCCGCCGTCCGCTGCCGCGGCGACAACGGCAACTGGCAGTTCAATACCTCCAACCTCGGCGGCAATCTCGTCGCCGGAGCCATCTCCAACGCCTACTATCCCGCTGCCGATCGAGGCCTCGGCCTCACCTTCCAGCGCGCCTCTATCGACGCCGCCGAAGGCCTCATCCAGCTCATAGCCAACGAGTTCTACCCCGACATCGCGCAAGCCCTCTTCCACCGCAAGCCCAAACCCCAACCCGCGCCCGCACCCTGAGCGGCCTATCTCCGGTACTCCGCCTCACTCACCTGTTCCATCCACTCCACCACCTTCCCATCCAGCTTTTCCTGCACCGCGATGTGCGTCATCCCGGTCGTCCGCGTAGCCCCATGCCAGTGCTTCTCCCCCGGCGCAAACCAAACCACATCGCCCGGCCGAATCTCCTCCACCGGCCCGCCCGCCCGCTGCGCCCAGCCGCATCCGGCCGTCACCATCAGCGTCTGTCCCAGCGGATGCGTATGCCACGCCGTCCGCGCCCCCGGCTCGAACGTCACGCTCGCCCCCTGCACCAGCGCCGGCTCCGGCGCCTGAAACAGCGGATCGATCCGCACCGTCCCCGTAAACCACTCCGCCGGCCCCTTAACCGAAGCCTGCGCCCCAACTCGCTTGATCTCCATTCCCTGCCTCACCTCCACCTCACCGAATTGTAATCGCCACAACTTCCCCCCTGAATTCGCGTCTACTTCAATGCACGCGGCATCCAACCGCACAGTAGGAAGATTGGTCGCTTGAGGCCTTAAATGGGGAAACAATGAACGCTTTCGCAAGATCTCTTTCAGCCGCCGTCGCCTTTGCCTTCAGCACGCTCGCTCTCGCCCAGGCGCCCATCGTCCGCCAGCCGCCCTCTGCGCCGCCACCGGACGCCCAACAGCCTCAGTATTCCGCGCCCGACCAGGGCCAGGGCCAGCCGCCCGCCCCGCCCGACTACACCCAGATGGCGCAGCAGGGCCAGCCCGCGCCCGCGCCGCTCCCGCCCCAGCAGCTCGACCAGCTTGTCAACCGCATCGCCCTTTATCCCGACCCGCTGCTCGCTCAGACCCTCACCGCAGCCACCTATTGGGACGAGATCGCCGACGCCGCCAAGTGGGCCGACGAGCACAGCTACATCCACGGCGACGCCCTCAGCGCCGCCATCACCGCCGACAACCTGCCCTGGGATCCAAGCGTCCTCGCCCTGCTTCCGTTCCCGTCCGTGCTCGACATGATGGCCCGAGACCCCGACTGGACCGGCCAGCTCGGCAACGCCGTCCTGGTCCAGCGCGACGATGTCATGGACGCCGTCCAGCGTCTGCGCCGCCAGGCCTACAGCTACGGCTACCTCGCCTCCAACTCCGACATCGATGTCATCGATCAGGGCGGATACGTCGAAATTCAGCCCTTCAACCCGTACCTCTATTACGTCCCCATCTACGATCCGTTCATTGTCTTCGGCCCGCCGCGCCCCGGCTTCTTCGTCGGCGGCGCCATCCGCTTCGGGCCCGCGGTCACCCTCGGCCTCTCCTTCGGACGCTTCGGCTGGTTCGGCGCCGGCTTCGGCTGGGGTGCGCACACGCTCCTCATCGACCACCGGCCCTGGGTGCGCACCTACGTCAACCGCG
>CAZAXI010000271.1:0-5450 GCA_964489045.1 uncultured Granulicella sp. | reverse complement strand
GGATCGAACCGCAGGAAGCTCGCCAGCGGCATGGCTGCCTGCTGCTTAAGGTCCTTCATGTCCAGTTTGATTCCCTTGGGAACCATGGCTTGCATCCAGAAGGTTTGGTCTTTGTCGCTCTTGATGAGGGCGTCGCCGATCACGGGCGTATTGAGCGCGGTCAGGCCCTTCAACCGTTGCTGCAATTGTTCCAGATAAAGGCCGAAGTACTGTTGCGAGCCGGCGAGTTCTTTTGCGTCCAACAGCTTCAGCGCTTCTTTCGCTGCTGCCTCATTGTCGACGTCGGTGTGGTGCATCGGGATTCGCTCGAACACGGAGGTGGAGGGGAAGAGCAGGCGGTCGCTGAAAGCGTACTTGGTGTCCAGGCGGTGGTCGAGGATGATGTGCGCCAACTGGAACGCCAGAAGCGCATTCAGGTCGCCCGTCTGCTGCGCGCCATCGGCGGTAATCACGCTGGTGGTGTCAATCAGGCTCTTGGAGAGGATGATGGTGTTGCCGACGGCCAGCGACTCCAGCGGCTCGGTGAGCAGGGTGCGGACGCGGATGGGCCGGCTGACCTGAATGTTGTTGTAGACGAGGATGTTGTTTGCCAGCGCTTCGAGGGTTTTGTCGAAATCGCTGGGGGCGTCGAGCAGGCCGGCCTGAGTCAGCCGCTCGATGACATTATCCTCAGCCTGCTGCTGCCACTCGCGCTGCGCGCCGAGGGGGCTGACGTCGGGAGCGTCGTTGGAGACATCCTGAGCGTTCAAAACGTTCAGAGAGGTGTTGTCCGCGTTGGTGTCAGTTGGGACCTTGAGGGTATAGCCCCAGACGTAGTTGATGGCTTTGAACCGGAGCGTGCTTTCCGGGCTCTTGGGATCGCTCTCCTCGACATAGAAGGAGGTTGGCAGCCACAGGTTCGGCTGCACGTTCGTGCGCCAGCTATCGAAGTGGTAGAACTCCTTCATGGTCTCGATGCTGCCGGCGAAGTCGCCGTTAAAGCGAACCACGTTGCCGTCGTGCGTTTCCACCCAGATGCGTCCGAAGAAGCGCCCGTACTCGCGCTTGCCGCTGATCGGCGAGACATCGAATACCGCGGTGGGAATGTTCCCGAGAAAGTCATTGCGGATAAAGGTGAAGCTGTAGTGCTCCCGATCGAAGCCGTTCGAGTCCATCAGGACCATCTGGACGAAGCCGGACTCATGGAACGTGAGACGGAGGCTCGAGGAGATGCCGCCGAGGGCCGAAAAGGAGTCCTTGAAGAAGGACAGTTTGCTCTTCTTCTCCGCGAAGTTGCCCTTGTAGTCCTTGTAGGCGTCATCGTTGATGACCTTGCCGAAGTCGACGCGGGCCAGGTGGTGCTCGTCCGACTCCGGCACCTGCAGTAACAGCGGATCGGGCCTCATATTCTGGATGTAGGTTTCGACCAGGGGAGCCCGCTCCTTGACCACCTTGATCACTTCCTTCTCGCGACCGATGGCCTTGTCAATCAGCGCATTCTGAGCCGGGGTCAGCTTGCGGCCCGGCATGGTGTCCTGTTCGACCTTCTTTTTGCCGAAGATAGACGCTCCCGCCAGCGCGGGACAGGTTGCCGCGAGGAGAAGTGCCAGTAGCGTTGCGCCAGCGGTGGATCTTGCACGAAAACTCATGATTTGCGGCTCCCTGTGGTGGCCTTGAGGCCACCTTCGTAATTGACGTCCAGCAAGTTCGTAAGACCATCAACCCAAAGCGAAAACTGATTCAAGAACAACAGGTGATGCTTTTCCAAACGGCGCACATCTCTCCTATCCCGCGAGTTGGAATGCAACCGTCACGTAGCCATCCCACAGGATGGGGCGGCCGGATGCGTCGGTTGCAGGTTTGAACTTTGTGCCTTCTGCGGCGCGCATGGCGGCTTCGTCGAGGCCATGACCCAGCTTGTTTGCCAAACCAAGGACCTCAACCTGACCGGTTGGCAGGACTCTGATGTGAACCGTGATCACGCCCTCGATGTGTGCTTGGCGGGCCTCGTCGGTGTAAGCCGGCTTGGGCTTGTAGATAAGCGTTGGCGTTGAGCCCCCGTGCACATCGGCAACAACGGCAGGTTTCGGTGCGGGCGGTGGCGGGGCCTGGCCCAGACTGACCTGTAGTCCGGAGGTGGCGGGGCCTGCGCCGGTACCGCCGGGAACGCCATGCGGAATGCCGGCAACGGCGACTACGCCGTTGCCCTTGATGCTGGTGCTCTCCGGGCTTCCATTGCCCAGGATGACCTTGGTCGCCGGCGGTCCATGCCCGGTATTGGCGCTATTCATCCCGGGAAATCCCTGCCCCATGTTTACCGGCGAAACGGCAGGACCGTGAAGGTTGCTGATGGGGCTGTCAGGATGTCCCAGCCCAACCGCGGAAGGGTGTGCGTCGTGATTCGGAACCGACGCCGCCTCCGGGTGTGCCAGGCTCACTGCCACCGGCGCAGCCATGGCAATGATGCGCTTGGGCGGGGCCGGCGTGAGAATCGGTTTGGGATCGACCATCTTCACGATTGGCTGTTTCGGCAACTCCGGAGGCTTGATCTGGGGAACGACGATCTTGGGCGTCTCGACCTTCACGATTTCGGGAAGCTTCGGCTTGGGGGGCAGGACCTTCGGCTTGACCGGCTCGGGCTTCTTCTGAACCACAGGTACAACCAACTCGGTCAGCATGTGGTTTTTCTGGAGCGCCTGCTTGGCTGCGGCGGCGCTGAGAACGATGATGACCAACCCTGCGATCGAGTTGATAAACAGCGATACGAACAGCGAACCCTTGCTTTGGGCTCCAGCATCGAGAACGCCAAAATGGGCAAACTGCATGCTCTGTTGCGGGCCGGAATTTGCACTGCGAAGAGGCGCTGCCATGATCGGGATATTTCCTTGTGTCGGCTGCTCAGCGAAAGAGCGGCGGTAAGTTAAGTATGACTCAATCTGAGACGCCAAGGTAACTAATTGCGTTTACAATCGAGCCCCATTAGACCAGTATACTAGCGAGCCCAGCCCCGGGGATCATGTTCAAATCCCTGAAGAAACATCAAATTAGGAGGGCCCTCCCAACGTACCCCGCTACCCCGTTCAGTGCGGTTACCAATGTCATCCTTTGCTTGCCGACGACCGGTTGCCCCGAGCATATCACTGTTGCGTTCCAAGATGGCTCCACGCCGCAACGGCATCGCGCCAACTCTTTTCCCTGCCGACGCTTACTTCCTGACATCTTCTATGAACCCAGGACTCGGGCAAATCACTCTTTTGAGCCGAAATCCCTATACTTTGGTTGTAGGGCGAAGTGCGACATGTTTGAACTTGGAGAACGAATGAAGATCCTGGTAACCGGCGGCGCCGGCTATATCGGCGGCACGGTGGCGCGATCACTGCTGGCCGGTGGGCATTCGGTGACGATTTACGACAACCTGTGCCACAGCAAACCGTCTGCCGTGGCATCCGGCGCTGACTTCGTCGAGGGCGATCTGGCGGACCGGACGCTGCTGGAAGAGACGCTCATGCTGGGCCGGTTTCAGGGAGTGATGCATTTCGCAGCGCTGATTGAGGCGGGCGAAAGCATGCAGCGGCCGGAGATTTACTTTCGCAACAACACGGCGGGGACGCTAACGCTGCTAGAGGCCATGCTGGCGACGGGACACGACCGGCTGGTGTTCAGCTCCACCGCGGCCTGCTACGGCGAGCCGGTCAACACGCCCATTCTGGAAGACGCGAAGCTGGAGCCGACCAACGCCTATGGCGAGAGCAAGCTGCTGGTGGAACACATGCTGCGCTGGTTCAACCGCATCCACGGTTTCCGCTATGCCAGTCTGCGCTACTTCAACGTTGCCGGCGCAATTGAGGGGTACGGCGAGGCGCATGAGCCGGAATCACACCTGATACCCCTGATCCTGGACGTGGCGCTGGGAAGGCGGGCGAGCATCAAAATCCTCGGGCAGGATTACCCGACCCATGACGGCACCTGCATCCGCGACTACATCCACGTCAAGGATCTTGCGGACGCTCATCTGTTGGCGCTGGCGGCGCTGGAGAAACACGACCGGCTAATCTACAACATCGGCAATGGGCGGGGCTTTACCGTGCGTGAGGTGATCGACTCGGTGCGCCGCGTGACTGGACGGCCGATCCCGGTGGAGGAGTGCCCGCGCCGGGAGGGCGATCCGGCGGTGCTGGTGGCGAGTGCGGAGAAGATCAAGCAGGAGCTTGGGTGGCAGCCCAAGTTTGCCGACCTGGACGCTATTATCGCCAGCGCCTGGGAGTGGCACCAGAAGCGCTACGCTTGAGGCGAACGCTTCGAGCGACCGCTCGAACTAGAAGTGTGGAGTAGAGTGTTCTGCGTACGCCTAGATAGCGCCGATGAAGGCGCCTAGATGGAGGTTTACGTCTGTTCCGCAGACAATTCATCGTGGCGGCTGTGGTGTTCGGGGTTTGGGTTGCCCTGTGCCCGGCTCTCGCCCAGCAGATTCAGCCGCCGACGCTCGATGACATTCTTGAGCGGCTTGAGAGCAATCTGCTCCACTATGACAGCGCGGTTCCCAGCTTCTTCTGTGACGAGCATGTCGTCTCCAGCGTGGAGCCCGGTCTGCGCAACCAGAATACGGTCACCGACTCGGTCTTCCGGCTCAAGCGCGTTCTCAACGCCGACCACACCAGCACTCTCGACGAGTCGCGCGAGGTCAAGACCGTCAACGGCAAACCAGCAGCATCGCAGGACATCGGCGGGCCGAGTGTGCTCAGCGGAGCGTTCGAAGGCGGCCTCGCCGTCGTTTCCCTCAACCAGAGGGCCTGTATGCGTTACACGCTGCAGCGAATCAAGCGGAACGGCCCACCTGCTCCTTACGTGGTGCGCTTTGCCAGCAACCTGACTCCCGAAAACTCCGCCAATTGTCTGCTACAGGAGAAGAGCGAAGGGCGCGTGTTCATCGACCCCGGCGCGATCCAGATTACACACATGGAACTCACCACTCCGCACCACACCATCGCTCCCGAGAGCTACTACACCTCACAGGTAGTCGGCGAGCGGGTTATCTCGGTCGATTATGCGCCGGTTGAGCTGGGTGGGCAGACCTTTTGGATGCCTGCCACGATCACTTCACGCGTCACCAGTGCGAAAGGCACATACCACGCGACCACGTGGTCGTTCAGGGCCACGTATCGCAACTTCCATAAACTCGAGGTCACGTCTCGCATTCTCCCCGCAGGCGCAGCACCATAAGGCTGTGCTCCATGGCTTAGCGGGAGAGCTTGGCGAGGGCGCGGGTCAGGCGCTCGGGCGGCGGGTCGAGTTGCGAGTCCTTCACCGCGGCTCGGTATCCGCCGAGATAGATCGAGTACATCACCGCCAGGGCGCAGCCTACGCCGAAGAAGAAGCCGATAAAGGCGCCAATCGCAATCGACCAGAGGTCCGTCATGGGGGCAAGTCTAGCAGTCGGGTCGGGTTGCGGGCGCAATGTTTGCCCATCACAG
>CAZAXI010000270.1:0-5482 GCA_964489045.1 uncultured Granulicella sp. | reverse complement strand
TTGAAGCGGGCGACGCGCTGGGCGCGGGCGAACTCGCCGGGCGAGACGCCGAGCACACGGCGGAAGCCGCGGAGGAGGGTGAGGCGGCCGACTCCGGTGGCTTTGGCGACGTCGGCGAGTCGGATGCGCTCGGATGCGTGGAGGGTGAGGTACTCGGCGGCTGCGGCGATGGCGGCGGCCTGGGGATCGGGGCGCGGGGTTGCGCGGTCGGGCTCGCAGCGCTTGCAGGGGCGGTAGCCGGCTTGCGCTGCTGCGGCGGCGGTGGGAAAGAAGGCGACGTTTTTCCGGGCGGGGCGGCGGCTGGGGCAACTTGGACGGCAATAGACCCCGGTCGACTTGACGGCGTAAAAGAATTGGCCATCGGCGCGGGCGTCGCGCGCCAGCACCTGTTGCCACTGGCGGCCGGGAAAGAGGCTGGGGACAGCCAGCCGCGGCGCCGGCTGCTGCGGTAGCGCGGACGGGTTTAGGAGGATGCCGGCGGGCGGTGCGTCTGGGTAGCGTGGGGCAGACATTGTGTGGGCTCTCATAGCAGTATCGTCCCTCGCGGCCCCGGTGCGCGACACTCCGCAATGTTCAGAGAACTTAGTTGTTCGCTTCGATTCCATTGCGGGTCCCGAGCGAATTGCCTTTACGATAGATGTATCAGTTGCAGCCGAGAATTCCTGAGAGGCAACCAACATGCGTGTCGTGGTTCTAGGTTCCGGGGCGATGGGTCTCGCGGCTGCGTTCCAGGCGGTCCGCGACGGGCACGAGGTAACGGTGCTGGAAGCTGATACCCAGGCCGGCGGCATGGCGGCCCACTTTGACTTCGGCGGGGTTTCCATCGAGCGCTTTTACCATTTCATCTGCAAGACGGACTATCCCACCTTTGAGCTTTTGCGCGATCTCGGGATCGAGGACAAATTGCGCTGGCGAGAGACATCGATGGGGATCTTTGCTCAAGGAAAGCTCCACAATTGGGGCAATCCGATCGCGCTGATGCGCTTTCCTAATATGAGGTTGGTGGACAAGTTGCGGTATGGGCTGTTCGCGTTTCTATCGGCGCGGAGGAATAGCTGGCCGTCGCTGGAACATCGCAATGCGAAGGAGTGGATCACGACCTGGTGCGGCGCGAGGGTTTACAAGATGCATTGGGAGCCACTCTTCCAACACAAGTTCTATGAGTACCAGAACAACATCTCGGCATCTTGGATATGGACCCGCATCAGGCGCATCGGGCGGTCGCGCAAAGGCATAATGCAGGAGGAAATTGGCTACCTGGTGGGCGGGTCCGAGACCCTGGTGAAAGCGTTGGTAAGGGCGATCGAAGGAGCCGGAGGCAGGATACTGCTGGGCACTGCGGCGAAGCGAGTGATGACGGAGGGAGGAAGGGCCACGGGTGTCGATACATCTCAAGGGTTCGTTCCGGCGGACCGGGTGATCTCAACCGTGCCTACTCCCTTCGTTTCGCGGCTGATTCCCGATTTGTCGCCAGAAACGAAGCAAAAGTACGACAGTATTCCGAATATTGGGATTTGCTGCCTGGTCTTCAAGCTCAAGCGCTCCCTGAGCCGCCATTTCTGGGTGAATCTTGCTCAGCCCGAGATCGAAATTCCCGGTATCGTCGAGTTCTCCAATCTGAGGGAGGTACAAAACACCGTAGTCTACATTCCGTATTACATGCCGACCACTCGCGAGAAGTTCTCATGGCCCGATGAGAGGCTTCTGGCGGAGGCTTTTCGGGCGATGCAGGCGGTGCAACCATTGTTGAAAGAGAGTGACATCCTGGACAGCCGCGTTGCGCGGCTTCGCTATGCCCAGCCGATATGCCCTCCAGGATTTGCCGCCATGCTTCCGCCGGTGCAGACTGAAATACAAGGCCTCCAGGTGGCGGATACCTGCTTCTACTATCCGGAAGACAGAGGCATCGCAGAGAGCGTGAGGCTCGGCCGGAAGATGGCGCGGGAACTTTAGGCGCCGCTCACTGGCCGGCGCGCGTTGTCTCCCACGTTACATTAGTAGCTATGCACATGAAGATCGTGGTCAAATGGCTATGCACATGAAGATCGTGCTCACCGGAGCTGCGGGCCTGGTGGGACAAAATCTACTGCCCCGGTTAAAGCGCGACAAGCTGAATGAAATTGTCGCGATCGATAAGCACCATCAAAACATCTCCATCCTGCGCCAGTTGCACCCCGAGATACGGGTGGTCGAAGCCGACCTGGCGGAAGCCGGCGCCTGGCAGCAGGAGTTGGAAGGATGTACGCACCTAGTGATTGGCCATGCGCAGATTGGCGGGCTACACCGGGAGGAATTCGTTCGCAATAACGTGCAGGCCTCGGAGCGGTTGATCGACGTTGCCCTGGGTTGCAAGGTCGCGTATGCGATCAATATTTCTTCCTCGGTGGTTAACTCGATGGCCGTCGATTTCTACACCGAGACCAAGAAAGCGCAGGAGGCCGCTGTACTCGGTTCCGGGCTCAAGCAGGTGGTATTGCGGCCGACGCTGATGTTTGGATGGTTTGACCGGAAGCATGTTGGCTGGCTGGCGCGCTTCATGCAGCGAACTCCAGTGTTTCCGATTCCGGGCAACGGCAAGTATCTGCGCCAACCGTTGTACGCCGGAGACTTTGCGGACATTGTCGCGTCTGCGCTCGATAGCGAGATTACCGGCTCATACAACATTACCGGACAGACGCGGGTGGATTACATCGACCTTATCCGCATGGTGAAAGAGGCTACGGGCGCAAAGGCAAGGCTGGTGAAGATACCGTACTCCATCTTCTGGGCGCTGCTGAAAGTCAATGCATTGGTGGACAGGGACCCTCCCTTTACAAGCAAACAACTGGAAGCGCTGGTGACTCCGGATGTATTCGAAGTGATCGACTGGCCAGGGATTTTCGGCGTTAGGTCAACGCCTTTGCAAGAAGCGTTGGCGATTACGTTTCGCGATCCCATCTACTCCAGGGTCGCGTTAGCGTTTTGAACGGGGACGAAGGCGGGAGCAGAAACCTAAATAGAATCGACTAAGTCGCAAGTTGCCCGGTTCGCAACGAAACCTTCCTGGTAGTGGCCCGGCTCCGCTGATCGAGATCGCCGCAATCGATCTCTGCATGCGAAACCCCACGTGCTGCGGCCTGCACCTGGGCTGTCGAATTGAGGCAGAGGTTCTCCAATTGCCCCGGCGAGCACGTTTTCGATTACTCGGCCAAGATCGACACTGATCCTATTAGGGAGGACTGGCACGTCACACCATTGCCACCCGAAATCAAGCGGACGCTCAGTTGGGCCCAAAGTGCCTAAGACATGAGCCGTGGGATAAGATCAAGCAGGACACTTCGATTCCATTTCGAGACCTCGATAGGAGAATGCTCCCTGGAAGACTCTCGCCTCTTCACTCCTGGCGCTGAAATCAAAGTGCCTCCTTCCGCGAGACGCAACGCTTTTTTATGCGCTCTGTTCGTCGGCGTCTGCATCCTGGTGGCCTACCCGGTTTCAAGCGATGGCTATCTTGACGATTTCTCATATGCCAGGACCGCGCTAGAATTCGCGCGCACGGGCCACATTGTCTATAACGGTTGGACTGCCCCCATTGAAGGTTGGATGATTGGCTGGGGTGCCCTGTTCATCAAGCTTTTCGGCTTTTCTTTCAATATATTGCGCTTGTCAACGTTGCCCATCGCGCTGGGGGCGGTCTATCTCTTCCATCGAATTCTGACACGCTTCGACGTGCGCCAGCGCAATGCTTCCATCGGTGCTCTCGCCCTGGGACTCTCGCCGATGTTCTTCCCCTTGGCCACATCCTTCATGACCGATGTGCCCGGCCTGTTCGTGCTCTTGCTCTGCATCTACATGTGCCAGCGAGCCGTCACGTCGGCCACCGCCCGGGAAACTCTGTTTTGGCTCCTCTCCGCAGCTCTGCTGAATCTAATCGGGGGGACAGTACGTCAGGTCGCATGGTTGGGCGTGCTGGTTATGGTTCCGTCCACTGGTTGGCTGTTGCGCCAACGGCGTGGCGTCTTACCGGCTTCCCTCGCGGCGGCTTTCGTTAGCTTGATCGGCATAGTGGCGCTAATACACTGGTTCTCGAGCAGACCGTATATGGCCAATGACGCTGCCACGCAATTCGGCATTGCCCATCACTACTCGGTGAGAACCCTCGTTGAAGAGTTGATTAAGCTGTTTTTGTGTCTTCTGCTCTTCGTCCTTCCGCTTCTCGCTGCTTGGTGGCCCACGATAGGTCAACTAACCCGTTCGTCGTTTCTCCGTGGGTCTGTCATGTTTGGCGTGTTGGCCTTCTGCCTCAAAGATGCCATTCATCGGGAGCGGCTATACGTCTGGCTTGCCCCCTGGCTCTACTGCACCGTTAGTCGATACCCTCGCGCTTTCGGCGCCGCAACGGTCGATCAACTGTTCGGCAGTTCGGTCGACGTTCCCAAATGGCTGGGGGTAGCACTTGCCGTGGTAACAGTTGGGGCTGCTTTCATCCTTGTCGAGCAACTCATCACCAAGAAGGCACGTTGGCAGCCTGAAGTGAACGGACTTTCAAGCGCGGATAGATCAGCCTTCTGGATTCTTGGTCCATTCTCATTCGCTTACGTATTACTTTTGTTTCCCCGAGCGGAGATGTTTGGTCTTTTTGACCGATACGCCCTCTGTCTCATGCCTCCGGCTATCGTGCTCCTGCTCCTCATATATCAGCGGTCGATTGGCCCCGCCATTCCCGCCGTATGCATTATCGTGCTCGCCATCTTCACAGTCGATGCGGTGGGAGATACACACGACACCTATGCGGACCAGCGTGCGGGCGACCTGGCCGTACAGAAGCTTGTTGCCGGTGGCGTACCGAGAACCTCAATCTCGCAATCCATCAACACCGACTTGTGGCTTCAGGTCTACATTGCCGGTCACGTGCACAATGAAGAAGCATCGGCTGGTAATCAGGGGCTGAGTCCCGCATTGCCGAATCATGTTCCTGCGGTTCCGTGTCCTACCAGGTTGGAGCAATTGGCATTGGCACCAGTCGTGAAGCCAGATCATTATGTGGTCATTTCGCCAAGTTCCTGCCTCCAGCCCTCCAGTTACCCGCCGGTGAGTTATCGAGCATGGTTACCGCCTTTTCATCGCAACGAGTATATCGAGCTGCCGAAGTATACCCTCCACTAGCACTACGATTTCTTGATCTTGAGGGATATCCAACCTCAGATCGCACCGCATGATCGCCCAATCTACATTCAAGCGATTCAGACGAGTATCACTGACCCGTGAGGTATCGGAAGAACAGGGACAATAAAATGGCGGATATAATCATCACGGCAATCTGATAGGTGTTCAGCTTCACGGTCGACGGCCCTCCGCTTACCCGTCCTCTTGTCCACAGAAAACGGATGGGGTTGACGCGGGTGGGGACGGTGGCGTCTCTGGCCGGTCGTCTCGAATCCTCCTTTTGCATGTTAATGTAGGTATACATGTACAGCATAGAGGCGTGCCCGTGCTGCCTATC
>CAZAXI010000269.1:0-5489 GCA_964489045.1 uncultured Granulicella sp. | reverse complement strand
AATCCATCCCGCCAGGTGCCGCAGAAACACATTCGCCCGAATCTGGTCCGGCACATGCAAATTGAAGTCCGGCGACTCCTCCGCAAAGTGCCCCACCAGCTCCGGCTTGGTCGCCACATTCTTCTCCAGCAGCGGAATCGCCCACGGCCACTTGTTCACCCCGCCGCCCCACTCCTCCGGAATCTTCTCGCCAGGCTTGATCGCAGGAACCGCGCATGGCCCGCCGTTGAGCAGCGGCCCCTCTTGCGAACTCCCGCTCTTCTTCGCCTCGCAAAACGTCGACGAGACATACTCGCCGAAGTTGTAATGCGTCTCGCCATGCGCGTCCACGTTGCCCCACACGTATCCGCTCGTCGGCTCATTCACATCCGGAATCTGCTGCAGCAGCGGATACCCGTCCGCCACCACGCCCTCGTAGTCATAGGGTCGCTCGTCGTTCCGGTAGTTCTGCTGCCACGTCTTCTCCAGGTAGTCCGTCCCGATCGCCGCGTTCGACCACACGTGCCCATCGCCCGACACCTCGCCCGAATCGAAAAAATTGTCCAGCACGCCAAACTGCAGCGCCAGCTTGTGCTGGTTGGGCGTCACGCTCTCGCCGTACATCGCCAAACGCGCGTCGCCGTTCCCCACCGGCTTGCCTTTCTGCCGCAAATCGCCAAAGATCTGGTCGTACGTGCGGTTCTCCTTGATGATGTAAATCACGTGCTTGATCGGGTCCTTGCCTCCCGCAAACGCAATCTTCTCCTCCGCCGCCTTCATCCGGTTCCGCTCCAGCACCTCCGCCGTCGCCGCCTTCAAATCCACGCCCCCCACATCCACCGCTGCCAGCGACCCATACAACAACGTCGCAATGTACGTGAAGTCCTTCCGCCGCGCCGCCGGCAGCTCCGGAGTCACCTTCTGCGCAAAGTCATTCGGCCCCGTCCCGCGCCCCTTGTCCGTCGCCACATACAACGTCTCGCCTTTACTGTTCCCGGTTCCCTGTTCCCTGTTCCCTGCAACTAACGCCGTCGGCATCCACTCCGTCGGAATGAATCCCTCCGGCTCCACCATCCCCTGTTTCGCCGCCGCAGCCGTCATCTTGCTGGTGTCGATCACCGCCACCGCATCCGAACCCATATTCGCCGCATACAACCGGCTGCCATCCGCGCTCATCGCCAGTGCATCCGGCTCCGCACCAAAATAACTCTGCCCCGGCAGCCGTGTATCGAAGTACCCCTTCACCGCAAACTTCGGTTGACCCGTCTCACCCGGTTGATCTCTTCCACTGATGTCCACCGCGGCAACCGCGTCCCGGTTCGCCAGCGCCACATACAGCGTCTTCCCATCCGGCGACACCTCCAGCGCGCACGGATGCGTCCCCGGCTTCAGCGGATCGCTCGGCTTCAGCAGCGGCAGCCTGCGCTCCGTGGTTGTCGGCCCCTTCGTCAGGTCCAACTCCACCACCTCGCTCGCGTTCCACAACGCCACATACGCTTGCGTTCGGTAGTTCGACAACGCGACCGCAATGGGGTAGGTCCCCGGCACCGCATCGCTCTCCGACAGGTCGAACCGCCGCACAACCTTCCCTGTCGCTACATCCACCATCACCGCATCGTCGGAGAGGTTGTCCGCCACCAGCAGCAGGTCAGTATTCCTTTTCGTGCGCAGCACCGCAATCGCCGCCGGATACGGCACTCCCATCGTCCGGTCCCCACTCCCCTCAATCAACTCCGTCCGCCGCGCCCCCGCCAGCTTCTGTAACGGAATCGGTATCACTCTCTCCGGCGTAATCTTCCCATCCGCAAACCCATACACCGCAATCCCGCTCCCCACATCTCCCTTCGCACTTCCTGTCGGATCGGTCAGCGAAGCCATGCTCGCATACACATGCTTCCCATCCCCGCTGAACGCCAACCCCGAATACAGCGTCTGCTTGCTCGTCAGCCCCGTCCGCGCGTCCGGAAAGTCCATCACCTTCCCCGTCCGCGTATCCATCACCGCCAGCGACTGGTCATACTTCGACTCGTAAGTCCCATACCCCGCATTCACCGTCACCACCCAGCGCCCGTCCGGCGACACCGCCATCGACATCGGCAGCGAGTTCACCCGTTGCGGATTCCCCGGCACCGCACCCAACTCCTTGCTCGAAGGCAGATTCACCACCGCCTTGTCCTGCGCCATACCAGCCGAAGCCACCAGCAACATTGCAGTCGCCACCAGCCGCGCTCCACCGCATAGATCGCGATAAGCCAGCCCGATATTCCTCGAAAGTGTCATGCAATCACCCTAACAAACCCTTGAGCCCGCACGATTACAAAAGTCTTACACCCGACACAGCCGCGCCCTGCTAGCCTTAAATTCAGCAGGCCCCCGAGCAAGTACGAAGGCTCCAGACCCCAAGTACAAGGCGAACTCCACTCATATGTCCCCTACGCTCCTGGCACCCGAACCAACCGCAACCGCAGCTTCGACCCAGCCCTCCACGCCAAACGCCACTCGCCCCATCTCCGCTCCCATCACGCCGCAGAGCATCGAGGCTGCCCGCCGCCTCGCCGCGGAAGTCGCCATGAAGGTCAAGCAGGACCTGCGCATGGGCCGCGAGCATCAGGAAGGCCGCATCAACTGGATCACCGCCGTCGTCATGGGCCTCTTCCACGTCGGCGCCATCGCCGCGCTCTTCTGCTTCTCGTGGATTCATCTCGCCGTTTTTGCCATCACCTACTTCTTCGCCATCAACGTCGGCATCGGTATGTCTTACCACCGTTTGCTCACCCACCGCGGCTACCGCACACCCAAGTGGGTCGAGTACTTCATCACCGCCTGCGGAACCATGGCGCTCGAAGGTGGGCCCATCTTCTGGGTCGCCACCCATCGCGTCCACCATCAGAACTCCGACCACGACGGCGACCCGCACACCCCGCACGACGGCGCCTGGTGGGCCCACGCCGGCTGGATCATCTCCGGCCGCGCCCTCCACTCCGAGACCGCCCTGCTCGGACGCTACGCTCCCGACCTCACCCGCGACAAGGGCCACGTCTGGCTCAGCAAGTTCCACTGGGTCCCAATCACCGTCGTCGGCATTCTGCAGATCGCCCTCGGCGCCGCGCTTGCACCCGCCGGCCATCGCATCCTCGGCGGCCTCACCATGGTGCTCTGGGGAACCTTCCTCCGCGTTGTAGTCGGCCTGCATGCCACCTGGCTGGTCAACTCCGCCACCCACATGTTCGGTTCGCGCCGCTTCGAAACCAAGGACGATTCCCGCAACTCCTGGTGGGTCGCCCTGCTCACCGGCGGCGAAGGCTGGCACAACAACCACCACGCCCACCCTGTCAGCGCGCGCCACGGCCTCACCTGGTACGAGTTCGACGTCAACTACTACGGCATCTGGCTGCTCTCCAAAATCGGCCTAGCCCGCAAAGTCCAGGTCGCCAAGTTCGACCCCAGGAACCCCAAACCCGCCGGCGTCCTCTAACCAATCCAGCTACAAAATTGGGTGCCCCATGATCACCGAGCCGCACGGCGAGGTTATCGTGGGGTTTCTCACTTAACCCTGCCCCAACACCTCGCGGCAGTCGCCCGGCTTGTCATTCCCGAACGGAACCTGCTTCTGCCTTTCAACTAACACCTAACAACCAGCAACTGACAACTCGCTTTACCCCTCTGGCAGCCCCATCGCCCGCTCCACCACATCCCCCGCCTTCACCAAATCAATCTCACGCACCTCCAGCGTGTACGCGTTCTCGTCCGCCGCCGTACCCTCCGCATTCGCCTTAATCCGATGCCAAATCCGCGCCTCATCCAGCGCCTTCGCCACGTCGTCCGCATCCTCGCGCCGCCCAAAATCCCCTAGCACCGAAACCGTCCCATCATCCACCACCGCATCCGCCTCTTCCACCTCCTGCAGCGGAAACAGCCCCATCTCTTTCCGCAGCACCGCCATCGCCCGCTCCCGGTCTGTCTTGGCCACAATCAGGCTCAGCGCCACCGGCGGCGAATCGTACATGCCGAGCCCGCTTCGCGGTTGTGCCACATCCACCACCCGAAAAGTCACCTCCGCCGCCTCCAGGAAATCGCAGGCCTGTCCCAACTCAAGGGCATCGTGGAATACCGCCAGCGAAACCTCACCCGGCCCCACGCCAGTTCTGGACGGGCTCGCGTCCAACTCCGGCGCAGACCCCAGAATCATCCCAGCGGCCGTCTGCGGCGCCAACGAGAACGGCGACGACGCATCACTCACCCACCTGTGTCCCGTTTCCGGCTGCGGGGCCTCCAACTTCAGCCCTCGACGCGCCATCTCCCCCCGCATCACCTCGCGCGCCATCTCGGTCAGATCGTCCGGCCGCGCCGCAATCCCCAGCAGTTCGCCGTCCGACATCTCCCCGTAATGCTCCTGCAACCGCTGCAACGCCTGCGAATCCAGTTCCTGTGCCATCGCCAAAGATTACCACCGCGCCGCACACGCCTGGCTCCTCGCGCCCCACCTCGAACCTCGAACCCCGAACCTCGAACCTGCCTCAAGGCATCGGCGTCCCCGCCTGGTGATAATGCGCCTTCTCCGCCTCGATCCGCTCGGCCCCGCGCGGATCGTTCTCCACCCGCGGCTTGGCCTCCCACATCATCGTGCTCATATTCTTCAGGTCGTACGCCGGCCAGTACGGCAGCTTCCCATCCTGCGTCGCCGTCTTGCTCTTGTCGTCGCCGTTCGGATTCCCCGTCCGCCCATACGTAATCAGCATCTGCGACATCACCGCCGCCAGCTCATTCGCCTCCGCCAGGTGCCCCGGTTCCGATCCCACCTGCCTCTGCGCAATCGCAATGTTGTCGAACATGAACGGGATGTCGATGGTGTGCGTCGCCCAGCCGTCCGCGCCCTTGAAGTTCATCTGGTACACCCACGTGTGCACCTGGCTCGCCGGATTCGCCGCCCGCCGCTCCGCCTCCATCCTCTGCCCGCCCCAAGCGCGGAACGCCGTCCCCACCGCCCGGGCCACCTGCTGTGGCGTATACGTTGGGTCAGCCTTGCGGAACGCGTCCACCGCCTCTTGCGCCGTCACCGGTCCCAGGTAATCAGGAATCCCGCGATTCACGGCCTCGACCGCCTGCTCCCACGTCATCGTCGCTGGCCCGTTCACGGCCCCCGTCTCGTCGTGCGTGTTCCCCAGCATCATCGGCACCATCTCGCTCAGCGCCGGCGCATCCGGGTCGAACGGGTTGCGGAACAGAATCACGTTGTCCACCACCGGCAGCCAGTCCGAACTCACCGCCCGCGCGCCATCCTGAATCTGCTCCATGGTCAGCGAGTTGATCTTCGCTTCGAGATCCTTGCCCGTCAGGCCCGCCGCGCCCATCTTCTCCAGTACGGTCTTCGTCCGTCCCGACGCAATCTCGATCGAAGCGCCCTTGATCTGCTGCCCGCTCATCGTCATCACTCGATGAAACAGCCCCTTCCCCGCCGGAGTCGCCATCAGCGCCGCGCACTTCGCCCCGCCGCCCGACTGCCCGAAGAT
>CAZAXI010000268.1:0-5515 GCA_964489045.1 uncultured Granulicella sp. | reverse complement strand
TGGTCTTCCGATCGCTGAATCTCGTCGAATGCGTTCTTCAGAGCGGCCTTGGCCTTAATCTGTTCGGTGATATCTCTCGAAATTCCAAGGATTTCAACTACCTCGCCGGCAGCATTGACGATCGGATGACCTGCGACTTGGAGATTCTGAATGGATCCGTCGGAGAATGTGCGAAACGTCTCCAGGGTGAAGTCGTTCTTCTCCCGGATGGATTGTTCCCAAAACTCCATCAGCCTCGCCCACTCTTCCGAAGTAAACCCTTTGCCCACCTCCTCAAGCGACGGGATGGGTTGCGACGGATCGCGATGCTCCAATCTGAAATATTCTGCCGACCAATAAACTATCTTCCGATTCACAATGTCGTATGCCCAGCTTCCGGTATGCGATAGCTTTTCGCCTTGTGACAGATAGAACTCGCTGCGTTGCAAGGTCTGCTGGGCTCGGATCCGTTCACTTACATCTCTGACCAGAGTTTGGGAGAGGCCATGACGGACGGGGAACGCAGATATTTCAGCCTGGAAGGTAGAGCCGTCTCTGCGCAAGACAGTGCGCTCTATCTTGTAACTGGATCCGGACTCGAGTTTCTGGAGACGTTCGCTCACCTTACCGCGTTCCTCAGGCAGGCAGGTTTCGGCGATGTTGAACCCCTGCGCCTCTTCGGCGGTGCATCGAAGCAGTTCCAGACCGGCGGAATTGCACAAAACGAGATTGCCCCTCTCGTCCACGACGTAGATGGCGTCCGGGGAGAGCTGCATCAGTTCGCGGTATTTCTCTTCGCTTCTACGCAATTCTTCTTCCGCTTGCTTGGCTTCGGTCAGGTCGATCACGGCCCCGATATACTCGAGCTGATTGAATTGGTTTCTAGTGGCGTCCGCCATAACGTGGACATGCTTTACGGAGCCGTCAGGCATCAGGAAGCGATGTTCGAAGTCCCAGTTCGAGCCGAGCTGGATAAGGCGATCCAAGGTGCTTTGCACGCGCAGTCTGTCTTCCGGATGAACCCTGAGCAACAGTAATTCCAGCGTCGGCTTGGTGTTCGGGTCGAACTCGGTAATGCGATATGTTTCGTTAGACCAGAAGATCTCTCCCGTGACGGCGTTGAGGCCGAAGCTTCCTGTGTGGCTCAACTTCTGCGCCTCCGACAGATAGGACTCGCTTCGTTGCAGTGCCTCCTCGGCTTGTTTTCGGGCATCGATATCGACCAGCAGGTTGCACCAGCGGACGATACGTCCTGCGGCATCGCGCACCGGCTGGCCGCGGGAGTTGAACCAGCGGTATACGCCGTCGGCGCGCTGAACCCGGGTTTCAATCCCATACGGCTCGCCGGACGCGATCGATTGACCCACTTGGGCGAGGGTCCGCGCGCGATCCGCAGGATGCACGAGCGCTAGCCAGTCATCGATCTCTTCGCGCGTCTTACCAAAGAAATCCAGGACCGGCTGGCTCACAAATTCAACCTGCCCGGATGGCGTCATTGTATGGATAAGCCCGGGAACACTGTCGATGATCTCGCGAAAATCGCGTTCGTTCGCGCGCGCAGATTCTTCGGCTTGCCTGCGATCTTCAATATCGATAAGGGCCTGGTGCCAACGGACGATCCGTCCTTCAGAGTTCCGCTCGGCACGGCCGCTTACGTGAAACCATCGGTACACACCATCGGCACGGCGAAGCCTATGCTCGACCTCGTAAGGTTCTCCGGTTTTGACCGAGAGCATCCATCGGTCAATTACCAGCGGGAGATCGTCCGGATGGACCGCCTCCGAGGTAGCCCACTGGCTGAGTTCTTCGGTGGTGCTGCCAAAGTAATTCAGAAGCTCCCGACTTACGAATTCGGTCTCGCCAGTCGCTCCCATTACCGCGAGAAATCCGGGTAGGTTGGTAAGGATCGGTTGAAATGCGATCTCGGGTTTTGTGGGGCTCTGACCCATTGACGGACCTCTACCGAGATCCAAACCAATGCCAAGCCATTGTTCGACGCTTCCTGACTTGACCTTCAGCGGGCTTCTGCGAAAGAGGAAGCTTCGGTAGTCTCCGTCGTAACGACGCAGGCGTCCTTCGAATTCAAGCGAGTCGACGCTGACAGGAGTGGATTGCCACCAAGCCATCAGACTATCCAGGTCGTCAGGGTGAGTAGCAATAGTCCAGATTCGCTCAAGGCCATGAGCGGCAGTTAACCCGGTGTAGTCCAACCAACTCTGGTTTAGGGATTCAACGATCCCTTCAGAGTCGGCGGACCAAGCGAGAGTTGGAATAGCATCGACGATCATTTGCGATTGGAGACCCAATGTCCGCACCCCGCCCCAATAAGCGTCGAGCTGCCCCGTGCGCCGACCGCATTTGTACCTTGTGTCAGGCAGCCCAAACTATCTGAGCGTTCAGACTATACCGACTGTCACTGACATGAGAAGGGATGTAATGCTGGTACTTGGGACGCTTCGAATCTCGGGAACCCTTAGGCACTTAGCCGGAGTGCTCTTCTGAACGGCGAATTGGCGCTTCTGCAACGAAAACGCAAAGTCAATCCTCTGCCTGAAACGGCATCTGAAATAGCCCGCAATCAGGCGATGCACTCGTCGTGAGGTCAAGTCGCGGGTTGTGGATGAATGGCGAACACCCTAGGCATACAGCAATGGGAAATAGCCAAGTAGCGTTATAACGTCCAGGCGGAATTCAGTCCGATTATGAAGGCCTACGGTTCGGGGGTGTTCGGTGGTGGGGCGCCAGGAGCTCTCTTTGGTGCAGGCGTGCCGGCTAATACGAACGTCTCAAACGGGTCGAACTTGGCGGGATCGAAGTCCGGCACGGCGGGGTCGAGGAGCTTCGCAATGGGTAGCTTCTCTTCGCGGATGCCATGCACGATGCAGCGCGCAAGTTCGTAGGCGCCGTAGTTGTCGAAGTGAGTGATGTCCGTTCCGTGGAACAGGTGCTTGGAACCCTCCGGGCCCATCGCCTCATACAACACCTTGCTCATCGCGGTCAGATCGATCAGCGCGATATGGTTGGCGGACGCCACATCGCGCGCGGCCTGAGGATACTCCGCCAGCGAGTTGGTGACATGGCCGCTCTCGTCGAAGGTTCTGCGGTTTTGCGCGGTCACGATCACCGGGGTCGCCCCCTTGGCCCGCACCTGCGCGGCGAAGCTGGCCAGGATCTCCTTATACTTATCGAGCGGAACGGCTCCCGGCTTCTGATCGTTGTGGTTGAACTGCATGAAGAAGTAGTCCCCTGGCTTGATCACCGACATCACTTTGGCGAAGCGCAACTCGCCCTGGAAGGATGCCGAGGTCTCGCCCGACTCAGCTTCGTTCGCGATCACGATACCGGGCAGGAAGAAGCGCGGAAGCTGTTGTCCCCAGGAGGCTGCCGGATCATTGTCCTGATCCACCATGGTGGAGTCGCCCGCCAAATAGACAACCGGCTCGGCCTTCGCGCCCACCAGGGGCGTAATCACGATCGAGTGGAAGCTGGGGTTGGTTCCGTTGAACTCCAGGGTGAGCTTGTTATCCCAGTTCAGGTTGCCATACTCCCGGGCCTTCAGGCGGACCTTGTTTGGAGTTCCGTCCGGGTTGTTGAACTCCGCAACCCGGACGTTCACGTCAAAGGATCTTGAAACCGTGGCAGCTGCCTTCACGGCGATCTTTTCCAGCATCAGGCGCCGAGCTTCGGCGCGAACCAAATCCTCGGAAGCCTCGCGGCCGCCGAAGGCTATCGTGACCCGGTAGTTGCCCTCCGGAACCGCAATGGAGAAGAAGAAGGGCTTGTCGGACGAGCAGACACCCCCGTCCACCTTCGGCGCACTCTTGAAATCCCAGCCGGCCGCGCTCTCCGAGTAGACACTGCTTGCGGCCAAAGCCATCGTGCCTTTCTTCGCGGAGCCACAGTTGAACGTCACTGGCCCCCCGAGTGACGCAGGTACGGGAAACACCGGTTGGGGTGTTGCCGAAGTAAACGGCGACGGACGTGACGCACGAGACGCACCCGGCGCCGCTGGATCTGCTGCGTCCGCCGCCTTTGCGCCTGGAGCAGTTGGTGCTTCCGGCTCTATCGGCGGCGCAGGCTGTGCATGAGCGAGAGTCACTGTGAGAGCGAGTGCAAGAAGTGAGCCGGGCAAGCCGCGCATATGGGGTTCCTTCTGTTGCGAAGAGAATCGGTTCGACCGCAAAATCGTAGCACCTGCTGGCCAGAGCGGTCGACCACACTCAGATACAGCTCTCGGCAAGCTGACCGATTTGCGCCGGGCCGGAAGCTGATTGCCCGGAACAGCCGGAAGAAGGAAGAAGCATGTGGGTGGTGCAATCTGGTGCGCTCGATCATCTTGAGTGCTTCTTTAAAGCACACCTTATGGAACAGCCGGATCGGTGAGATCCGGCTTCGATTCTTTGGGGTTTAGGCGGCTGAGATCTCGAGGCCTTTGGAACGATGATTCGCGGCTGTCGCATCGCCGTCAACGGCTGCTTCGCCGGCGAGGTGATGGGCAACCGTGAACTGCTCCGTCGCGCCGTGGAGAACGTGCTCCGCAATGGAGTTCGATATTCCCCCGAACATTCGACCATGGATATCTCCGTCGTGGAAAGCTCTCTCGCCGTCACCATCGCCGTCCGTGATTATGGGCCCGGCGTTCCCAGGGACGGGCTGACCCGCATCTTCGATCTATTCTTCCGCGTGGAAGAGGCGCGCGATGCCATATGGGCGGAGGATCGGGGCTGGCCTGTCCATCGCGAAACAAGCCGTGCAAGTGCATCGTGGCGCCATAACCGCGGAGAACGCGTCCCCCGGCCTGCGCGTGCAAATCACCATTCCGCTCCGCTCCGTCCCACCTCGCACTAACGCGAGCTCGCCCGCACCATTAACCGCACGCCCCGACCGATCGCCGAATCCTCAGCACGACCTTCACCCGCCGCCAGTTTGCCAAGTTGACCGCCGCAGCCGCGGCATTGGCACGCCTGCCGCAGGCGTTTGCGCAGAGCACCCCGCCATCGCGACAGATCGCGCCTGGCCCGTTCAAGCCGACCTGGGAATCGCTCACTGCGAATTACAAGACGCCTGGCGTGGTTTCGGGACGCCAAGTTCGGCATGTGGGCGCACTGGACCGCGCAATGCGTCCCCGAGCAGGGCGACTGGTATGCGCGCCGGATGTACATCCAGGGCGAAAAGGACTACGACTACCACGTCAAGACCTACGGCCACCCCTCCAAGTCAGGCTTCATGGAGATCGACAAAATCTGGAAGGCGGAGAAGTGGGACCCTGAGCGCCTGATCGGTCTCTATAAGCGGGCTGGTGCAAAGTACTTCTTCGCCATGGGCGCGCATCACGACAACTTCGACATGTACGATTCCGCCCACCACGACTGGAACTCGGTCAAGGTGGGCCCGAAGAAGGACCTCGTCGGCACCTGGGCAAAGATCGCGCGCGCGAACGGCCTGCGCTTCGGCATCTCCAACCACAACTCGTGGGCCGCGCGCTGGCTGCAGCCCGCGTACGGTTACGACGGTGAAGGCCCGCTGGAGGGCGTGC
>CAZAXI010000267.1:0-5559 GCA_964489045.1 uncultured Granulicella sp. | reverse complement strand
CGGCGGAGCCGAAGCGGTAGCCGGTGATGGTCTGGCGGCCGTGGGTGACGGGGATTCGCTGGAAGCTGGCGCCGAAGAGGTCGATTTGGGCGCCGGGCGTGTTCGAGAGGCGATGGAGGGCGACGCGGGCGCTGGTGGGGTAACGGGCGTCGGAGTCGGGGTCGGTGGGGAAGGTGTAGTCGAAGATGTGTTCGATGGTGGCGGCGGTGGGCTCGTCGGCGTAGAGGGGCAGGTTGGGGGACGAGTGGAAGCTGAGGGGGCGGAGGTCGTCCATGCCGAGGATGTGGTCGGCGTGGCCGTGAGTGTAGAAGACGGCGTCGAGACGGTGGATGCCGGCGCGGATGGCCTGGGCGTGGAAGTCGGGGCCGGTGTCGATGACGACGTTGTGGCCGGCGTAGCTGATCAATACAGAAGGGCGCGTGCGACGATTGCGGGGGTCGCCGGCGGGGGAAGTGGCGGAGGTGCAGACGGCACAGGCGCAACCGAGGGTGGGGATGCCCATCGAGGTGCCGGAGCCGAGGAATGTAAGGGTTGCTTGCACTGGTCTACGCGTCTCATCTGCCGTAAGGATTTGTGGCGCCCCGGGCAAAATGCGGGGGTTCTTCGCTGCGCTCAGAATGACAATTCATAAGGGTTGACGAAGTTTTAGCGGACGATGCTGGGGCGGCCGGGGGAGCCGGGCGGAGGCGGCTGGCGGTTGATGGCGGAGCGGGCGAGGGCCTGGGTGACTTCGAGGAAGCCCATGCGGGCTTCGAAGAGGGCGTTGTCCATGAGGCCGGACTCGGCGGGGGTGAGGTTGCCCTTGGTTTTTTCCTGGAGGATGGCGAGCATGTCGATGCTCTGGCGGGCGCCCATGAGGTCGACCTTGGGCTGTTCGCCGGGCTGGGTGGCGCCGCCGAGCTGGAGCATGGTGGTCATATAGATGGATTGGATGATCTGCTCGAAGGTCATGGTGGGCGGCTGATCCATGCCGGGGTTGGCGGCGCGGACAGCGGTGTCGAGGCGCTCAGAGGTTTGCTGGTAGGCGGCGTTGGCCTGGGCCATTTCAGTTTCGGTGGGCGGCGGCGGAAGATCCGGGGCGGCGGGCTGCTCGGGCACGGCGGCTGCGGGTGGGGTGACGGGTTCGGGTCCGGCGCCGGCTTTGGGGGACTTGAATTCGATGGGGGGCTCGGGCGCGGGGGTTGGCGCGGGGGCGGCTTGGCGCGATTCGCGCTCGGGGGATGGGTCGGCGTCGGGGCGGGGAGTGCCGTCAGCGGTGAACTTGCGGCGGTCGGTAACAACGAAGGGCTTGTTCGGTTCAGACATAGTCACACTCTCTCATAGATTCAGGTGTCAGATTCGCCAGGCAGCGAAGGGATTCAGCAGATGCATCAAGGGATTGCGTAGGGCAAGGCGATGGGCGTGGCGATGCCTCCGGGGTATTCCAAGGGGAGATTACGGTCGAGGGCCTCGCGGCGGACGTAACCGAGGGCGAGTTGAATGGGACCGGATGGGAGCGGGATGGCGGCGACGGAGGTGAACTCGCCGACGGGCCTGTCGAAGGATTCTCCAGTGATTGCGGTGCCGGGGGTGGGGAGCGCGCCGGTGAGTTGGAAGCCATGGAATGTGCGGTGGACGGCGCCGCGGGAGTGGATGCGTTCGACGATCTCCTGACCGAGGTAGCAGCCTTTGGTGAAATGCAGGGCGCGGGTTTGGGCGGTCTCCTGCGGGAGGTCGTGGGCGGTGTCGGTGTTGCGGATGTCGGTGGCGTAGCGGGGCGTGCCGGAGAGGATGCGGAGTGCTTCGAGGGCTTGCGGGATGGCGGTCGGGATCGCGGCCAGCTCGGCGCCGATTTGAGCGATGGTGCCGGGATCGGCCCAGACTTCAAAGCAGGGGACGAGCGGACTGTATGCCCGAATGAGATCGACCGGTGCGCCGCGATACGCGGTTTGCTTGAGGTTGAGGCCGGCTGAGAGCGGCGTGGCGGGAGGGGGTGAAGAGCACGAAGCCCCGCCGAGTTCCTGGACGGTGCGGAGGGCGTTGGGGCCGGCGATGAGGAGGCCGTGGCGCGAGTCGCTGATGTCGGCGAGTTCGACGTCGTCCATGATGATGAAGCGGTCGAGGTGGGCGAGCAGCGCGGGGAGTTGCGAGCGGGAGGTTTCGAGGAAGATGGAATCCTCAAGCGGGAAGGCGGTGACGTCGCCCTGAATGCGGCCCTGGGCGTTGAGGACGAAGTTGTAGCAGCCTTCGCCGGGGGCGAGGGTCTGGATATTGTTCGTGACCATGCCGTTGAGCCAGCGGACGCGGTCGGAGCCGGTGACGCGAATCCAGCCGGTCGAGTCGAGCGGGGCGACGGCGGCGGCGTGGAGCAGGGCGTCGAGTTGCGCGGCGGCGGACGACGTGTCGGCGGGCTGGAGAGTGGGGGCCATATCGGAAGCAGCGGGAAACTGCGTACACTGTTGATTATAGCGACCGGATACGAGGGTTGCGCGGAGGGCGTTTGTTGGGTTTGGTGCGGCTTCAAGTCGGGTGGGATGCTTCGGAGACCAGGGAAAAAAGCCCGGGGCTAAAGCCCCTTGGTTTGGGCGGGGGATTACCGCGGGCTAAAGCCCGCTGCTACTCCGGATGGTGGGGACGGATGCGGGCTGTGGGCGGAGTTGCGTTGGCCGGAGCGATGCTGGCCGCAGCAGTAGGGTGCGGGAAGCAGGTGCAGACGGCTCCGCCAGTTGCGGCCAGCGCACCGGCGGCGGTGCCGAATCGAGCGGCGGCGGCGCCGGATACAGCGAAGGCTGCACCGAGCGTACCGCTGGTGGTGCCGGGTGCGCCGTCGAGTGCGCCGAACGGCGAGGAGGCGCATGCTCCGCTGACCAAGGCACAGGCGAAGGATCTGTTCCGGTCGGTGGACGAGATTCTCGAATTTGCGAGCAAGGACACGGACCTGGCCGTTGTGCACACGGTGAAGCGCAAGCTGATTACGCGCGATGAGGTGAACAAGTACCTGGTGGGGAAGTTCGACGAGGACGAGGGAACGAAACGGCTGGAGCGGTCGGAGATTGTGCTGAAGAAGTTCGGGCTGCTGGACCGCGACTTCGACCTGCGGAGCCATATGATTTCGCTGCTGACGGAGCAGGTGGCGGGATTCTACGACAACAAGACCAAGACGGTGAACCTGCTGGACTGGATCGATCCGGAGGACCAGAAGCCGGTGCTGGCGCATGAGCTGACGCATGCACTGCAGGACCAGCGGGTGGACCTGACGAAGTGGTCGGAGGTGGGCCAGGAGGACATTGCGAAGAACGCGGAGGAGGACAACCAGCACATCCAGACCGATGAAGCCGACACGGCGCGCGACGCGGTGGCGGAGGGCCAGGCGATGGTGGTGTTCATGGACTATGGATTGCGGGACACCGGCAAGACGTTGCAGAACTCGCCGGAGATGCTGGCGCGGCTGAAGGATTCGGTGACGGACACCAGCGGGTCGCCGATACTGGCGCGGTCGCCGCTGCTGCTGCAGCGGTCGCTGCTGTTTCCGTACAGCGAAGGGTTGAGCTTTGAGGACGCGATCCTGGTGAAGGCGGGGAAGGACGCGGCGTTCGGGAATGTGCTGGCGAGCCCGCCGGCTTCGACATTTGAGATATTGCATCCCTCGGCCTATATGGCGCACGTTCCGGTGCCGGTGCTGAGGATGCCGGACATTCATCCGCTGATCGACGCGGAGTACACGCCGTACGACGTGGGCGTGATGGGCGAGTTCGATGTGCGGATTCTGACCGAGCTGTTCGGCGGGGAACAGATTGCGGATTCGCTGGCGCCGGAATGGAAGGGTGGGATCTACTATGCGGCGCAGCGGAAGTCGGCGGTGACGGAGGCGGAGAAGGCGTCGACCGCGTCGATTGGACTGCTGTATTACTCGAAGTGGAAGAACGAGGATTCGGCGCGGACGTTTGCGCGGGTGTACGCGGGGCAATTGCCGCGGAAGTACTCGGGGCTGGTGCGGCGGACCACGGATGAGGCGGACGAAAACGAGCAGGTGTATACGACGAAGGAAGGCGATGTGCTGCTGTCTCTGGCGGGGGCGGGGGTTTTCGTCAGCGAAGGGTTTCCGCTGGAGCTGGCGCGCAAGCTGCGGGACAGCATTGCGAGTGTGCAGTCGGACGCGCCGCTGCAGGTGGCAGGGGTGGTGGGCAAGGCGAGGGTTTCGGGGTTCGATCCGGGAATTGAGTTGGTGCGGTTGATGTCTTCGGCGGGCGTGATGAAGGCGGCGATAGCGGGCGCGGCTGCGGCTCGATGATGGCGACGAGACGAGCGCCCGGGGCTAAAGCTCCGTCTACGCAGGGCCGATTACCGCGGGCTAAAGCCCGCTGCTACTCCGAAGGACCGAAGCCCGACGCTAACTGCTAACGGTATACTTTGGTTGGTCCGTAGCGTGGGCGCGAGCGATTGGAAGGGGAGTAAGCGACTTGCAGAAATTTCAGATAGCAGAGATCGGGATTATTGGAGGCAGCGGACTGTATGCCATGCCTGGGCTTACTGGTGTGCGCGAACATCGCGTGGAGACGCCGTTTGGCGAGCCTTCGGATGCGTTCATCGTGGGGGAGCTGGAAGGGCGCAAGGTGGCGTTTCTGGCGCGGCATGGGCGCGGGCACAAGATACTGCCGAGCGAGTTGAATTTTCGGGCGAACATTTACGCGATGAGGAAGCTGGGCGTGGAGCGGATTCTTTCGGTGTCGGCGGTGGGGTCGCTAAAAGAAGAGCATAAGCCGACTGACTTTGTGATTCCGGACCAGTTCATCGACCGGACCTTTGCGCGAGTGGGGACGTTCTTTGGCGAGGGGATCGTGGCCCATGTGGGGTTTGGCGATCCGGTGTGCGCGACAGTGACGGCGGCGATTGAGAAGGCCTGCGCGGAGGTTGGCGTGGTGGGCAAGCAGGGCGGGACGTATGTGTGCATGGAAGGGCCGCAGTTCTCGACGCGCGCTGAATCGAATTTGTACCGGAGCTGGGGCGCGGACGTGATTGGGATGACGAATCTGCAGGAGGCAAAGCTGGCGCGCGAGGCGGAGATTTGCTACGCGACCATGGCGATGGTGACCGACTACGATTGCTGGCGCGCTGGACACGACGATGTGACCATCGACCAGATTGTCGCGGTGCTGGACCAGAATGCGGAGAACGCAGCCAAGGTGGTGAAGGCGGCGGTGAAGGCGATGCCGGCGGAGCGGGAGTGCGCGTGTGCGAGCGCGCTGAAGTATGCGATTCTGACCGACCGAAAAGCGATTCCGGAGGCGGCCAAGGAGAAGCTGAGGCTGCTGATTGGGAAGTATTTGTCTTACAACTGAGGTCATCGGCAAGAAGAAGCAACAGCGAAATGCGGGGGTTCTTCCCCTTCGGCTTCGCTCAGGGTCAGAATGACAAGCCAAAAAACTGATTCAGAAGGACAACTTTGGCGAATAGAAAGTGGGAACATGGCGATTCTGGTGGTTGGGTCGGTGGCGTTCGACAGTATTGAGACGCCGCATGGGAAACGGGCGAAGATTCTGGGCGGCGCGGCGACGCACTTTGCGCTGGCGGCGAGCTACT
>CAZAXI010000266.1:0-5564 GCA_964489045.1 uncultured Granulicella sp. | reverse complement strand
CCGCGCCGGCCACGCAGCACTTGCCCATGCCGCGGGTGACGACGGCGGCGTGCGAGGTCATGCCGCCGCGCGAGGTCAGAATGCCGTCGGCAACTTCCATGCCGGCGATGTCCTCAGGGGTGGTTTCGCCGCGGACCAGAATGATGGACTTCCAGCCTTTCTGGTGCTGCTTCACGGCTTCTTCGGCGGTGAAGACGATTTGCCCGACGGCCGCGCCGGGCGAGGCCGGCAATCCGGTGGCGAGCACTTCAATCTTCTCGCCCTTTTCCACGAGGCGCGGAACCAGGAAGTCGTAAAGCTGGTTGGGCTCGACGCGGAAGATGGCTTCCTCTTGCGTGATGAGGCCCTCGCGAACCATGTCGATGGCCACGCGAACGGCAGCCAGGCCGGTGCGCTTGCCATTGCGCGTCTGCAGCATATAGAGCTTGCCATCCTGGATGGTGAACTCGAAGTCCTGCAGGTCGCGATAGTGCTTCTCCAGCTTCCATGTGATGGTGCGCAGTTGCTGGTAAGCCTTCGGCATGGCACGCTCCAGCTCGCTGATGTGCAGCGGAGTGCGGATGCCGGAAACCACGTCCTCGCCTTGCGCGTTCATCAGGTACTCGCCGAAAAACACCTTCTCGCCGGTGGCCGGATTGCGGGTGAAGCCGACGCCGGTGCCTGAGCTCTCGCCCATGTTTCCAAAGACCATGCACTGTACGTTGACTGCTGTGCCCAGCCAGTCGTCGATCTTGTTGATCCGGCGATAGGTCTTGGCGCGATCGCCGTTCCAGCTCCGGAACACCGCGTCGCGGGTCATTACCAGTTGCTCCAGCGGGTCCTGCGGGAAGTCCTTGCCCATCTCCTTCTTGATCAGTTTCTTATACTCGACGACGATCTCCTTCAGCGCCTCGGCGTTCAGGTCATAGTCGAATTTGACGTGTTCCCGATGCTTGACGCCGTCGAAGATGTGCTCAAACTTCTTCTTATTGATGTTCAGAACGACGCTGCCGAACATCTGGATCAGGCGGCGATACGAGTCGTAAGCAAACCGCGGGTCGCTGCTGCGCCGGGAAAGCCCTTCGACGGAGCGATCGTTCAGACCGAGATTCAGAATGGTGTCCATCATGCCGGGCATGGAGAACTTCGCGCCCGAACGGACCGAGACCAGCAGGGGGTTTTCCGCCGCGCCGAGCTTCTGTCCCTGCAGTTCCTCCAGGCGCGCGAGGGCGGCGTGCATCTCAATGTCAATCTCCGGGCTGAATGTGCCGAGCATGTACTCGCGGCAAGCCTCGGTCTGGATGGTGAATCCAGGAGGCACCGGCAATCCGGCATTGGTCATCTCGGCCAGGCCGGCGCCTTTTCCGCCCAGCACGTCCTTCATGCGGCCGTTGCCTTCGGCATGGCCGCCGCCGAAGAAATACACGTACTTGGTTGGGGTGAAGGTTGAACCTTGATTCTTATCTTGCGCCTTGGGCGCCACGCGCTGCGTCATCAGACCACTCCTCCGTAGGAAAGTAATCCGCGGAGGCGAATCCATGTCTGGGTGGCTGTACGCTCAGAGCTCATCAAATCAATAACTTGACTTCAACCGGCTGAGGGCGTGCGGGTCATCCATAGTACGGAATGCGCCTCGCGACAATTCCTAATCGACTCTACAATCGGCTTCGGAGGGCTATGCTTGTCTGTGTTGGGCGTCACAGACGACCTTGACGACGCCGTACGAAAATTCCCGGCAGCGCGGAATATTCCAGTAACTAAGGTGGGAAGCGGCGCGGAGTGTTGCCTGGGGCACACAGCGGCGTCGCGAAATGCGAGTTAGAACCGCTGAAGGGTATTCTGCCCCGCCGGAGCAAGGGCTAATAACCAACCACGAGCCCGCTATTTCAGGTCAAGAAACTGCTGCAGGTTATCGGCGGCGCTGGCAATCGACCTGGCCAGGCTCAACTTCGCCACATTATGGGCGAAGACGCTGTTGATCTGGTCGAGTTCTGCGGACGTCAGAGACTCCTGCGCCTGCACCACCTCTACGTTGTCGGTCACGCCCGCATCGAAGCGTTGCCGCGTCAGGTCCAGCGTCTCCTTGGTCACCTGCAGGTTCCGCTGCGCCAGCTTCACCTGGTTGGTGGCCGCCTGTAGATCGAGGTAGGCATTGCGCACATCGCTCTCCACTTGACCCTTCAGGTCTTCGAGTTCGGCCTGCCGCTGCGCGAGCACAGCCTCCGCCTGATGGATGTCTCCTTCGGTGCGGCCTCCCTGCCAGATGGGAATATTCAGCGTGGCTGCGGCGCTGAACGTTGCGCTGGCCTGGGCCGGGTTGGTTCCGATGGCGCCGTAGTTGCCGTTCACGGAGAGCGAAGGCATCCGCTCATCGCGGGCCGCAGTCAACCCGTGTTCGGCCGCGCGTACCTGTGCCTCCGCCGCCTTGATATCCGAGCGCCGTTCGAGTGCCTGATGAATCGCAGTGTCCAGATCAAGCTGAGGCGCGGCGGCGAACGGCACGTCGTCCGTCAGGTCATACTGCGCACCGGTCGGCAGCCCAGTCATGCGTGCCAGCGCGATCCTTTCCTTAGCCAACTCGGTTTCCAGCGAGATAACGCGCTGCTGCTGCGTAAGCTCTTCAACTTCGCTGCGATCGACGTCGATCTGCGGCGAGAGTCCCACTTGCCGCTTTTGCTGTGTCTGGTTGAAGAGAGCGGTTGCGGTGTCCAGTTGCGCATGCGCTGACTTGACCTTCTCGGTGGTTGCGAGAATCTGCAGATACGAGCCGCACACCGCCAGCACCACCGCATCGCGCGCATCCTGGGCGGAGAATTGAGCAGCGTGGTAGAGCTCGCTGGACGAGCGGTAGTTATTGATCGCGGTCAGATCGACGATCGACTGCGAGACACTGCCGCGCAAGTCGATGTTGTTGTACGGACCGATGAGGGTGGGGAAGGTGAACCCGGGGATGGGGATGTGGATGCGCAGGCCCTCAGCGGCAAGGTTGGTCTGCTGCAGGGTCTCGGCAAGATAGCCGCTGACGTTGGGGAGCAGTGCGCTTCGCGCAATCTGTGTTTGTCCCTGCGCCTGGCGAACCGCACGGTTCTGGCCCGCCGCGCCGAGGTTGTAACTGAGCCCCCGCTGGATTGCGTCGCGCAACGAGAGCTTGCCCGAGAACGGCAGATTAGCTGCGCTCGAAGAGCTTCCCGTATACGGCCCCTGTACCTGCACCGAAGGGTTGATTGTCGTCACGCTGTTGGTGGTCCCGGCGATCGGCGCTTCCACCGCAGTCACTGAGCCGTTCTGTCCGCTGCGCCCGGAGAGCGGCAGCGGGGTCGCCAGCGTGTGCTGCGATTGGCCCGAAGGCGCCTGAGCGGCCGCGCAGGTCCCCACGAAAACCATCAGTGCGGCGCCGGCAACGGAGAGAATTGGGGAGACTTTAGGCTCTAAGCGATTCATAGCAGAGGTCCTTTATGCCTAACTAAGTTGTTTGCGGAATCGCCAAATGCTGAGCGAAACCAGAACGATCGTGAACAAGAGCAAGCCGAGGAAGTTCGGCCAGACATCGAGGAATCCGCCTCCCTTAAGCATGGTTCCGCGGACGATGGCTGCGAAGTGGTGGACCGGATTGATGACGGTGACGGGTTGGAGCCATTTGGGCATTGCTTCGACAGGATTGAGCGCACCGGACAGGGAGGAGAGTGGCGGGTTGACGAAGAAACTGGTAAGCTGCGCCTGCTGCGCCGATTTGCTGAAGGTGGCGATGACCGTGCCAATGCTGATGCCGGAGAGGATGCACAGGCAGCCAGCCACGAGAACCAGAGGAAGGCTGCCATGGAATGGAACCCCGAAGACAACTTTGATGACGGTGATCGCCGCGATCATCATGAGGGAGAGCAGAAGGAAGAGCGGAGTGATCTTGGCAATGATGATCTCAGTGGTGGTCGCGGGAGACATCAGGAGCTGTTCGATGGTGCCCGCTTCGCGTTCGCGCACCATGGCCGCGGATGACACGATGGAGCTGTTGAGGATCAGCAGCAGGCCGAGAACGCCGGTGACGATGAACCAGGAGTCGACCAGGCCGGGATTGAAGATGAATGCGGGTTGGAGTTGCACCTGCCCGGTGCGGGCGAGGTCCGATTCGGAGTTGGGCTGCGCGCGGACGCGGATGCCCGTTTGTGCCAGTCCGGCGTTGTAGGTCTGGATCACGCCTTCTGCGTAGGCGCGGCTGATGTCGGCCGTGTTGGCATTGGTGGCGTTCAGCAGAAACTGCACGGTGGTGGGTCGTTCGCGAGCGAGATCACGCGCGTAGTCGTACGGAACCACCACGCCGGCGTCGGCATCATTACGGCTGACCGCATCGCCAAGTTGGTCGACCGAGGAGTAGTAGCCTGCGAGCTGAAAGCTCTTGCTTTCGGTGAGGGTCGAGATCAGTTCGCGGCTTTCCGGCGAACGGCTGTCATCGACGACAGCCAGGCGGACGTTGGATACGGATGCACTAAGGGCAAAGCCGAATAACGTCAGTTGGAGGACTGGTGGGAGGATGAGAGAGATCTGTAGCCGGCGGTCGCGGCCAATCTGATTGAACTCCTTCGTGATCAAAGAGCGGAGGCGACGGCTGAGCAGGCGATTGAGGAGGGGTCGCAAGGTCATGCTTTCACCTGCATCTTTCTCATGCCGCGCCAGGCGAGCGTGTAGAAGGCTCCACCGATGATGCCGATGAAGATCACCTTGTACCAGACCGCCGGCCAACCGCCGCCTTGCAGCAGGGCATCGCGGACGATCTCGATGTAGTAGCGCCCCCAGATGAAGTTGGAAATCCAGCGCAGGCCGATGGGGATGTTCTGGATGGGGAACATCAGACCGGAGAGCAGGAAGACCAGCAGAAATCCGCCAAGGGCGACCGCCTGCATGGCTGCGACCTGATTGGGGATGTTGACGCCGACCATGGTGCCGAAGCAGGCGACGCAGAAGGTGTAGAGGATGGTGGCGATGATAACGGGCGTGGGGTCTCCGGCAAAGGCGAGGCCGAAGTAGGTGAACAGGAGCGTCGACATCACCAAGGCCTCGCCGAGCGCCACGGCCATGAACGCGAAAATCTTTCCGAGTAGGAACTCGTGCGCCGAAATGCTGGAGACGTAGACCTGGAGGATCGTCTTCTGCTCGCCTTCTTTAGCCATGGCTAGTCCGGCGAGCAGCGGCGGGAACATGGAGATCGCGAGCACAAAGACCCCGGGGCCGTAGAACTTCTTTGACGACAGGCCCGGATTGAACCACAGGCGCATGGCAGCCTGGACGGGCGCTGCCTGGGCTGCTCTGGAGATCTGCTGGTTGTAGGCGGACGCGATCTCGGTAGCGTTTCCCGAGACCAGCTTGGCGGTGTTTGCGTCGGAGGCGTCGACCTGGAGTTGGACGGGAGAGTTGATGCCGCGGGCGAGATCGCGGCCGAAGTGTGGAGGAATGATCAGCACCGCACGCGCGGCGTTCGAGGCCAGCGCTTCTTCGGCGGACTTGTCGACCGGCCAGGCGACGATGTGGAAGGTGATGGAGGCGCGGAAGGCGTCGATGAAGTTGTTGGAGGCGGAGGAGCCGTCGAAGTCCTG
>CAZAXI010000265.1:0-5618 GCA_964489045.1 uncultured Granulicella sp. | reverse complement strand
GGCTGTCCGCAATGTGGTGCACCAACTGCCGCACCGTCCATCCGCCCTCGCGGTATGGCGTTTCCAACTGCACCCGGTCCAGCCCTTCCACTGCCTCGCGCAGCTTCCCGGGCAACTCCGCCAGTGTCGCAATTGCCGCCATGCGCAGATGCGGCGTCACCTTCTCCAGTCGCTTGAACTTGCCCACCGGATACCGCGGATCAATCTCCCGCATCACAGCCGCCTCGCCCATCGCGTTTTCCTCCCCCTCGACAGCTCTGGCAGCCAAGGTAGCACAGCTTCTATAAACTTTATAATCACCCCTGTACGCATCCAATCCCTCATGCGCCTCTCGCCTCTCGTCTTCGCCGCACTCGCCCTTACCGCCATCGCCTGCGCGCAGCAGTCCCCGCCCGCCAACGCCCCCGCCCCCCAGAACTACGTCGGCTTCGACCGCGACGACTACCCCGGCGACGCCCAACTCCCGGCCCTGCGCAAGCAGTTCGCCTTCACCGGCTACTGGCTCACCAACCCACCCCTCACCAACTCGAACCCGTGGGTCGGCAAGCGCGAGATTCTCCTGCGCAACGGCTTCGGCTTTCTGGTTGTCGCCAACGGCCGCTGGGACAAGGAGATTCTCCGCGCGCAGAAGTCCGGCAAGCCTCCCGCTGCACTCGGGCGCGAGGATGCCGCCGCCGCCGTCGCCGCAGCCCAGCGCGAAGGCTTCCCGCCCCACACCATCCTCTTCCTCGACCAGGAAGAGGGCGGCCGCATGCTCCCCGAGCAGGCCGACTACCTGCTCGCGTGGACCGAGGCCGTTGCCGGCACCGCCTACCGCCCCGGCGTCTACGCCAGCGGCCAGCCCGTGCCCGACGGCAAAGGTCCGGACGGCAAGCCTGTCACCATCACCACCATTCAGGATATTCGCCAGCACGTCGCCGCCCAGCATCTGCACGAGATCGCCTTCTGGGTCATTCAGGACGCTTGCCCGCCCGCACCCGGATGCGTCGTGAACCCCGCCAAACCGCCCGCACCAGACCTCAGCGGTACCCTCGACGGAGCCGCTTGGCAGTTTGCCCAGTCTCCTCAGCGGAAAGATATTACGCGATCCTGCACCGCCACCTACCGCGACGGCAACTGCTACGCCCCCGGCATCCCCCACATCCAGCTCGACCTCAGCGTCTCCGCCTCGCCCGATCCCTCCCAAGGCCGCTGACACTCCCCAGGCTCTCAGGCAGCGGGTACCCACTTCGCGGCCGCCGTCGCCGCAGCTCTCCCGTCCGGTGCCATCCGCGGCCCCACCTCAAACCGGGCTACCATGTTTTCCAGTCCCAGCGCCAGGTTGAACAGTTGTCCGCAGGCCCGCGCGGATAGCTGCGACCCGTCGGCGGCTTCGGCGGCAATTTCGCTGATTTGGGCCATGCTCGCGGTTACCTCCTCGGTCGCGTTTGCCTGTTGCGTCGCCGCCGAGGCAATCTGCGCCACCATGGCGCCAACCTTGTCCGCCTCACGAACGATCCTCTGGATAGCATCGCCGGCCTTGCCCGTCACCTCCACCCCCTGCTCCACCGCCGCCGTGCTCGAGCGCATCTGCCGCACCGCATCCGCGGTGATCGACTGCACCTTCTCAATCACCGCCGCAATCTCCTTGGTCGCCACCGTGGTCCGCTCCGCCAGCCGCCGCACTTCCCCCGCGACCACGGCAAAGCCGCGTCCCTGTTCGCCTGCGCGTGCCGCTTCAATCGCCGCGTTCAGTGCCAGCAGGTTGGTCTGGTCCGCAATCTCGTCGATCACCCCGACGATCCGCCCAATCTCATCCGACCGCGCCCCCAGGTGTTCAATGTTCGCTGCTGTATCCAGCGTGCACTGCGCAATCCCGCGCATCCGCTCCAGCACGTCCTCCACGATCTTGCCGCCATCCCGCGCGCTGCTCGCCGCGCTTTCCGCGGACTGGGCCGCCGCGTTGGCGTTCCGCGACACCTCGCGCACCGTCGCGGCCATCTCCTGCATGGTCGTCGCAATCTCTTCCACCTGCTGCTTCTGGTCCTCCGCGCTGCCCGCGGCCTGCGCGGCCGTCGCCGAAATCTCGCGGCTCGAACCCGAAACATCCTGTGCTGTCGACGCGATCGAGAGAATCACATCGCGCAGGCTGTTCTTCATCCGGTTCAGGCCCACCGCTGCCTTGCCCATCTCGTCGCTCGTCTTCGCCTCCATGTCGTCCACTGCCAGATTGTTGGAGGAGATAGAGTTGATCATCGTCAGCATCCTGCGAATCGCACGCACGATCGAGTAGGCAGTGAAGTGGGCAATGCCCAGGCCGAACGCGAAACCAGCCAGCGCCAGGATCAGCATCAGCCGCTTGGTCCAGGCGTCCGACGCAACATGCTGGCTCAGCGCGTCCTGCATCTGTTGTTCAAACTCGATCGTCAGGGCATTCACCGCGTCCGTCAATGCGGTGACCCGCGCCAGCGCCTCATGGTCCTTGAACAGCTTCATCGCCCCGCGCGTATCTCCCCCACGGTACCTGGCGACCACCTCTTCGTTGCCTTGGGTGTAGTTCGCAGCCGCCAGCTCCACCCGTGCGTACAGATTGCGGTCCTCCTCGGTGGAGATCAGCGGCTGCAGCGTCTCCATCGCCTGCCGGAAGTCCGCCTCGCCATGCTCAAACAGGTGCGTGCTCTCGTTGTCCCGGCCCATCAACACATCTCGCGTGCCGATCCGCTCCAACAGGAAGGCCTCCTGGATCGAGTGGGCGCGGTCGCTCATCGCGGCCTTTTGCCCCATCTCGTGCGAAAGTGACACACTCTCCACCGCCGCCTGGTACCCAATCAGACCCATCCCCGCGATGATCGCGAGCAGCGATCCGAACCCGGCCGCGATCTTTATCTTCAGGCCCAACCTGCTTAGATTCATCAGAAGTATCCCTCTCCGCATCTCCCGTGCAATCAGCGCTTGCAGGCTCGCGCGCGGATGCGCTGCCAAAGCCTCTCCATTCTACTTATCGGATCGCAACACCCGGACTTTACTCCGCTCGCACCCAGGTGACGTTCCCCAGCCGTATGATCCTAATCGAGGCAGATAGCGAAAAGCCGCGCCGTTCGTCCAATCTCCGGGCTTCTGTTGTACTAAACGCTGAGGTCGTATTGCTGGCATGCTGAACCAGAACGTCGCGGCGAACGCGACCACCGAAGTCCTGATCGTCGGCGGTGGCCCCGCCGGCCTTGCTGCTGCCATAGCCCTGCGCCAGCGCGGCATCGGCTGCACTGTCGTCGAGGCCCGCCCGGCTTCCATCGACAAGGCCTGCGGCGAGGGCCTCATGCCGGATTCGCGCGAGACGCTCGCGCAGCTCGGCATCTCGCTCACCGAGTCCGACGGGCATCCCTTCCGCGGCATCCGCTTCGCCAACTCCGTCCATCGCGTCGACGCCTGCTTTCCCCGCGGCGCTGGCATCGGCATCCGCCGCCCCTACCTCCATGCGCTGCTTACTGCCCGCGCGGAACAATCTGGCGCCCGCATCCTCTGGAAAAGCCGCATTCAGCTTCCCGATGCGGCATCCGACCCCGTCAACTCCCCCGGGACCTTTCGCTCCGCCCTCGTCAACGGCCAACCCATGCGCTTCCGCTGGCTCATCGGGGCCGACGGCCAGGCCTCCTCGGTCCGCCGCTGGGCAGGCCTGGACCGCGCCCGCATGCGCTCTCTCCGCTTCGGCTTCCGCACCCACTACCGCGTCGCTCCCTGGAGTGAGTTCGTCGAAGTCCACTGGGCTCCCGGCGGCCAGCTCTACATCACTCCCGTCGCGCCCGACTGTGTCTGCGTGGTCTACATCACCCGCGACCCCCATCGCATCTCCGCAGACGCCCGCGCCAACATCCTCGCCGACTTCCCTCAGGTCGCCGCCCGCCTCGCAGGCGCGGAGATGGCCTCGCACCAGCGTGGCGCCGTAACTGCATCCTGCAAGCTCCGCCGCGTCGCCACCGGCTTCGTCGCCCTGCTCGGAGACTCCTCCGGCTCAGCCGACGCCATCACCGGCGAAGGCCTCGCCATCTCCTTCCGCCAGGCCCTCGCCCTCGCCGAATCCATCCACTCCGGCTCACTCGAGCCCTACCGCCGCTCCCACCGCCAGATCGGCAAGCTTCCCTTCGCCATGGGCGAGCTCATGCTCACTCTCGACCGCTGGCCCGCCTTGCAGGTCCGCGCCATCCGCGCGCTTGCTTCCACGCCTGTCTTCTTCGAGGACCTGCTGCACGCTCACATGGGTGAAAAGAACCTCGCCTCCGTCCTCCTCCGTCGTACCCCACGCTTCGGCTGGAGCCTGCTCACCAAAGGCGCGCCCGCGTGAACTCCTGCAACGGCCACGCTCGCAACCTCCGCCCCAGCCTCGCTGCCCTGTGCTGTGGACTCCTGCTCGCGCTCGCCGCCGGCGCTACCGCGCAAAAGCCGCAGACTCCCTTCGCCATCACCCTCGACCCTTCCACGACCGCGGTCCACTGGACCCTTAACACCACCATCCACACCGTCCACGGCACCTTCAAGCTCAAGAGCGGTGCCTTCCGCATCGATCCCGCCACCGGCGACGCCTCCGGCCTCATCGTCATCGACGCCACCAGCGGCGAAAGCGGCGACTCCTCCCGCGACCAGCGCATGCACGCCGCCATCCTCGAAAGCGCGCAATACCCCACCATCACCTTCCGCCCCACCCACATCGACGGCCCCATCGACCTCAGCGCCACCGGCCCGGTCACCGTCCACGGCATCTTCACCCTCCACGGTCAGGACCATCCCCTCCAGATCACCGTCAACCTGCACCCCCAGTCATCCGCGGTCGCGCTCGCCACCCACTTCACCATCCCCTTCGTCGCATGGGGACTCAAGGACCCCAGCACCTTCGTCTTCCGCACCGACAAGCAAGTCATCCTCGACGTAGACGCCACCGTCGTCCCCACCCCCGATCCCTCGCATCCCCACTAGTTTCCGCGGCGCAGCTAAACTAATCCCGAGGGCTATGACCTTTGAGGTTTCGCGCCGCACTCGTACTCGCATTCGCAACTGCCTCCACCGCGCCCGCGCAGACGCCGCCTCCCGCCTCGCAAACTCCCACCATCAGCAGCCAGTCCACCCTGGTCCTCGTTCCCGCCCTGGTCCGCGAGAAAAAATCCGGCCAGCTCGTCTTCACCCTCCACGCCAACGACTTCGTCCTCACCGACGACGGCATCCCGCAGAAGCTCCACCTCGAAGAGGACACTGGCAGCGAGCCCCTGGCCCTGGTGGTCGACATTGAAGGCGGCGGCGCCGGCGCCGAGCAGATTTTCAAGGACTCGGCCGTCGCCACCATGCTGGATTCGATCGTCGGTGGCGTGCCCCACAAGATCGCGGTGGTCGGCTACGACAGCTCGCCCGTGCTGGTAACCGATTTCACCCCCGACGCCGACAAAGCCGCCGCCGGCATCGAAGCGCTCATCAAAGATGACAGTGGAGACGACGGTGCCGCAACCCTCGACTCCATCGGCTTCTCCATCGACCTGCTCCGCAAACAGCCCCTGGAATACCGCCGCGCCATCCTGCTCATCAGCGAATCCCACGACCGCGGCAGCAAGCTCTCCCTCGACGCCGCCCTCCACGCCATCAGCGACACCAACACC
>CAZAXI010000264.1:0-5630 GCA_964489045.1 uncultured Granulicella sp. | reverse complement strand
TAACGCACACTCCGTGCGAATCCCCCCTCTAATTCAATAGTCGCTTTTCAGAAGTTCTGCTGCAGTCGTGCATCTACTGCGCTGTGGATTTCTGATTGACCTCGACGTGCGCCTGCTCGTTGACTTTTGTCTTCGTGAACCGGTGTCGCCGATGCGGCGCAGTCGTGTAACTGCGTGCTCCCGCACGCCTACAGCGTTAAGTCTCGCGCCATAGGATCGTCATGCGTTCAACCCATTTTCGTAAGTTCTTGCTTGCGTCGCTGATCGTCTTCTCGCCAGTGAACCATCTGATCGCTCAAACACTAACCAGTGCTACGGTAGTCGGTACCATTACGGATTCGACTGGTGCAGTCGTGGCTCATGCCATCGTCAGGATTCGTCAGCCTGAGACTGATGCCATCAGCACCACAGTTACCGGTGCGTCTGGCCGCTATAGGTTCCCCTTTCTCAAGCCTGCGGACTACGAGATCACCGCCGAAGCAGGCTCTCTGGGTGCGTCGCCGGTGCAGATCCACCTGCTGGTCGGGCAGGAACAATCGGTCAACCTGAAGCTCGCAGTGAAGGCCGTCCAGCAGACCGTGGAAGTGGACACCTCAGCCGGCCTACTGCAAACGGAAAACGGGAATAATCTCACCGACTATAGCCAGCAGTACATCGAAAACACGCCGGTGAATGGCGGCGATATTACCAATATTGCCTTCTCCACACCAGGAGTTCGCATCAACGTCGGCGGAGGAAACGCAAACTTCAACGTGAATGGTTTGCCGTTCAACTCAGTGTTATTCACGGTCAATGGCGCAGACATCGTGGAGCCGTACAACAACAACAACAAGTCCGGTTCCAGCAACAACACGCTGGGAGCCAATGACGTGGCCGAGGCCTCGGTCATCACCAACGCCTACAGCGCACAGTACGGCCGCGAAGCTGGCGCCCAGGTGAACTACATCAGTAAGTCAGGTACGAACCACATCCACGGCAATCTTGTTGAGAACTATAACGGCTCGTTTCTAAACGCAAATGACTACTTTAATAATGCCAACGGGACGCCTCGCGCCCGCGCTGTGGCCAACCAGTACGCTGCGTCCATCGGCGGCCCTATCGTCAAGGACAAGGTCGCTGTCTTCTTCAATACCGAAGGTCTTGACTACGCTCTGCCTACTGCGGGAGTTGTTTCGCTGCCATCTCAGGCACTCCAGACCTATGTATTGGCGCACGTCCCCACGACTGCGATTCCCTACTATCAGGCCATTTTCAGCCAATACAACTCAGCTCCGGGCTTGAGCCGAGCAGTGCCGGTCGTCAACGGGACCAGCGGTTCGTTTGTCGACACCACTGGTAACCAGGGCTGCGGAAAAAATGGCTTCTCTGGTACTTATCTCTCAGGGACCAGCGGTCCGCAGTTCGGGGGTGCTTCAGGCGTCTCTTGCGCGGTTGCATATGGTACAGCGGCATCGAGTGTCAACACGGAATACACCGTTGTCGGGCGCGTGGACTGGAATATCAACGGCAAGCAGAAGCTTTACTTTCAAATCAGCCGGGATGCGGGTGTACAGGCTAGCAGCACCAATCCAATCAACCCACTCTTCAGTGGAAGAAGCCCGCAACCCTGGGTCATCCCGCAGTTGAATCACACTTATGCGATCACTCAACGGCTTTCGAATAACTTCATTCTGAACGGTAACTACTACTCGGTTGTAGGTGGTGCAAACACTCAGGCTCAGTTGAATGTGATTCCTCTCGCGATTGGGATTTCGGAGGGTGGCGCCAGCGGTGGAGGCTTTCCAACTCTCGCGCCGTCGCTAAATACCGGTCGGATCGGTCAGCAGCTTGGGATCATTGACGATCTTTCATGGGAGCATGGCAAGCATACGCTTCAGTTTGGCGTGAACAACCGAAACAATCGCATCAGCAGCAGCGCCAACATAAGCGGTACGCTGCCCAGCTACTCTTTCGGCAGCCTGGCTGACTATGCCAAGGGAACTGTCACTGACAGCAAGAACTTCAACAGCTTTTCTCAGGCGTTTCCGCTGCAGCCATACGTACACATTCGTGTCGACTCGCTCGGCTTCTATGGGCAGGACGAGTGGAAGATCCTGAACAACCTCAACCTCACCTTTGGCGTGCGCTTCGAGTACCAGGGCAATCCGTGGTGCAAGGAGAACTGCTTCTCAAGGGCGAATACTGTCTTCCTCGGCAATGGCTATCAAGCTGGAGCTACTGTCCCATACAACGTCACACTGCAAAACGGATTCAACAAGGACTTCAAGTCGCTGGAGGGCGTCATAACCGAGCCTCGGTTCGGGTTTGCCTACTCGCCGTTTGGAGAAGGAAAGACCGTGATACGCGGTGGGGTTGGGCTCTTTGCCAACACTTTCACAGCCGGCATCACATCCAGTGTTTACGGGAACTCGCCTAACAAGTTCACTCCAAAGGTGACGACCGGAATTGTGGGTCTCTCGCCAACGGCCGGAACTTCGCAGGTCACCGCGATTGCCTCGAACACTGCCTTCCAGAATGGCTTCGCCGCAGGCGATACTCTGACCCAGCTTCAAGCGGCAGTTGGAGCAGGTGTAACGTTCTCCACGCCGGGGCTCTACGTAAATCCCGACAAGTTCCACACGAACAAGGTACTGGAGTGGAGTCTCGAGGTGGAGCACCCACTCACCAAGCGAGATGTGGTCACGGTGTCCTATGCCGGGAACCACAGCTACAATTATGCGCTGTCGACAGCGGCCGCAAACGGTGCGTCTACCAAGGGCTTTGGAGGATTGCCAACGTCGGCTCCTGATCCGCGTTTTGCTGCGGTGACTCAGGTTTACGACACCGGTTACGGAAATTACGACGGTCTCACAGTGGCAGAGCGTCACGCATTCCTACACGGGTTTCAAGCCAGCGGTAGCTACACCTGGAGCAAGTCTCTGGCGCAGACCAGCATCTACAATCCGACGCTGTACTCGTTGGCGTCCTTGGCTACCACAGGTAAGAAAAGTGATAGCTACGGTCCTACGGCGTTTGATACTCGGCACAATTTCTCGGCGGATTTCGTTTATTCAACGCCGAAGTTCTCAAATCACCTCTACCAAAACATTCTGGGTGGATGGAAGTTTGGCGGCAAGGTCTATCTCTACAGCGGCCGGCCCTTTACGGTGACGAATGGTGGAATCAACGGGGCCACCGCTGGCCTTTCCAGCACTTTCAGCGGTTCGATCCTCGCGGATCTGGTCGTCCCTAGTGCGCTCGGAACGCATTGCTCCAAGGTCTCCGTCAATCTCGCGGGGCACACGCCCTGCTTGACGACCGCTGACTTCGCCACCGCTGCGACGCAGACTGACTGGGGCAACACAAAGCCAAACAGCTTCCGTGGTCCCGGGTTCTTCTCCATCTCGTCGCAACTTGGCAAGTCAATTCCGGTTGCCGAAGGCAAACGCTTCGAGATTGGGGCGGACGCATACAACTTACTGAACCATCCTAACTTTGGCCTGCCTACCTCGGACGTCAATAGCGGAAGCTTCGGCCTGATTACTGCGACGCAGGCCTCGCCCACCAGCATCTACGGCACCGGCCAGGGGTCGGCCGTCTCGGGGCGCGTTCTGGTCGTCTTCGGCAAGTTCATCTTCTAACCCGTGCGGTCGCTGCCACATATCAAGCAGGCAGCGGCCGCACCAATAGTCCAAGGAGATTCAAGATGCGAAAAGTTCTTAGCCTATCATTCCTGCTGCTGACTCCCGCGTTACTTTCGGCCCAGACACAGAAGCTCACGCTCGATGACATTCTTGGGGGCGGTCGCAGTGGCCCCGGCGGTGGTGGCGGCTTTGGCCGTGGGCACGGAGGCGAGGCCCAGATCACTCCGGATGGAAAATACTCGGTCACCCAGGATAACGGACAGATTGTGCTGAAGCCCACCGACGGCAGCGCTGAGAGGGTGCTGACTTCCACGCCGGCCCTGAAGACTGATGTTCAGTTGTCCCCTGACGGCAAGAATATTGCGTTCCTGAGCGATGGCCAGGTGTGGGACGTAGCGGTTGCTGGCGGCGAGGCCGTGCAACTGACGCACGACCCCAAGGGGCCAGGCGATCCGCGCGGAGCCACTGATCATAATCCGCAGTGGAACCCGAACGGCAAGTGGATCCTCTACGACACTGGCACGAAGGGTTACAACGAGTTGTATGTCGTCAGCGCAGACGGCAAGGTAAAGAACTGGCTGGCGGCAACGGAGATCTATCACGGCAAGGATGTGATCGCGGTCAATGTTGCTGCGGACCATGGCGATGCGGTTGCTTCGGATCGCTTCGACGCGCGACCGGCTTGGTCTCCCGATGGAACGCGCATCTCCTACACGGAGCGCTCGCGGGAGTTCTTCTCCGGCAAGCTGAAGGTGCTTCCTTTCAACCAGAAAACAGGCACGGCGGCCGGTCCGACGCTTGACCTTTATATCGCTAAGAACGATCCCGGCGGTGCATGGGCCGTCAACACGGATGTGTGGTCGCCGGACAGTGGCACGCTTGCGGTGGTCTTGCAAGAGACTCACTGGGACAAGATTTGGCTTATTCCATCCAAGGGCGGAGCGCCCAAGGAGCTGACCTTTGGCGAGGGCGAAGACGAGGACCCGGTCTACTCGCCCGATGGCAAGTGGATCGCCTTCGTCTCAAACCGCGGTGTTGCGGAGGAGCGGCACATCTGGCTGGTACCGGCGGCCGGCGGTGAGCCGCATCGCCTCACCAATTTCGCCGGCCATGAGATTGGAATTCGCTGGTCGGCTGATAGCCAGAGCATCCAGTTCACACATAACGATGTACTCGGCGCTTCCGGGACCTACAGCGCAGATGTCAGTGGGAAGTCCGCGCCTCGCCTGATCGGGGAGCTGCGGCCGTCGCGCTACGCGAATCTCGGTATCGTGCCCGAGGTGATCCATTACAAGAGCAAGGATGGCTTGACCATTGCCGCCATTCTCTATAAGCCAGTCGACTACAAGGTGGGGACGCGCTACCCCACCGTTGTGCTCGCGCATGGTGGACCCGAGGGGCAAACGACGCTGACTGCGTCTCCCAATGCGCTGTATTTGGCTGATCAGGGCTATGTGGTGCTCGATCCCAACTTCCGCGGCAGCACTGGCTACGGTGAACGCTTTCGCAACGCCAACGTCGAGGACTCCGGAGGTGGTGAGATCGATGATGTCGTCGCCGGTGTGAAGTATCTGGTTGACACCGGGCTGACCGATCCTAAGCATGTCGGCATCTCCGGCGGAAGCCATGGAGGAACTGTGGTTGCCAACGCAGTCGCCAAGTATCCCGATACCTTTGCTGTGGGCATTGAGAAGTTCGGGGTCGTAGATCGCGCGCTCTTCCTGAAGTACACCAATCGCAACTCGGAGATCCGCTGGGAGACGAAGATGGGTGGGCCTCCGGAGTTAAAGCCGGCGAGCTACCGCAAGGCGAACGTGCTTCCTGATGTCGACAAGATCAAGACACCGCTGCTGATTCTGCACGGCGAGGAGGACCCGCAGGTCCCCCCACAGGAGTCGCAGGAGTTTGCTGCGGCGCTGAAGAAGGCGGGCAAGACTTTCAGCTACTTCACGTACCCGAATGAAGGGCACGGCATCTCGCAGCCCGATCATCGGCGGGATGCTACGG
>CAZAXI010000263.1:0-5636 GCA_964489045.1 uncultured Granulicella sp. | reverse complement strand
GTGGCCGTGATCTCGCTCGCCGGCATCGTCTATTCGCGCTCGGTGCGCATGGCCGGTAACCAGATGGACGAGGCCGTCGTCACCTACCTCAAACGCAAGTACAACCTGCTGATCGGCGAGCGCACCGCGGAGCAGATCAAGATGGTGCTGGGCTCGGCCTACCCGCTGGACAAACCGCTCTCGCTCGAGATCAAGGGACGCAACTTGATCGAAGGCGTGCCCAAAACCATCACCATCGACGACTCGGAGATTCGCGAAGCCTTGTCGGAATGCATCTCGACCATCATCAACGCCATCCGCGTCGCGCTGGAGCGCACGCCGCCTGAGCTCTCCGCCGACATCTCCGACCGCGGCATCGTACTCACCGGCGGAGGCGCGCTGATCAAGAACCTCGATAAGCGCATCCGCGAAGAGACCGGCCTGCCAGTTTCCATCGCCGACGATCCCCTGGCGTCGGTCGTGCTCGGCACCGGCAGAATGCTCTCGGACTTCAAGCTGCTGCGCAAGATTTCGATCGACTAGCAGAGCAGGGCCGGCAGTGGTCTCCGTGCTTCGCTTTCATCTTTGGCTGGCAGCAGATCGGTAACGTCGGCGTAGATCGGTGTTAAGCCTCTAGGCAATGGATTTCATCTCTCGGTTCAAGAATGCGTTGTTCCTGATCGCGGTCCTGCTGGCACAGGCGATTGCGCTGGCGATGCAGGTGCGTACGCCCGCCGATTCCAGCCAGCCCGACGGACGCAGTGTGCGCCTCATCCGCATGTGGGCCACCTCCACCGTTACGCCGTTCGAACTGGTTGCCCACGCCGTCGGCTCCGGCATCCACCGTGGCTGGTCGGACTACATCGACCTCCGCCACGTGCGCCGGCAGAATGCAGACTTGCAACAGCAGCTCACCCGCATGCGCATCGAGCAGGCCGCCATCGCCGAAGACGCGCTCCAGGGCCGCCGGCTGCAGGCGATGCTCGGCTTCAAGGAGCGCTACGTCGGCGCAACCGTCGCCGCCCAGGTGATCGGCTCCAGCGGCAGCGACCAGTCGCGTGTTCTCACCATCGACAAAGGTTCGCGCGACGGGCTCAAGCCCGATATGGCGGTCATTACCCAGGATGGCATCGTCGGCAAACTGCGCGATGTCTTTCCCGACACCGCGCAGGTGCTCGAGATCAACGACCAGACCTCCGGCGCGGGCGTCATCCTGGCCAGCACGCGCATCCGTGCCATTCTGCGCGGCACCGCTGCCGGACGAGCGCAGATCGTCAATCTCACTGCCGACTCACGCATCAAGCCCGGCGAGCAGGTGCTCACCTCCGGCGGCGATCAGGTGTATCCGCGCGGCTTGCCGGTTGGCACTATCGAGAGCATTGCACCCGATCCCGATCACCAGCCGTACACCGCCATCGTGGTCCGTCCGGCGGTCAATCTGGACCGCGTCGAGGAGGTCCTGGTCATCACCGGCACGCAATCCAACCTGCCGGCGGACGCCCAGCAGGATCTCGCCACCGCGGAGGCGCAACACGCAGCCGACCTCAGCGCTGAGCGCCTTCCCGGCATCCATGACGACCAGCCGCCAGGCGCACCCGGCAGCCCCGCCGGAACTACTCCGCCCGCAACCGCGGCGCCGGCCAATGGCGTCCCGCCTCCGCTGGTCCTCCCCCACCCGCTGCCAACTGTGCATCCTGACCGGTACACCAGCGGAACCACGCCACCCGCCTCGGCCTTGACTCCCGGCGCACCCATCAAGCCCCAGGCCACCCCGCCCGCGCCAAGCCAGCAGCCTGCACCCAAGCCGGACGAGCCCAAATGATGCACCCCTCCCAAGGGCCCGCGCAAAGCTCACGCGCCCCCCAAGAAGGTCGTCATTCTGGACTCAGTTTCATCGAGTCCAGAATCTCCGTATTTGTTTTCGTACCCACGAAGTGCTTCGCCCGCGGCGAATTCCGTTTAGGCTGAGGTAGGCGAGGAGCTCTCCACCAATTCCCATGGTCACACGCAGTTACATGTCGCGCCGCGAGGTTGAACAGCAGAGCTTCAGCCTTCCGGTCGCCATCTTTGTGCCGCTGGGTGCAATCCTGCTGCAGGTGCTTCTCCCCAAACTGCTTCCGGCGCTCGCCATCCTCGATCTGCCGTTGGTGGTCACCCTGTTCTTCGCCATCAGCCGCCGCAGCCCCATCGCCGGAACCACCACCGGCGCGACCATCGGCCTGCTGCAGGATGTAATCACCATCCAGCCCATCGGCGTCAACGGCATGGCCAAGGCCGTCATTGGCTACGCCGCCGCCAGCCTGGGCAGCCGCATCGACGTCGAGAACTCGGCGACGCGCGCGGTCCTCACCTTCGGCTTTTCCCTGCTGCAAAGCGTGCTCCTCTACCTCATCGAACGCCGCCTGTTGGGCATCCGCGGCTTCCACCTGATGTGGCTGCACGAGTTGCTTCGTGCGGCGGTGAACACGGTGGTCGCTATCCCGGTCTTCCTCCTCCTCGACCGCACCAAGCACCCGGAGTAGGACGTGTCGGACGAATCGGCACTGCGGTTGTATTGGCCTTTGAAATAGGCCCGGACTGTACTACCGTTGTTTTTGCTTCTGAGATAGGCCCGGACTTTAGTCCGGGCATCAGAGGACAGCGAGAATGTGGGCTTTAGCCCCGGGGACATGCTTTTTGTCGCGATATCCGACCGGTTTCTGCGACCAATCCCATTCGTCAGACACTGCCTGGAACTCTACCGCTCGCTGATGACCCACAAGGGGCAGTGATCTCGCCCGGCAGAACGACGTAAACTGGAACCAGCAGGATTTGCAGCATGGCTAGCCTCTACAGCTCCGAACGCTACAACGCCCGCGATGAGAAGGTCTCAGCGGGCAAGCTGCACGCGACCCAATACCTCGTCGTGCTGCTCCTCGCCGTGCTCGCCTCCGGGATGTGGCGCCTGCAGATCCTCGGCGCGGACAGCTACCGCGTGCTTGCCGAGGCCAACCGCATCCGCAAGGACCCCGTGCTCGCGCCGCGCGGCAAGATATTCGACCGCGAGGGTCGCATCCTCGTCGACAACTACCCCTCGGTCTCCTGCTTCCTGCTGCGCGACCAGGTCAAAGACCTGGCAGCAGACATTCCCCTCATCGCCCGCGGCCTCGATCTCCCAGTCGACCAGGTCCAGACCATCCTGCGCCGTTATGCAAGCTCGCCGGCCTACGAGTCGATCCCGCTCAAACAGGACATTACCCCGGACGAGCAGGCCTTCATCGAGGCCCACCGCAATGAGTTGCCCGAACTCGAAATGCGCGATACCCAGCGCCGCCTCTACCCCCGCGACGGCTTCGCCGCACACCTCATCGGCTACGTCGGCGAAGTGTCGGAAGAGGATCTCAACAGCTCCAAGTATGACTTCTACGAGCCCGGTGACGTGGTGGGCAAATCCGGCGTGGAGCAGACCTACGACAGTTGGCTGCGCGGCACCGACGGCTCGCGCGATGTCATCGTCAACAGTCACGGCAAGGAACTCGAAACCGCCGGTCAGGTCCTCGCCATCCCCGGCCACGACCTCCGCCTCACCATCGACCTCGATCTCCAGCGTGTTGCCGAGCAGGCCATGGAAGGCAGGAACGGCGCGCTGGTGGCAATGGACCCGCACACCGGCGAAATCCTCGCCATGGTCTCGCGTCCGACCTACGATCCTAACCAGTTCTCCGTGCGCCTCACCAAAAGCTACTGGTCGTCGATCGTCAACGACCCCAACCACCCGCTGATGAACAAGGCCATCCAGGCGCAGCTTGCCCCCGGTTCAACCTTCAAAATCATCATGTCGCTCGCCGGCCTCGAAGAGAACGCCGCCCAGACCATGCACGTGATGTGCAACGGCGGAGCCAATTTCTACGGTCGTTTCTTTGCCTGCGATCACCATCACGGCATGGTGGACATCGACCACGCCATCCCGTGGTCCTGCGATACCTACTACTACACGCTGGCGGAGAAGCTGGGCATCGACACCATCGCCAAGTACGGAACCGAAGTCGGCCTGGGGCAAAAGACTGGAATCGATCTGCCCGACGAGGCCACCGGCACCATGCCCTCCACCGCCTGGAAGTTGAAGACGCAGCACGAAAAGTGGTATGCGGGCGAGACCATCTCGGTAGGCATCGGACAGGGATCGGTCCAGGCGACCCCCATCCAACTGGCGCGTGCGTTGTCGGGCATTGCCTCCGGCGGCGTGCTCCAGCGGCCCCACGTCGTCTTCCCCGATGAACTCCCGCCGGACATGGCATCCGCTATCGCTGCAAGCTATCCCGGCTCCGGCGAACGCACCATCCCCCTCACCCCCGACAACTGGGAGACCATCACCGATGGAATGGCGCAAACCATGCTCCCCGGCGGCTATGACACCGGCGCTGCAGTCCGTCTGGAGGGCATCGACTTCGCCGGCAAGACCGGCACCGCCCAAGTTGTCAACCACAGCATCGGCGGCAACAACCTGCTGACTGGAAACGCTCGCGCCAACGCCTGGTTCGTCGGCATGGCGCCGCGCCGCAATCCCGACATCGTCGTTGCTGTGCTCTGTGAGCATGGAGGCTGGGGAGCCACCGCCGCCGCACCCGTCGCCGCGCAGGTAGTCAACGCCTTCGTCACCAAGCAGCGCAAGCACGACGGCAATCTCCGCCTGGTCGATACCCCCAAGCCTGCGCCAACTCCTGCAGCCAATCCACCCGGCACGCCCACCGCCTCCGCGCCGACAGTATCCCCGGCCCCACACACCACCATCGCCGCAGCAACGCCCGCGCCCAAGGTTCTCCCGGTGTCCACCGCCAACCGCCCCGCGCCGAATCCCTAGACCGACTTCCAGCCCATGCGCCGCTTCTCCTCCTTCCGCGACTTCGACTGGACCCTCCTCATCCTGGTGGTGCTCATCTCCGTCATCAGCGTGCTCGAGATCAAGTCCGCCACCCTGCACACCAAATTCCACGGCTTCGGCGAGAAGCAGATCGAGTTCCTGCTGCTCGGCATCGTGTTGATGTTTATCATCTCCGTCATCGACTACCACCGCCTCATCGATATCGCGCCCTGGGCCTACGGCATCGGACTTCTGGCGCTGGTGGCTGTATTGCTGGTGGGTACCAAGGTGATGGGTGGAAGGCGATGGATCAATCTCGGCGGTGGCGTGCACTTTCAGCCGTCGGAATGGGTCAAGCTGATCCTGATCGTCGTCATAGCTCGGTACTTCTGGGGCCTGGCCGGGCGCGAACTCAGCTGGCTCGACATCGGCAAGGCCTTCGTGCTGGTCGGCGTGCCGATGTACCTTGTGCTTAGGCAACCCGATCTTGGCACCGCCCTCACCTATCTGCCTGTGCTCATCGCCGGCCTCTTTCTCGGCGGAATCCGCATCCGGCAGGCCGTTGCCATCCTGTTACTGCTGGCCGCGGTCGGCGGCGTCATGGTCCTGCGCGGCAAGCACCTCAAGCACTACCAACAGGCCCGTATCGACGCCTTCATCAACCCCGATAGCGACCCCCGTGGCTCCGGCTACCAGATCAAGCAGTCCCTGATCGCCGTCGGCGCCGGAGGCCTGTGGGGCAAAGGCACCAACAAGGGCACCCAGACCCAGGGCGACTTCCTGCCCATTCCCTATACCGATTTCATCTTCGCCGCCT
>CAZAXI010000262.1:0-5644 GCA_964489045.1 uncultured Granulicella sp. | reverse complement strand
TGAATGCGGCGGTGGGGTTCGACCAGGAGCGGATGGCGCCGACGTATGCGCTGCGGATGGGCGTGCCGGGGGCGTCGGCGGGACTGAATATTGCGGAGCGGTTGGGACTGCTGGCGGAAATTGTAACTGCGGCGAGAGCAAATATGACGACGCAGGCGGCGGATATCGGCGCGTTGCTGGACCAACTGCATGGACAGCTCGCACAGATTGCGGATGAGCGGGCGGCGATCGAGATTCGCGAAAGGGAGATTGCGCGGGAGCGGGTGCGGCTGGAGACCGAGGGACGCGCGGAGCAGAAGGCGCGGACGAAAGAGCTGGAGGTGAAGCTGGGGCGGCTGCTGGATGATTTTGCGTGGCAGTTGCAGGAAGCCGTGAAGGCGATTGACGACAAGGCCGTCGCGAAGAGGTTGGCGCGGGATGCGGGTACCACGATTGCCCGCGCGAAGCGCGAGTTTACAGCGCAGTTTACGCAGACGGTGCTGGCGCATACGACGGGCGCTGATAAAGGTGATGTGGCTGCCGTGCGGGCGAGCGCGGTGAAGAGTGTGAAGGTTGGGGATTTGGTGAAGGTGAGGAGTCTGGGGCGCGAAGGGCGCGTGGAGCGGGTGATCGATAACAAGAGTTTTGAAGTGCAGGTGGGGACGATGAAGATGCGGGTGGGGATCGCGGACATTGCGGAGGTGGTGGCGGTGGTGGCGGTGACTCCGCTGGAGGCGGCGCGGCGGCGGGGTGGGGTGACGGTGCAGATGGCTTCGGGATCGGGATCGGAGACGGATTCGGTGCCGCTGGAGATTAATGTGATTGGGCGGACGGCGGAGGAGGCGCACGATGAGGTGGCACGGTATCTGGATCGAGCGTTCCTGGCGGGGCTGCCGCATGTTCGGATTGTGCATGGGACGGGGATGGGCGTGCTGCGGCGGACGCTGCGGGAGTATCTGAAGGGGCATCCGAATGTGGCGAATGTGACCGAGCCCGAGCATAACCAGGGTGGGCAGGGGGCGACTGAGGTGGAGTTGCGGCAGTAGGAAAGGTTCGCGGTTCGAGGTTCGAGGTTCAGGGGTGGAGCGGGTAACTGGTGGGGGTTACTGCTGGGCGGCTCAAGCGCCTTACCAAAGTTCGAGTGACAGCGATCACATGAAGTGGGCGCGGGCGACGCCTACTCTGCTGAGCGAACTCCTCTTACATGAATTGCAGTCTCAGAGTTGGAAAAGGCTCTGGGACGCGCATTTTTGCAGGCGGAATCACGATACTCCCCAGGGCCTTGTCTCCGACGGCCGTCCTGGTGCACTGGTTCTTTTGCTTGCGGGCCAGCAGGTGCATCCAGGACGCCATTCGCTTTAATCGCGATTCGATGATGAATCGAAAAGGAGTCGTAATGCGCAAATTGATTGGCTTGGTATTTGCAGGACTTTTACTGACGACGGCAGTCGCGGCAAAGGCGGACACGTTATTTACCACCACGAGCTCCGGCGTGGACTATGCCATAAGTGACGCCGCGGGGTTCTATGTGAGCCCTGTGGAGCTGCTGGGTTCAAATACGATGGCGTTAAGCCCAAGCGTTTCCAACCCTTACTTCACCCTGCAGACGTGGAACCCGGGCTACCCGACTTTGACCTACTCGGATGCCGGGATCGTTCTGTACTTCAACGGCGGGCTGACGCTGGGCGAGTTGCAGAGCGTGACGGTGAATTCGATCGGGAGTCCGGTGAGCATCAACCTGTGGCTGGACTCGAGCGGCAATGACCAGTTCTTCGCGTTCAGCGGAGATACTCTGACCGGCCTGGGCGGGGACAGCTACGGCGGGACGGGCTCGTCGGTTGACGCGAGTTCGGAGTTGTATATGTTTGCCGGCGACGGCGCGGGCAGCAGCTACACGCTGGCGCAGTTGGTTGCGGGCGCCGACAGCGGAATCAACGGCAGCACCGAGGTCGCGATCTGGATCGGCATTACGAACCCTTCGGACGCCCAAGAAGCCACGACGGGTATCTCGTCGGTTGATGTGGTCGCGAGTCCTGAGCCTTCGAGCCTGATGCTGCTGGGCACGGGGTTCCTGGGCCTGGTGGGAATCGCCCGGCGCAAGCTGAAATAGGGCACGCCGAAAACCAAGCAGGACGAGAAAGAGCGCTCCAGGGATGGGGCGCTCTTTTTTTGCGGGGGGACAATATCGACAGATGTGGCGATCAGGACAACCCGAGAATCTCGCGAAGGCTCTCTTCGAGCGCTTCCAGTTCGGAAGCAGTGACCGTGCCAATTCTGTTTGCGAATCGTTCCTTCGCAGTCGAACGGACCTGATCCATCACAGCTACTGCTGAACGACCGGCACAGGTCACGGCGACTGTAAGCGGAGGGCGCACCGTGGGAGAAGTGGAAAGCGGCACAACGACTACTGTTCTTCGACGCTGGTTGACGGGGTCGACCGAGAGGATAACGCAGGGTCGCTTCTTGTTTATTTCACTGCCTCTGGTTGGATTGAGATCGACCCACCAGATTTCACCTCGAAGCAGATTCATCCCACGGCTCCTCCACCGGATCGCTTGCTGCCTGCCACTCGTCCACCAAGGCATTCAAGCCGGCATCGGCATTGACTGCGTCGCAAGCCGCGATCAGAGCCTCTTCCCGTTCTCGCAACGTCTTACGGAGTGCTTCGGTTACAAACCTGGACCGGCGCGCAGAGGGGACGACCCGCAGGAAGGGGGTGGCTACTTCGTCCGGAATTGTGAAAGTCATCTTCCGCATCGCCATATCACCATATTACCATAACTACAAAGCGAGGATGCCATGGGTGGAATGATTCCGCTGGGGGATGCGTCGCGGCGGCTGCGGCGATGGCCGGTGGTGACGGTGGGGCTGATCGCGGCGAATGCGTGGGCGTTCTGGCTGGAGCTGGAGTATGGGAAGCGATTTGTGTATGGGCACTCGGTGATACCGGCGCGGATTGCGGCGGGACATGGGTGGGGAACGATCCTGACGGCGATGTTCCTGCATGCGGGGTGGCTGCACATTATCGGGAACATGGTGTTCTTCTGGGCGTTCGGGCCGGAGATGGAGGACGCGATGGGGCGGGTGCGCTTCCTGGCGTTCTACCTGGTGGGCGGAGTGGTGGCGATGACCGCGCAGGTGCTGGCGATGCCAACCTCGCGGGTGCCGAACCTGGGAGCGAGTGGGGCGATTGCGGCGGTGATGGGGGCGTTTATCGTGATCTACCCGCGGGACCGGATCAAGACGGCGATCTGGCTTCTGCTGTTCGTGCGGATGACGTATATTCCGGCGGTGCTGCTGATCGGGGTGTGGTTTGTGATGCAGTTGTTCAGCGCTGGGCAGGTGGCGGGCCACGTGCAGGGAGGCGGGGTGGCGTATACGGCGCACGTGGGCGGATTTCTGTTTGGGGTGGTGACGGGGAGGTTGTGGAAGAAGAACTAGTTGTCAGTTGCAGGTTGTCAGGGCTAGGCGTCGAGGAAGTGGGGTTGGGTGGGCAGGCGGCTTTGGTGGAGAATTCTGGCGATGAGAATGCCGTGTTTGTCCGGCTTATAGAAGATGACGTGCCTGCCCTGCTCGAAACGGCGGATGCCGGGGGAAAGCAGATCACAGGCGCGGCCGAGACCGGGTGAGTCGGCGAGCATCTGGAAGCAGCTTGCCAACTCGTCGATGTAGTTTTCGGCCTGCTGTTCGCCCCAAGTGTCGACGGTGTAGTCGAGTATTTCGGCGAGATCGGATTCGCCTTTTGGGCCTAGCCGGTAGGTGCTCAAGCGACCTTCGACTTTTCGCGGTTGGCCTCAGCCCTTTGGCGGATAAGCTCGCGCATCTCCGCGATGACGGTGGGGCCATCGAGGTAAGGACCTCCCAATCCTTCGGCAATCGCGACCTTGAGCGCTTCCACCTTGGCCTGATCTTCCAGGTCGGCCTGCTTCAGCGCACGGATGGCGGCGCGGATGACCTCGCTGGCGCTGTCGTAGTGGCCGCTCTGGACGCACTGCTCGACGTAGCTGTCGAGTTCGTCGGTGAGGCTTACGTTACGGGTGGGCATGGGACACCTCCTCGAGAGTTTCATCTTACCCTGGAATGGCAAAGCTTGCCATTGGGATCAGCTTATGTCACAAAATAAATGGTTTATTGTCCACTACGTCACAATGACGGAAGCAGGTTAGTGCACCAGTTGAATCTCAACATGGCGGTGGATGGTATGCTGCTGCGGGTCGCCGCACCTGGTCAGCGCCGCGTCGTCGCAGTCGCGGCTGGTCATCACCACGGGATTGTCCATGCTGGCGGAGAGGATTCTGCCGTCGGCAGTGCTTACGGTTATGGAGACGTCAAAGGTCTCCTTGCCGACCTCCGCCTGGTACTTCCCGTCATTCTTTTTGGTCACCTCGACCCAGTTATTCGGCGTGTCGGCGACCGGGGCCTGCATCCAATCCGCGGGAAGCGGCAGGCTGGGATGCGACGGAGCGGAAAAAGGGCGCTTGGGTGCTGGCAGAAGGGTGCAGGGTATGCATGTCCCAGGGGCTGAAGCCCGCGATTTTGCTTGGCCTCGGATGCCGGGACTGAAGTCCCGGCCTATCTCAGAAGCAAGGGCAAAGACGGATGCGGGGGTTCTGGCTGCGCCCGAATGGCGGCGGGGTAGGGAGTAACCCCACGATAAACGAGCGGTGAGGCGCGCTCGTTGATCATGGGGCACCCAATTTATCGGGCACCCAATTTATCGGGCACCCAACTCAGATGCGCATGGGCATTAGGATGTAGCGGTACTTGACGTCTTCGGAGGCGTCTTCGGGGCGCATCTGGCCGGCGGACTGGGCGTCCTTGAACTCGAGGCGGACCTCGCCGGTGTTGCCGATGGCTTTGAGGAAGTCGAGCAGGTACTGGCTGTTGAAGCCGACGACCAGGGGGTCGTAGTTGTATGGGGTTTCGATGGTGTCTTCGGACTCGCCGGAGTCGGTGGAGCTGGAGGAGAGCTTGAGCTCGTTGGTTTCGAGGCGGATCTTGATGGCTCCGGAGCGCTCGTCGGCGAACTGGGCGACGCGGAGGATGGCGGCGGTGAGGTCCTCGCTGCGGACGATGACGAACTTGTTGTTGTCGCGGGGGAGGACGGCCTCGTAGTTGGGGAAGTTGCCGGTGAGCTTGCGGCTGGTGAGGACGCGGCCGCCAACGCGGAAGAAGAGGGTCTGCTCGTCGTCGGCGAAGTCGATGGACTCGGTCTCGGTGGTGTTGAGGAGTGAGAGCAGCTCGCTGAGGGCCTTGCGCGGGATGAGGGTTTTCTTCTCGCCGGTGACGCCTTCGAGGGCTTCGCCGAGCTTTTCGATGTGCGCCAGGCGGTGACCGTCGGTGGCGACCATGGCCATGGATTCAGCCTTGAGGACGAGCAGCGCGCCGTTGAGGGTGTAGCGGGATTCCTCGTTGGAGATGGCGAAGATGGTCTTGGCGATCATGTTCTGGAGCGAGGCGCTGGCGATCTTGATGGCTCCGGTGGAGGGGAACTCGGCGACCTGGGGGAAGTTGGCGCGGGCCATGCCGACCATCTTGGTGTTGGAGCGGCCGGCGCGGATCTGGACCCAGTGGTTGTCCATGAGCTTGATGGAGATGTCGCCGTCGGGGAGGAGCTTGATGTAGTCGTAGAGCTTGCGCGCGGGGATGGTGCAGGCGCCGGGCT
>CAZAXI010000261.1:0-5671 GCA_964489045.1 uncultured Granulicella sp. | reverse complement strand
GTCGACTCGTGGAACGGCCAGCCGAAGCGGCCAAAGCTCAGCGGCAGCCCATGCAGCGTGACGTAGCAGTCCGGCCGCGGGTTCCGCAGCCGCCTGGCGGATTCAGTCAGGTACGCCTTGACGCCCTCCATCAGGTCGGCGCGGCCAAACTCGAAGCCCTCGCTCAGTTCCAGAAGCTCCGTCTTCTTCGGGTCGCCGGCCAGCGCCAGCGCGAACTTCGCTGTTGCCCCGCCCGAGTACTTCTCGCCCGCCTCGGTCGACACCACCACCAGCCCAGCCGACTTGGCCGCGGCTTCCACCTGTATTGCCAGCACTGCGCTCATCATGCTCGAATCTTCCTCACCCTTCCTTCATCTACTGTTGCTGTAGCCTCATCTATTCTACGTAAGTCGGCGGTCGTTGCTGACAACCAACAAGTTAGGGGCACCAATGAATCTCACCGGCAACACCATCCTCATCACCGGCGGCGGCTCGGGCATCGGGCTCGCGCTGGCGCAGCAATTCCATCAGCGCGGCAACCAGGTCATCATCGCCGGACGGCGCAGGGCCAACCTCGACGCCGCAACAGCCGCGAATCCCGGCATGAAGTCTCTGGTGCTGGATACGGCGGACGCTGCCAGCATCGCCGCCGCCGTGCCCAAGCTGATCGCGGAGTTCCCCGCGCTGAACGCCGTGCTGAACAACGCCGGCATCATGCGCCCGGAGATTCTGAAGAAGGGCGAAGTCGCCGATGCTGAGGCGATCGTGGCGACCAACCTGCTGGGGCCGATCCGGCTGACGGCAGCGCTGATGCCGCACCTGCTGAAGCAGCCCAGCGCCACCATCCTGAACGTGTCGTCAGGGCTGGCGTTTGTCCCGCTGGCATATACGCCGACGTATTGCGCCACCAAGGCGGCGATCCACTCGTACACGCAGTCGCTGCGGTATCAACTCAGGGACTCGCGGATCAAGGTGCTGGAGATTATTCCGCCGTGGGTAGCCACTGAGCTGATGGGTTCGGTGCCCGACAACCCGCGCGCCATGCCGCTGGACGCGTTCATCGCCGAAACCATGCAGATTCTCGCGACCGACGCCGAAGAGATCTGCGTCGACAATGTGCTGCGCCTGCGCAACGCGGCCGCCACCGGCAACGAAGCTGGAGCCTTCAAGATGCTCAACGAGGCTATGGCTCAGGAGCGCCACTAGCGCAGGGCCAGCATGCTACACTTTGATTGACGTTGATCAATATCAATCAATGCAGGCACCCCTATGATCCATCGACTTCCCATCACCAAAGCCCGCATCAACCTTGGCCAGATCGCGCGCCGCGCGCACGGCAACAACGAATACTTCATCCTGGAGAAAGACGGAATTCCTGTTATCGGGATCATGTCGGCGGATGAACTCGAGGATTACCTTGAACTCAAGAATCCCAAGGTGAAGACCGCCATCGCTGCAAGCCGGAAAAGCTATGCCCGGGGAAAGTCCCGTCCCGCTGCAACCTTGCTGGCGGAACTGAAGAAGGGCGCGGTGAGAAAGAGCGCGTAACCCTGCCCTGCCATGGCCCCGTCCTTTTACCGCGTTCAAACCTCCGCGCACTTCGACCGCCTGATGAAGAAACTGGCGCAGAAACATCCCGACCTCATCAGGCGCTTTGAGGAGGCTGTTGCTCTCCTTTCAGTCGATCCGCACAACAGTTCGAACAAGTACCCCATCAAGAAACTCGTGGGCGTTCCCGCGGGAGAGGGCCAGTACCGGTTTCGCTCCGGGCGGTTCCGCTTCCGCTACGACGTCACCGGGAAGGAAGTTACGCTGCACTACTGCGGACTGCGCCGCGAAGACACGTATTAGGCCGGAATTCTGACGACGCGGTTGTTAGTACGCGACCAGCTTCACGCTGCCGAGCAGGCCGGAGGTCGCGGGCGTCGGCGGAGCGGCGGGACGGCCGCCTGCGCCGGTTGGAGCAGGAGCTGCACCGGCAGCAGCTCCCGCAGCGCCGGCCGGTCTGCGGCGTGCGCCTGCGGCAGCACCAGCGCCTGCGGGAGGGGCCGTCGTCAAGCCGGGCGCGGGTGTCGCAGCCGCAGCCGATGCTGCAGCCGGCGCACCACCGCCGAAGCCGCGGCCGGTGGCCAGCGCGTTCACTTCGATCACCAAATCATTCGCGCCCTTCTTCAGCGCGCCGGTCACGTCCCAGCGATACGGCTGCCATGCGGCCGCACCGACTTCTTTTCCGTTCAGCGTCACTTTCGCATAGTCGTGCACGTCGGCAATCTCGAGATACACGCGCTTGCCCTTGGGTGCGGCGTCCGCGGTGAACTGCTTCTGATAGGTGGCCGGTCCGGCAAAGCCGGTCGTGCCAAGGTCCTCCCACGACCTCAGTTCCGTGGTCATCGGCTTGCCGTTCAGGGTCAGGCTCCAGTCGCCGGTCAGTTCGGCCAGCGTCGTGCCTGCCGCAAGCGACGGTTCCGCGGCGGCGGCTTCCTTCGGCAATGGGCCGACGACGATCACCTTTGCCTCGTACGGTGCAAGCACCAGAGCAATCTTCACTTCGCCGTTCGCAGCGGTTGCGCCCGCGATGGGATGAATTTCTCCGGTAGCCAGGTTCCAATCCTGAGCAGCCCCGTGGCCGACGATGGTCGCCACGCGTGACTCGGATTTGTTGCTCTCGTTGAAGAAGAGGTACATGTCACCGTCGGTCCACTGGCGGTGGGTGTAGGTCAATCGCGGGAAGTCTGCGTCCAGCTTTACGTCGGGCTTGGGCAGCGCGGCAAGCACGGCCGGCGTAATGTCGCCGGAGGACTCGACCAGTGTGGCGAAGCTGAGGTCGGGCTTCTCCTTCGCGTCCATGAAGGTCTTGTCGAGGATGAGCGAGGGCGTCTTGCCCACGAAGATGACCTTGCCGCCTTCTTTCGCAAACTCGCGCAAACGCTCCAGCCCAGTGCGCGTAATCACCGTCATCGACGACAACACAATGGCCTTGTAGGTTTGTCCGCTGAGGTTGGTGAAGCCGCCGTTTTCGAGCTTCGCGACCGAGCTTAACGACTGCTCATCGAAGTAGTCCCAGTCCACCTGGTGTTCGAAGAGCTGCCAGCCGAGCTTGGTGGTGCTGCGGTCGGCCTCGGTGGCCGCGTCGCCGCCCATCCATATAGTGTTGCCGGGATGGTAGAGGCCAACCTGCGCGGCCGGATGTCCGATGGCCATCAGGTAGCCGCCGCGATTGGCGTACCACGCAATCATCGCAGCCTCCGGCGGGGCCGGGGGTGGCGGCGCGCTCGGATTTGCATTGAAGCCCCCACCCCCACCGCGCAACACGCTGATCTGCAGCGCGTTCACTCCGCGCACCAGTTGGAAGTCGAGCTGGTACTTGCCGTCGATGCCGGTGCCGCCGCCTTCTTCCGCCCACACCTTGGGCTTGCCGAACAGATGCGCGTCCGAACTGGCCAACTTCGGGAAGTTGTTGTTGATGTTCCACGTCCCGTCGGGCGTATGCACGGCGCTGGGAATCAACTGGCTGAGGTTGTCGATGCCCGGGACTTCGACATAGCGCTCGTCGCGGAAGTAGTCGCCTTCGCTGCGTTCGAGCGCGAGCATGGTCTCCTCGTGGTTCAGGTGGACCAGGTACTCCACGTTATGCGCCTTGGCCCAGTTGGCCTGCTCGCCGAAGAACGAGTTCTGGAAGATGCCGCTCCACACATCGTAGTAATCGGCGCGCGCCAGGTCCGACTTGTCGATCGGCTTGCGATCGAACCACGAGGGCAGATACGGCGCCAGGTCGTATCCCTTCTGCGCCTTGAAGTCTTCCAGCAACTTCGGCGTCCAGGGAATGCCGCTGCTGTAGTCAGGTTCATCCCCGAAGAAGCCCAGCACGATCTTGCCGAACTGGTCGCCCACCGCGCCGTAGTAGGTCTCGTGCACGGTGTGCAGGAACGCGTCGGTCGCTTTGGGATCGAGGTAGTCGATGATGGTGTAGGTCGCATCCTTGGCCCGCGTGCCATCGGCGCGGTTGAAGTTTCGCGTCGGCGAGCTGAGGTAGACGTGGCGCAGGAACTGCACCTGCCAGCTATGGCGCGGCTCGTTCGGCGTGGTGCCCTCGTTGGGGGCCTGGTACTTCAACTGCAAATCCGCGGGCACCGGGATTGGGATCACCTTTTCGATCGCTCCCTGCGCGTCCATCTCCGTCGCCCAGATCGCCAGCGTGTCCGGCGGCGCCGGCATCTGCAGCGTCTGCCCCGGCGCGACGTGCACCGTAATGTCGGAGACGATGTCCTGCATGCCAAGCTGCGGATAGCGCTCCGTGATGTAGCCGCCGGCAAAGCCGCTGGGGTAGTCGCTCTCGTCCTGAATCCACATGCGCATGTTGCGCTTGGCCAGCTCGGCGACGGTGTACTTCACCTGGTCCATGTGCCCGGGCGAGAGATATGCCGGCTCGCCGTGGGCCATATCGCGCCGGCCGGGCGAGAGATTGATGATGAAAATCCCATTCGCAGCCATCCGGTCGAGATCGCGCGAGATGCGTTGCCGCACCTCCGCCGGGTCGGTTCCGTTCCAGCTTTGGAAGGGCTGGATGGCACCATACTCGCGCGGCGGCGCCTTGAAGTTGGCCGCCACCTCGCGTGTCGATGGGAACGTGATCTGCTGCCACGGGCGCGCCGATTGCTGGTCCGGCGCCTTATCCTGCGCAAACAACATCGGCGTTATCGACATCGGGACTAACAGCGAGACGAGGCAAAGCTTCTGGGCAAACTTCATGGCAACCACTCCGGGGAAAACGCTTATTTTGTTCGACAGGGAGTATACGTCCGCGCGCCTACGCAAGTCGCATCCGCTAATTTTTCATAGGAATAATGAGGCCTGCACGATCAGGTGTAAGCTTTCCAGGAGACGGTTTCATGATTCGAGCCATGCGTCATCCTCTGATCGTTTTCGCGATTGCATGCTGCCTCCCAGGCGCAGCCCTCGCCCAACGCCCGTTGCCGCAAAGAACCCTCCCGCCTCCTCCTGTCGTGCCCGCGTCGCCCGAGGTGCCGGTTACGCTGGCTCCGCCGAAAAACCCCGCCACCGTCGAGCAGATTCGCGAGTACCTCCGCCTCAGCGGCGATATGGATTCCTTCCGGGCAAGGTGGATTGCTGCCGTCGACAAGAACCGCTCGATCGGCGCACCCTACTGGCCGGAGTCGTTCTGGACGAACATCAAAGCCGAGATGGGAAAAACGGATCTCATGCCCATGTACGTCACCTTGTATCAGCACGGCATATCGAAAGACCTGATGCAGGAGGTGCTCAACACGTATCACCTGGTGGGCGCCACTCTCTTCAAACTCTCTCCAGCCGCCTACAAACTCAATGTCGCCCAGCAAGCGATGGCAGACGATACGAATAAGCTGACACTGGCCAAGACGCTGGAAGTGATTCAAAAGGTCTACGCAATCTATAAGCCACAGATTGAAGAGGCCCGCGCCCGATACCTGGCCGAGCATCCAGGCTCGCTTCGGTAAATAGAAATGTCCGCAGTCCTGGTTTCCTGTTGGCTTCTCGATGTGATCGATGACGATGGTCTCGGCCGACCACATATCGCTCATGGCCCTAGTCCGGGACAAACAGAACATCTCCATGAGTCAAGCCGGGTCGTGCATGGCCGTGACCTGCCCCCGGAAATCTCTACCAGTTGAAGCTGGAGTTCTCTCGTAATCTA
>CAZAXI010000260.1:0-5691 GCA_964489045.1 uncultured Granulicella sp. | reverse complement strand
TTTTTTCTAAAGATTATGTTGGGTATCTGGCGCGCCAGACGGTGAAGCATCTTGTCGATGCGAAGGTGATCCAAACCACGAAGCCGGCAGTCCTGAATGAGCGCGTGGCGGCAGCGATGGTTGAGGAACTGGCCCTCGAAGACCGCATCAATGAAGAGGTTCGCGTGATCCTGGACGCGTTCCAGGAAGACATGCGGAAGACCGGCGCGAGCTATCCGGAGATGTTCAAAAAAGTGAAGAACGAACTCGCGCGTAAGTATAAGGCGGTGCTGTGAGAGTCTCGCGCGACAAAGTCAACAAGCTGGCGCACACCGTTGCGGACACCCTGGCCGAGATTCCCGAGTGCGACTTCCTCGAAGATCGCAACACCATCCGCCAGGAAGCTCGCAAAGCCCTAGAAAAGCTGCTGACCGACGAAATGCGGATCGACACCGCGGCTCGGCAGAAGATCGCGTCGCAGCGCAAGATCATCCTCGAGGGATCGCAGGAGTGGGAGATCCTCTACCGCAAGTACTACAACGACGAAGTGAAGAAGCTGGGCCTGTAGACACGCTCCGCTTCGGTTGAGCTTGGAGACTTCCGGCTGGTATAGTTGAGTCTGCACTGGAGAGCGAATCCTCCTGCGGCGACGATGGCGTTATGGTGTAACTGGTTAACACGCCGCCCTCTCAAGGCGGAGAGTCCGGGTTCGAGCCCCGGTAACGCTACCAACCTTTCTAATCAGCGATTTCGGTTCTGGTCCAGCCTCCCAGGCCGACTGCGTGTCCGAGGGGCGCAGAACCAATCCCCGGCAGGTCACGCGTAGATCGGCTCTAGTTTCTTCACAATGTAGGCGCCGCAGCGCTGGTAGTCGGCAAGCGGACCCAGCCGGGCCGTATCCAGGTCCACGCAGATCCACCCGCGGTACTTCATACTCTTCAGGACCCGGTGGCACGATGGGAAGTCGACCTCGCCGTCGCCCAGGTCGTAGATGCTGTCAAAGAAACTTGCGTTAGTCGAATCCTTCGGAAGCACCCTTCCGTTTGGCTGCACCACATCTTTGGCCGCCACCGTCTGTTTCGCGTCCTTGTAGTCGAGGAAGTGTATCCGGTCCTTGTACCGCTCGATGGTCCCAGCCACGTCGCAACCTGCCAGATCGAGATGGGCGGTATCCGGAGACAAGCCAAACAGCTTCGGATCGGTCATCGACATAAACCGGTCGATCTCCTCACGGGTCTGGACCATCTGGCCCATGTGGTTGTGCAGCCCCGCCGTGAACCCCATTCCGCCGGCCAATTCCCCTATCCGGTTACAGCACTCGCACAGCGCGGCGAACGCTGCGGGGGTGTCTGCTCCAGCCCTGGTGCGCGAGGGCGAAAACACAACCAGGTGATTCGCGCCGAAGTCCGCAAGAAACTTCATCGCATTGCGCGCGCTATCCAGAGCCTGCTGGCGTACGGCGGCGTCCTGCAGCGATCCTTGTGGAAAATTCCACGAGATCGTCACCACGTTCAGATTCCGCTTTGAGACCTCCTGCTGCATCTGCGCGGCACTCAGTTGGTACTTGTTCAGAATGCCCGGAAAGCCCGTGACACGTATGCCTGGAAATCCCGTCTCCTTCATCACGTCCAGAATGCTGGTGAACGGCACAGGAGGAAAGTAATTCCACAATGCGGCCGAGACCGCCCATTTGATGTTTCGATTCGCCGGCAACTGTTCTTGGGCGTGCGCCAAAGCGGCGGGCAACAGAGAAAGGGAAGCGATGAAACTCCGGCGGTTGATCAACATAGGGCGACTGGCCTCCCAAATTGCATTCCGACTGCCAAATAACCTACTCCCAGTCGCTTGATTCTGTCACCCAACCCGTGTCCATTTCCCGTCTTCGGCTCCAAGTCAAGCCTCGCCAAATCCTGCATAATAGAAGCAGAGCCGTTCCCCACTTCCCTGGCCGCGCGCCAGGCTCTAAACGAGAAAGTGTTATGTTGCCAGCCAAGGAGATTTCGGTACTCGCATCCGTTGTGGGCGCGGCAGGCGTCCTGGCCTGGCGCGTGCGTGAAGGACGCACGGCCGTCACCGCCAGGAAGATCCTCATCCCGCCGATGGGCATGGCCACGGGTTTCTCAATGTTCCTGGTCCCGGCCTTCCGAATTCCTTGGGAGTGGGCGGCCGTTGCTTTTCTGATTGGGGCCACCGCGCTCGCCTATCCGCTGCTGCGTACCTCGCGCCTGATACGCGACGGCGAAGCCATCATGATGCAGCGCTCCAACGCCTTTTTCGTGGTTGTGGTCGCGCTGGCGGTGATTCGGATCCTTGCTCGTAGCTACATCGACAAGTTTCTCGACCTGGACCAGACGGGCGCGCTCTTCTTTGTGCTTGCCTTCGGAATGATTCTCCGCTGGCGCATGCGCATGTTCTTTGAATACCGGCAGATCGCCTGCGAACCGGCCTGACCCCGCCGCGGAGACCTGGTGTTGGGAATGAGGGGCAAGCATATTCGTTCACCTTCTTCTCGACAAGAGCATCTCCAATAAAATCAAATACTTTTCGGAATCCTGCGGCCGAATACGGGCCCCAATTTGAGCCTCGATTGAGCGTTCCTTCAAAACCGCTCGCTAACTTTCAACTGGGTGAATATACTGTGCCCTGGTTGCACCCTGGGGACATTGTCGTCAATGCAGACGGGCACATTGAACTCGCGGACGCGGGCTCGTACGGAGCAAACCAGCGCTTCCAGAGTTGTCATTGTCGCCGATGATCTGACGGGTGCGTGCGACAGCGGAGTCGCGTTTCTGGTCTCTGGCCGTCCGGTGCGCGTCATGCTCCATCCACCCGCCTCGAAATCGGAGATCGAATGCCCTGCTGGAGCTGGTGGCTACGTAGTCTCGTGCACCACCGAAACGCGAAATCTCTCAGGGGAACAGGCCGCTGCGCGTACCGCGGAGGTTGTGTCTGCCGTCGCATATGCCGGGGACAAATCCATTCTCTTCAAGAAAGTCGACTCGGCTGCCCGAGGCAATCTGGGCGCGGAGACGATGGCAGCCGTAAGGGCATCCGGCGCAGCGCTCGCTCTGGTCGCGCCCGCCTTCCCCCAGGCCGAACGCACTGTGCACTCTGGCATCCTAAGTGTGCGGGACTGCAGCGGACAGGATTCCAGGATCTCGCTACGCGATCAATTCTCGGCTGTGGACTCGACTCGCGTCGGGATCTTGCAAACCGGTTCTGAGACAGAACTGCTATTGGGAATTCGACGGGCGATCGCGAATGGTATCTGGTTCCTGCTCTGCGACGCTGACACGCAGGAGGACCTCGAGAGGCTGGCGGCATCGGGTAGCCAGTTGCAGCAATCTGTGCTGTGGGTTGGTTCAGCGGGACTGGCTCGGGCTCTCGCCGGCACGCTTCCGGTGTCGATTCCCGAAACCACTTTACCCGGGGCCGGTCGCCCCGGACGAACACTTCTGTTCGCCGGTTCGCCCCATCCGGTTACTCGTCTTCAACTGGCCCACCTCGAGCAACAGGCGGCCACGCAGGAGCATGCAGTCGTTCGCATTGAGTTCGACGCCACATCGCACCAGGAGATACGCACCGCATTCACCGCCGGCCCGGTCGCGGCGCTGATTCTCACCGGTGGCGACACCGCGGCATTCGTGCTGAAATCGCTGGACGCGTCGAGCATCCTGCTCGCGGGCGAACTCGCTCCCGGCATCCCATGGGGGTTCGTCGAAGGCGGCGCGGCCCATAGCTGCATGGTTATCACCAAATCCGGCGGCTTTGGCGACCGCGACGCGCTCGTACGTGCGTTGGAGTTCTGCATCCGGAGGGCCTCGTGAGACTGCCCAGGATTGCGGTGAGTATCGGAGATCCCGCCGGCGTTGGCGCCGAGATCGCGTTGAAGGCGCTTGCGGTCCGTGACCTGATGGACATTGCCGAATGGATCGTTGTGGGCGACCATGCCGCTCTCGAGGCTGCGATACCAGGCTATCGCGAGAAGTTGGACCCACGCGTCCACTTGCTTAGAACCAGCGTACTCGGTCCAGCAACACCGATCCGCTTTGGCGAGTTGGCGGCTGAGTATGCCGTCGCCGCGATCGAGTACGTCCGCCGCGCCACAGAGATGTGCCTTGCCGGCGAGGCCGACGCCATGGTCACCGCACCTTTGAATAAGGAGGCGGTCACTCTATCGGGTCTGGATTTTTGCGGTCACACCGAGTACATCGCTCAACTCTGCGGCGCCACCGAATCGAGGATGCTGCTGGCCAGCGACAAACTCGCCATCGTGCATGTTTCCACGCACATCGCTCTCGAACAGGCATGCAAGCTGGAGCGAGCGCGCATTGTGCGCACCATTCAGTTAGGAGCCGAAGCAATGCAACTGATGCTCGGGCGAGCTCCGCAAATCGGCGTCTGCGGCCTCAATCCCCATGCCGGCGAGCACAACCTGTTCGGGCGGCAGGATTCGGAGATCATTGCGCCGGCGGTCGAAGAGGCGCGGCAGCTTGGCTTTGATTGCACCGGCCCACACTCGCCGGACACGATTTTCATTCGTGGCCTGCGCAAGGAATTCGACCTCATCGTCGCGATGTACCACGACCAGGGACACATCCCGATGAAGCTCATCGACTTTGAGCGGACCGTCAACATCTCGCTCGGAATACCCATCATCCGCACGTCGGTCGATCACGGCACCGCATTCGATATCGCCGGCCAGGACCGCGCCGATTGCCGCAACATGCAGGCGGCCATGCGCATGGCGGCGAAGATGGCTGCAGCCAAGTTGCTCCGGCCATCTGCAGCGCGTACCTCTGCCCCCCGGGAGGCCCGCTAGCATGCGTACCCTCGACGTCCTGGTCATCGGCGTCTACCTGACAGTGCTCGTCGGCGTGGGTGTACGTGTATCGCGTCGGCAGACTTCCACCAACGAATACTTCCTTGCCGACCGTGCAATCCCAGGCTGGGCGATCGGCATGTCGCTGCTGGCGACCATCATCACCAGTGTCACGTTCATCGCATATCCGGGCGCGGCCTACGCCGGCGACTGGTCGCTGTTGGTGCCTGGGATCATGTTTGTTGTGGTCATTGCGGCGATTGGCTTTGTCGTCGTGCCTTTCTTCCGTCACGCCGTTGCCATGAGCGCGTACGAGTACTTTGGCAAGCGCTTCGGCCCCGGAGTGAGGATGTACTCCTCCTTCGCATTCGCCATGGGTCACTTCTCCAAGATGGGCTTCGTCTTCTATCTGCTCGCGCTCTCGGTCGGAGGAATCACCGGCTGGAACATCACCCACGTCATTGTGATCCTCGGCCTGATCACCATCTTCTACACCCTCATCGGCGGACTTGAGGCCGTTATCTGGACCGACGTCCTGCAGGGGTTCGTTCTATGGACCGGCGTGGCCGTCTCCATCGGCCTGCTGTTGTTCTCGCCCCGCGTCCACCCCAGCGAAGTCATGCATCTGATCGCAGTCAGCCACAAGACCAGCCTCGGCAGCATGAGCTTCAACTTGCGCGCGCAGACATTCTGGACCATGGCGATCTATGGCCTCTTCTTTTATCTGCAAAAGTACACCGCGGACCAGACCGTAGTGCAGCGTTACCTGGCGGCAAAGACCGACCGCGCCGCCTTGCGCGGTATCGGCATGGGAGCGGCTCTCTGTCTGCCGGTCTGGACCGCGTTCATGTTCATCGGCAGCCTGCTGTGGGCGTTCTACCGCATCACCG
>CAZAXI010000259.1:0-5710 GCA_964489045.1 uncultured Granulicella sp. | reverse complement strand
CTCGCCGCCAGTTTGCTGGATATGTATGATGGCCGAATTCGTTATGAGCCGAGGATCGGCGGCGGCGCTAGCTTCGTGATCGAGTTACCCCCGGCACGATTCACACGTGGTCAGCCCTACCATTGGTTCGCCGGAGGAACTACGGAGTGAACCGCATACTGGTTGTCGATGACGAAGCCGCGCTGGGCGAGAACATCCAGCGGATGCTTCGCCTGCCTGGAACTACGGTCTCCGTCTTCGTTGATCCTGCAAAAGGACTGGCCGAATGCCTGGCCAACCCGCCCGACCTGGTCCTTCTGGATATGCGCATGCCCGGGATGTCGGGGGAAGAACTCTTTACCCGACTGCACGAAGCGCATCCCGGACTCCCCGTCGTTTTCTTAACCGCCTTCGGATCGGTGGAAGGCGCGGTGCTGGCGATGCGCAATGGTGCGTTCGACTACCTGCAAAAACCTTTCAAGCGCGAGGAACTGGTGCTGGTTGTAAATCGGGCACTGTCCCACGCCAAGCTGGAGCGGGAGGTCGAAGCACTCAAAGGCCGTTTGGAGGCCCTCGGGGAGGCCGATGCAGCACAAAGCCATTGTCCGGCGATGTTGGATCAGATGAACAAATGCCGCAGGGCCGCGGCCACCGACGCAACCGTCATGGTTCTGGGAGAGAGCGGTACTGGCAAGGAAGTCACAGCCCGGTTCATCCACAACCAGAGCGGGCGCAAGGACGGCCCGTTCGTGCCCGTCGAGTGCAGCGCCATGCCAGGCTCGCTGATCGAGAGCGAGTTGTTCGGCTATGAGCGCGGCGCCTTCACCGGAGCGGAGCGAACGAAGAAAGGACTCATCGAGTCGGCAGATGGTGGCACGCTCTTCTTGGACGAGATTGGTGACCTTGGAGTGGAACTGCAAACCCGGCTGTTCCGCTTTGCAGAGGAGCGGGCTTTGCGGCGTCTGGGTGCGCTTTCCACGGTCAAGGTGGACTGCCGCATCGTGTGCGCGACCAACCAGGATCTGACCGCCAAAATCAAAGCGGGAACCTTTCGCGAAGAACTCTTCTATCGATTGAGCGTGGTCACGATCAAGCTTCCGCCTCTGCGCGAGCGGCCGGAGGATATTCCCCGCCTTGCGCGTTTCTTCCTGGAGCGGTTCTCTCGTCGCTACGGTAAGAGCCTCTCAGGTTCTCCGCGGTTTTACGAGGCACTGCTCAAGCTGCGGTGGCCTGGAAACGTGCGCCAACTAAAGAACGTCATGGAGCGCCTGACCGCGTTGCATCCGGGAGGAGTTCTGGGACCGGAAGACATCCAGGAGGATTCTCCCAACGCCGAGCCCGCCGGCGACCTCTCCGCTCTCCCCTGGAAGGACGCCAGGGAACAGTACTTGGCCAGCTTTGAGAGTTCCTACGCACAAGCCGTCCTGGCGCGTTGCGGCGGGAACGTCAGCGCGGCTGCCCGGGAAGCTGACGTGGATCGAAAGACCTTTTACGCCCTGCTCAACCGAGAGAAGGAGCCACAGGCTGGGGAGCCAATTCCCCAACCGGCGCCGAAACCCGGGGAATAAGATCCCCAACACCCCATGTGCACGGAGAGTATGTGATTGACATCACACACCCCTTCGTTTGGCAGGGAGTCTGCTTATGGAACTGGCAGGAGCTCCCGCACATGAAAGTCTGGACCCCAGTTGTGAAGCTAAGTCTCTTGGTGTTTAGTTTTGTCCTGTTGATGCCCCAGCAAGGTCACGCGATCCCCGCATTCGCCCGGAAGTATGGTGTCAAGTGTTACACCTGCCACACCATTCCGCCGGCTCTCAACAAGAACGGCTATATGTTCAAACGGCTCGGCTACCGCATGCCTCCGGACGAGATGGACGGGACCAAGCCGGCACCAAAGATCACGGAACTAGACAAGGACCTCAAGTTCAATCTCACCCATGCCCTTGCGCTGGTCGTGCAGGGCAGCTTCACCGCGGAAAAGACGGTGGCCGACGCAGGCAATACTACGTCCGCCTCTCCCGTCTCGTCCTGTAACGGCGGTACGGATGGCACTCAGCAAAGCTCCTCCTGCACCAGCTTCAATCTGGATGAAGCGGCGTTGTTCATTGCCGGAGCCATTCCCGACACCGGCTTCTCCTACTTCGGACACTATGAGTTGTATCAGGGAGGCAATAGCGATCTGGAGCAAGGATTCGGCGTCTACACACGCGGCCGCGCCAATAGCAGCTACTTCATCAAGGTTGGCGAGATGCACATGCAGGAGGGGGAAGGAACGCGCGCGGCGATGTTCTATAACCTCTTCTCCGATCCGGCCTTCACCCTCACCAACGTCGATCCCATCAGCTTCTCACTCGATCAACATCCGGTTGGGGTGGATGTGGGCTACACCTGGGCCTCGCCGTACTTCAAGCGCGTCTTTGCTGTCTCGGCGAAAGTCACCAACGGGTTAAATGCGGACGGAAGTGAGATCCTCGACAGCTCGACCAAGACCTCCAAGGACGTATGGGCCGACGCCGATTACTGGTTCGGGCCCGACGGCGGCGTGACCGTCATGATGTATCGTGGCTCAAAGGACCAAATCCAGAATGCGGGCATGGAGAACCAGTTCACCTACACCCCCACCATCTGGCGGTCCGGCGCCTTCGGCAACTACCTCTTCTTCGATAAGCTAGACGTTCTCGGCGGCTACATCCGCAGCCAGGACGACTGGCAGTGGGTGCAGAACGGTCCGCTCACAAACTACATCGCCAACACCTACCGCGGAGAGGCGGACTACTACATCAAGACGGGCACCGTGATCATGGCACGGATCGACCGCGGCACCGAGAGCATCGCCCCGCAGCCGCTGATGCATACGCGCGCCTGGGGCATCGGCGCCGAACACGCTCTTACTGACCTTGGCAATGTCGTGGCCCGCGCTGCGTACACGCAGGAGCACGACGGCGACCCGCTCGCTCTCGCTGGTACTACCGACAAGCTATTCCGATTCGATGTCCGATTCATGTGGTAAGGAGAAACTGAAATGCATAAAGCACTCGCAATCGTGGCGTTCGCCGGGCTTTCCATCCCCCTCATCCTCGTGGCGCAGAGCGGCAACGTAACGCTTCCACAAGACAAAGGACCCGCAAAAATCGATGTGTCCGCCTACCCCGCGGCACAGCAGCAGGGGTACAAGGTGTTCACCGACAAATGCGCCAAGTGCCACACCATTGCGCGCCCAATCAACACCACCATGACCAAAGATGAGTGGGAGCGCTACGTGAAGCGGATGATGCACAAGCCCAACTCCGGCATCAGCGACAGCCAGGGCAAGACAATCTTCGAGTTCCTCGCGTATGACCAGGAGACTCGCAAGGACAAGAATCCATCCGCGTTCTCCAAATCTCTCAGCGACGACGAGATCGAAAAGCTGAAAGCGGCGCAGCACTAGAGGCGTCGACTGGTTTGCACAGTCCTTGCCTCGGATTGACAAGGACAAAACCACCCCGGTGAGGATTAGCCTCTCTCGCCGGGGTGTTATCTCAACCAATTGGCTGCGTGTGGAAACAGATTCTTCAGATTGCAGTAACTACAAACTTGCCACAGCAGGATTCAATGCGCTACTCCATCACCGTCCCGGACCAGGAATACTTCGACAAGAATATTCCGTGTCGCGCTGCCTGTCCGATCCACACCGAATGCGGACGGTACGTGCAGGCCATCGGGATCTCGAAAGATGAAGAGGCCTATCTCCTGGCCCGCGCTCCCAATCCGTTCGCGTATGTGCTGGGACGCATCTGCGCTCACCCATGCGAAGACAACTGCCGCCGCGGCAAGATCGACGAGCCCATCGCCATCTGTGCGCTGAAGCGCTACGCTACCGATCGCCACAATCTCGGCACGGGGCACGATCCGGCGCGCAAGAAGCTCCCACCCGCACCAAAGCGCGACAAGCGGATCGCCATCGTGGGGGCCGGCGTCTGCGGCCTCACCTGCGCCCACGATCTCGCTCTGTTGGGCTACACCGTCGAGGTATTCGAGTCCGCCCCCGTTCCCGGCGGAATGCTCTATCTGGGAATCCCCCAGTTCCGCCTCCCTCGCGAGATCATCAAGATGGAGGTCGACAATATCCTCGCGATGGGCGTCACGCTGCACACGCGCGTGACCATCGGGCGCGACATCTCCTTCGCCGATCTCAGATCGAAGTTTGACTCCGTTCTTCTCGCCACTGGCCTCAACAAAGGCCGTGAACTCAATATTCCGGGCGCACACCTAGCCGGCGTCTACAACGGCATCGACTTCCTCATCAACGTCAACCTCGGCTTCGAGATCGAACTAGGCAAGCGCGTCGTGGTTGTCGGCGGTGGCAACGTCGCCATCGACGTCGCCCGAGCGGCCGTGCGCCTGGTACATGAAGGAACGTTGGAGGCAACCGGAGAGAGTCTCCAGCCAGCTCTGGATGCGGCCCGTTTGGCAATGCGCGCAGGCGCGGAAGAAGTGGACCTGGTGAGCCTCGAATCCCGCGCACAGATGCCGGCGTGGAAGGGCGAGGTTGACGAGGCTCAGCATGAGGGCATTGTTGTGGACAACGGCTGGGGACCCAAGGAGATTGTCGGCGAGAACGGAATCGTCACCGGCCTGAAGGTTCGCCGCTGCCTCACCGTCTTCGATGAGAACGGTCGCTTCAATCCCGCCTTCAGCGACGAGGAAAAGATCATTCCCTGTGATAGCGTCATCCTCGCTATCGGCCAGCAAGCCGACCTGTCGTTCCTCCGTGGCGACGAAGGGGTCCAGATCACACCCCGCGGAATCCTCAAGATCGACGAAGATCTGTCGACCACTCTTCCCGGCGTCTTTGCTGGCGGCGATGTGGCCTTTGGTCCACGCGTCCTGGTCGAGGCCGTGGCCAACGGCCATCGTACGGCGCGTTCGATTCACGTATATCTCAGCGGTAAGACCAAGAAGACCATGCGCAGTCGCTTTCGCATCATGCCCAACTGGTCCATGCCACGCGGCTTCCTCACGACGCCACGGCAAAAGATGCCCGTGCTCGCGGCCAACCGGCGGATCGGCATCGCCGAAGTTGAACTCGGCTTTGACGAGGAGCAGGGCCGCGCCGAAGGCCTTCGCTGTCTCAACTGCCAGGTCAACACCATCTTCGATGGATCGAAGTGCATCCTCTGTGCGGGCTGCGTGGACGTATGCCCGGAGAACTGCCTGCGCCTTGTTGACCTCGCACAGGTAGGCGGCGACGAGCGTTACGACGCCCTGATGCAAAGCCGCTACGGCGTGCCAGCTGCGGAACTCCAGACCGGCCAGGCCGGCGCCATCATCAAGAACGAAGAGAAATGTATTCGCTGTGGTCTTTGCGCCGACCGTTGCCCAACCGGCGCCATCACCATGGAGTCGCTGGAGCAGCAGGAACGGGAAGTCTTTGAATAGGGGAGCAATGGAATGAATCGACGAACATTCTTCAAGTTCAGCTGGGGCACGGTAGGTTTCGGCGCCTTGATTTCAGCGGTAGGGGTCAGTCTCGGTGCCGTTGTCCGCTTCCTGGTCCCGAGCGTGTTTTATGAGCCGCCTCAGGCATTCAAGATCGGCGACCCGGCTGACTTTCCCTTCGGTCCTCCCACCTTCATGGTGGACGAAAAGATTTTCGTCTTTCGCGATCGCGACAAGGGATTTGCCGTGGCCAGCGCGGTCTGCACCCATTTGGGCTGCACCGTCGCCCACTTCCAGAGCGACAACCGTT
>CAZAXI010000258.1:0-5712 GCA_964489045.1 uncultured Granulicella sp. | reverse complement strand
TCCCCAGCGTCGTCATGGTGTGCGGATGCGTCGCCTGCATCTTCGCGTTATACGCGTGCAACTCCGCCACGCTCATCCCGTTCGACCCGGGATCGCCGCCCACTTCGCACATCGCCACCAGCCGGTTGTAGCAGTAGAACGCCGTGTCCTCCACGCCTTTCGCCATCACCGGCGGTGTAAACTGCTGGAACCGCCGCAGCAACTCGGTCTCCTGCTTGCCCTTCACCTCCATCGTCAGTACGCCGCCCACAAAGTCGAATAGTCCTGCACCGATGTCCGGCCGTTTCTGCTTCGCGCACTCGACCGCGCGCGCAATGGTCGTGCGGTCCTCGTCGGTAATCTCGTTCCGCGCCGGCTCCACGTAGCTCCGGTAAACCGGATAGCAGGCCGCAATCTCGCGTATGGCCCGCCGCACCTCCGCCCGCGTATAGTCCCTCTGGTCGCGGTTCGATTCGCATATATCCACCAGCAGCGAAGTCAACCGATTCACGTCACTGCCCAGCGCTTCCTGCATCGCGGCGATCTTCTTGTCGTGGGCAATCGCGTCGAAGCTCGTCGGCTCCCCCGTGAACTCCTCATAGATCTGGTTCAGCTCGCTCATCCCCTCCGGCGACATGAGCACCGCCAGCGCGACGTTGAGGAAGTCGTATCCGGTCGTTCCCTCGATTGGCCAGCTCTCGCGCAGAAACTCGCCCGGCTCCAGAATCTTCTCGCCGATAATCCACGCATCCGGCGCGTGCTCGCGCAGCCTCCTGAAATACTCCAGCGGGTCGCGCAACCCGTCCGGATGGTCGACCCGCAGGCCGTCCAGCACGCCGCGCCGCAGCCAGTCCAGCACCAGCGCATGGGTCTCTTCAAAGACGTGTTCCCGCTCCACCCGCAGTCCCACCAGCGTGTTTACATCGAAGAAGCGTCTGTATCCAAGCTGCTGGTCGGCCGTCTTCCAGTACGCCAGCCGGTAGTTTTGCTGGTTCAGAAAGTCGTCCAGCGCGTCCTTGTTCTCGTTCAGTGCAGCCACTACTTCGTCCAGCGCGTCGCCGACTGCGGGCTCCTCCAGGCATAGCCGCGACAGCAGCCCCTTCAGCACCGCCTTGTCCCGATGCCGCGCCAGAATGGTTCGCCGGTCCGCGTACTCCGGGGCCGGCAGACGCCCGAACGACGCCGCCAGAAAATTCAAAGTGTCCGACTTCGCAAACTCCGCCGCTTTCGCCAGAATCACCGGCAAAGACTGCGGCGCCACCGGCAACGTCTGCTCCGAGTACTCCACCTGAAAGCTGTTGCCGTGCCGCACCACCTTGATGCCGCCCGACTCCAGCACGCGCCCATACTGCTCCGCCAGCACCGGTACCAGCACTTTGTTGCGCAGGCGCTCTTCGTGCGACTGCCATTCGATATCGAAGTACGACGCATACCGGCTGGACACGCCATTCTCCAGAACATCCCACCAGTAGTGGTTCTCCTTGCCCAGCGACATGTGGTTGGGCACGATATCCAGCACCTGGCCCAGCCTCTCCTGGCCCAGTCGCGTACAGAAGCGCTCGTGCGCCGCCGCTCCGCCCAGTTCCTGGTTCACCCGCTGGTGGTCCACCACGTCATAGCCATGGGTGCTTCCCGGCGCCGCCTGCAGATACGGCGAGCAGTAAACATGCGAAACGCCCAACTCGCGCAGGTAACCCACGATCTCCGCGGCATCGTCGAAGTTGAATCCCTTGTGCAGTTGCAAACGGTAGGTTGAGGATGGAATTCTTGCCATAGTCGCGCCGGATATCGAGTATTGAGCAGTGCGGGAAGTCGCCGAATCCTCAGCAACGTATGTGTGTTAGGAGCGCTTTGAGCGGCCTTTGGTTGTACCCTTCGCTCCACGTGCCGGCTTTGCCTCGTGCGATTCCGTCGCCGCCCTTCCTTCCTCGGAATGCTGCGGCCTCCAAGCCCCCGACATTGCAAACGCCGCGTGCACCAACGCGATATGCGAGAGCGCCTGGGGAAAATTCCCAACCATCCGCCCCGCATCCGAGTCGTACTCCTCCGCCAGCAGCCCCACGTCGTTGCCGAGCGCCAGCAGCCGCTCGAACAGCGCCTTCGCCTCGCGCCTCCGCCCAATCAGCCACAGGTTCGACACCATCCAGAAGCTGCACGCCAGGAACTCGCCCTCCCCGCCTGCCACCCCATCCTCGGTCTCGCGCGGGATGTAACGCTGCACCAATCCGTTCTTCATCAGCCGCTTCTCAATCGCCTCCACCGTGCCGACGATCCGCGGGTCGGTGGCCGGCAGGAAGCCCACCAGCGCAATCCGCAGGCAGGACGCATCCATCGTCTTCGCTCCGTAAAACTGCACAAAGCTGTTGAGCTTCTTGTTGAATCCTTTTTCGCAAACTTCTCTGTGGATCGCCGCCCGCACCTTCTTCCACCGCACCACATCGCGCGTCCATTCCCGCCTGGTCTCGCGATTGCTCTGCTCGCCGTTTCGGCGCTCAACAAACTGGATCGCCCGGTCCAGCGCAACCCACGCCATCACCTTCGAGTGGACAAAGTGTTTCGCCCCGCCGCGCACCTCCCATATCCCCTCATCCGGCAAGCGCCACACCTCGCACAGGTGATTCGCCAGCGCAACCTGCACTGCCGTCGCGGAGACGCGTATGTCGTCTTCGGCCTCGGGCATTCGCGCCAGCGCCGACGAAACTTCGCCAAACACATCCAGTTGAAACTGTCCCGCCGCCTCATTGCCAATCCGCACCGGTCGCGAGTTCTGGTAGCCCGGCAGCCATGCCGCCTCCCATTCGATAATGTCGCGCTCGCCAGAGATGCCATAGATGGTCTGCACCTGGTCGGGCGCGCCCGCCACCGCGCGCAGCAGCCAGCGCCGCCACGCGATCGCCTCATCGCGATAGCCCGCCCGCAGCAGCACCATCAGCGTGAACGCCGTATCGCGCAGCCAGCAGTATCGATAATCCCAGTTGCGTGTGCCTCCAATCTTCTCCGGCAGCGAGGTCGTCACCGCCGCCACAATCCCCCCCGTCGGCCGGTACGTCAGCGCCTTCAGCGTCATCAGCGATCGCGCCACCGCCGCCGCGTACTCGCCGCGATACGTGTTCTTCCTCAGCCAGCGCTTCCAGAACGATTGCGTCTGCGCGAGTGCCCGTGTCGTCGAAAGCTCGGGCGGCGTCTTCGCCAGCGACGAGCAGTACATCAGCGTGAACGCCATCGTCTCGCCCTTGCGCACCACAAACTCGCTCGACGTCGTGTGGTCTTCCCCCGTCAGCACAGCTTTCGTCTGCAGTACCACCATGTCCGACCCCGCCACCGCGCGCCATTCCCGGTAGCTGCCTTTGGGATCGGCGCCTGACGTAACCCACGGCACCGTCCGCCCATAGTCAAATCGAACCGTCAGGTCCATCCGCATCCGCACCCTGCCGCGCACGCCCCGCACCAGGCGCACCAGTTGCGAGTGGCGCCGTCGCGGAGGCATGAAATCCGTCACGCACACCTCGCCGCCCGCGGTCTCAAAAAACGTCTCCACAATCAGCGTCTCTTCCTTGTACTGGCGCCACGACCGCTTCACCTTGCCCTTTGGCGCAATCCTCCAGAAGCCGTGGTCGCGTGTTCCCAGCAGTGCCGCGAAGCACGCCGGCGAAGAAAACGTAGGCCAGCACAGCCAGTCGATCGAGCCATCCCGCGACACCAGCGCGGCCGTCTCGCAGTCCCCGATCAGCGCATAGTCTTCAATTGCCGCGCCATGCAGCCGCGTCGGTCTCTTGCTGCCCGGCCGGCGCACCGCCTTGCCTCGTGCCATAATCGTTCTCCGTCACCTGCCTGCACTCAACGGCTGTCCGGCAACCACATACCGCGCACCGCGCATCTTCCTTCCGAGTGTCACGTCGCCCATTGTTGAGAACCAAAGAAAACAACTCTTCGGTAAGATGCATATGCAACGCATTCCGATGAACGGAACCAAATGAAACCCGAAGAAGGCCGCAAGCGAGTCATCATCGAAGCCATCCAGCCGCAGATTGATTGTGGCCGCTACCCCACACGCCGCATCGTTGGAGATCAGATCGCGATCTCCGCCGCCATCTTCTCCGACGGCCACGACCACGTCGCCGCGCGCCTCCTCTTCAAGCATGAGAGCGAACGCCAATGGCGCTCCACGTCCATGACCGCGCTCGGCAACGACCTGTGGTCCGCCAACTTCACCGTCGAACAGCTCGGCGCCTGGACCTACACCATCCAGGCCTGGGTCGACCACTTCGACACCTGGTGCGACGACCTCAAGAAGCGCCTCGCCGCCCAGCCCGATCCCTCCAGCCCCGACCCCGCCAAACGCGATCTCCCGCCCCAGGACATTCCGGTCGCCTTCGAGATTGGCGCACTGCTGCTCGACCAGACCGCGGCCCGCGCCGGCGCCAGCGGCAGGGAATCGAAGTCCGCCGACGTCAAGCGCCTCAAGACCATCGCCGCCTCCTTGCGCGCGCTCGCAAGCCAGAAGCTCCCCCTCTACGAGTACCCGCTCTCGCCCGAGATCGAACATCTCGCCGCCCGCTATCCCGACCTCGCCTTCGCCTCCGACGCCAAAGAGCTCCACCTCTGGGTCGATCGCGAGCGCGCCCGCTTCTCCAGTTGGTACGAGCTCTTCCCGCGCTCCACGTCGCCCGATCCCACCCGCCACGGCACCTTCGCCGACGTCGAGTTGCTGCTCCCCGAAATCGCCGGCATGGGCTTCGACATCCTCTATCTCCCGCCCATCCACCCCATTGGCATGGCCTTCCGCAAAGGCCCCAACAACACCCCCTCCACCGATCCCGGCGACCCCGGCAGCCCCTGGGCGATTGGCTCCCCCGAAGGCGGCCACAAAGCGATCCATCCCCGGCTCGGCACCTTCGCCGACTTCGACCACCTCGTCGCCGCCGTCCGCGCCAATGGCATGGAACTGGCCCTGGACATCGCCTTCCAGTGCTCCCCCGACCACCCCTGGGTCAAGCAGCATCCCGACTGGTTCCTGCACCGTCCCGACGGCACCATCCAGTACGCGGAGAATCCGCCTAAGAAATATCAGGACATCTACCCGCTCAACTTCGAGTCGCCCGACTGGAAAGCCCTCTGGGACGAGCTCCGCAGTGTCTTCCAGTTCTGGATCCACCGCGGCGTGCGCGTCTTCCGCGTCGACAACCCCCACACCAAGGCCTTCGCCTTCTGGGAGTGGTGCCTCGCCGACCTGCGCACCGAAGCGCCCGACGTCATCTTCCTCGCCGAGGCCTTCACCCGTCCCCACGTCATGTACGCCCTCGCCAAGGGCGGCTACACCCAGTCCTACACCTACTTCACCTGGCGCACGGAGAAATCCGAGCTGCAAGCCTACTTCGAAGAGATCACCAAACCGCCCGTCTCCGACTTCTTCACCCCCAACGTCTGGCCCAACACGCCCGACATCCTCCACGCCTCGCTCCAGACCGGCGACCGCCCCGCTTTCATGCAGCGCGTCATTCTCGCCACCACGCTCGCCGCCAGCTACGGCATCTACGGTCCGGCCTTCGAGCTGTGCGAGAACGTGCCCGTCCGCCCCGGCAGCGAGGAGTACCTCAACAGCGAGAAGTACCAGGTCCGCCACTGGGACCGCTCCGCCGCCCACTCCATCGCGCCGCTCATCGCGCGCCTCAATCAGATCCGCCGCACCAACCCCGCGCTGCAGAGCGATCTCTCGCTCCACTTCCACGAGGT
>CAZAXI010000257.1:0-5713 GCA_964489045.1 uncultured Granulicella sp. | reverse complement strand
CCGTCCTTGTACTTCCCTGTTCCAACAATGAGGCGAGACTGAAAGGCGCGACCGGCGATGACGAGAGGTTCCATAAGAGCAGTTTACAGTTGTCAGTTCTCAGTTGTCAGTTGACTGCGATAAGGAGCACGCGAAGGCGCGATTCTGCCGCAGAAACACAAAGCCCGCACCAAAGTGGCGCGGGCTTTGCGGCGGTGAACTGTTGAGATTGACCTGAGGCGTCCTCTCTTTGGACGGGCCTCGGCGCGGATACTGCGTTGAACGCCAGGACTAGAGCAGGACGGCTCTAAGCCTCAGTCACCTCACGTACCGTTGTGCAACTATTACTGTCAATTTTCATAGGCTGGACCATCCTCCTTTCCCGTGTAGATGCAGCCTACGCGAGAGCATGGGCGGGGTCAAGGTGTGGCTGCCCGCCGGAACCGGGAGATGCATCAGGTTCTTGAGTTCCGTGGGCTGGTCCGTGTTTTTCTCATTTCTTTCACACTTCTGATATCCTACCGGGGTATACTATAGTTCGACGGCGACCCAACCATCGTCGTTCAATCCAAGGACAGGGAAGCGCTTTCGGCATGGATGTTTGCACCCCATTCACACGGCAAGGGCAAGATAACGGTTGGATGCATCCTTCCCCCTCGCTCCGCAGACGGCTGGCGGCAGCTCTGGCGCCGGTGCTGGCGGTAGTGTTTGCCCTCAGCTTCCTTCATCCTGCCGCAGCCCAGTCCGTGAATGCAGTCATTCCTGACGCACCAAAGCCGGTGCCCGGCCAGGTCGAATCGCCCGCGCAGGTTCAAGATCCGCCGGCACTAACCGTGTTTCCCCATTCGGACAGCACCCGCTACTTCATTGCCGGGCAAGCCAACATTATCTTCCAGGCCCACGGGCCGTTCCACTCGCCCTACGAAGGGACCAACAGCCTGCTCTCGCGTGGCGAGTACAAGACCTCGCTGGTCGGCACCCTGTTCATGGGCTTTGAACTGGTTCGCAACCCAGCGAGTCACCTGGATGCGATCTACGACGAGGAGTCGGCCGGTGGGCGCGGGATCAGCGAAGCGCTGGGGCTGGCCGGATTCACCGATCTGGATGTAGTGCGCAACCCAAACCTGGGGCCCGTGCCCTATCTGGCGCGCGTGCAACTGCATCAGACCATAGGGTTATCCAGCAAGATAGCCGAAGCCGACCGTGGACCGTTTTCCCTGGCGACCGAGGTGCCGGAGCGGCGGCTGGAGCTGCGCGCTGGCAAGCTTGGCATGCCGGACTTCTTCGACCTGAACAGTGTCGGCACCGATAGCCATTTGCAGTTTCTGAACTGGACTACGGACAACAATGGCGCATGGGACTACGCCGCCGACACCCGCGGCTACACCTATGGCGCCATCGCCGAGTACGACGACAAGCAGTGGTCGGCGCGTTATGGGGTTGGCCTGATGCCAACAGTCGCCAATGGCATCATCCTCGATTGGGATTTGAAGCGCGCCAGCGGCCAGAACATGGAAGTCGAATGGCGGCATAACTTGCTGGGCGGGCTGGTCTCGCCCGGCCGCAAGGGCGTTATTCGCGCCCTGAGTTATGTGAACCACGCGCACATGGGGCTCTATCGCGACGCGGTAAAGGCATACCTTGACGGCACCGACTCCACACCTACAATCACGCTGCACGAGAAGTACGGCGCGGTAAAGTACGGCTTCGGCCTGAATGCCGAACAGGAGCTCACCGGCGATCTGCGCATCTACGGCCGCTTTGGCTGGAACGAGGGCCAGCACGAGTCATACGCCTACACCGAGGTCGAGCAGACCATTTCGTTCGGTGGCGACTTTGCCGGCAGGCGCTGGAACCGCGCCAATGACAAGATCGGATTGGCATTCGCGACCAACGCGATCAAGCGCGACCACCAGGAGTACCTGAAGCTCGGTGGCTTGGGTTTCATCCTCGGCGACGGCCACCTGAACTACGCACGCGAAGATATCCTCGAGGGCTACTACAACCTGCACACGTGGCGTGGCGTCTACTACGCGCTCGACATGCAATACATCAACCATCCCGGCTACAACCAGGACCGCGGCCCGGTGCTGGTGGAGTCGGTGCGCATGCACGTTGACTTCTGATAGATGCTGGCCTGTCTCCTGACTACCGCCCCCGGGGGTATACGCCCACCAAATGATGTTTCTAAAGCGGTTAGCCTTGGACCTCGTACATTTTCTTTGCACACCCGCTTTCGATGAAGTGGTTTCGGGGCGATGCTCAAATGGTCGCTTTCGGGTCCCGTCTGAAGATTCCAGACGCGACGCTGAAAGCTCACATTTCCTACTCTTTTAATTCTACGCAGGGTGTCAAGAAAAGCGGTGGGAAAGGCGGTACGGAATTGGAATCGTGGAAGTGCAAAGTATACTTCTGGCGTGGCTTCGCCTTTCTTTTTCGAGTTGGCTGGATTCTTGCTGGGGCTGCTGTTTGGCAGCTTCCTGAATGTGTGTATTTCGCGCCTGCCGGAGCATGAATCCATCGTGACGCCGCGCTCACGCTGCTTGGTTTGCGGCCATACCATCCGCTGGTATGACAATGTGCCGATCCTGAGCTGGCTGGTGCTGCGGGGGCGGTGCCGGGATTGCGGGGCGGGGATTTCTTGGAGATATCCGGCGGTGGAATTGGCGGTGGCGCTGTGGTTTTGGATTGCGGCGGGTCGTTTGTATGACATCCGTTACGTGCTCGCCGTAGACAACTGGTGGTTGGTACCCGGCGAAACAGTTGTTACCGCTGGTTTTGCCATCCTCGGCTTCCTCCTCATCGGCCTGATGGTGATGGATTGGCAGACGCAGCGGTTGCCGGATGCGTTTACGCTGACCGGGATTGGCATCGGGTTTGTGCTGGTCTGTGTGCGGGCGATGTTTCTGGCTCCGGGTGAGGGCGACATTGTGCTGAACACAACGCACCAGCTTCGGCTTTCGAGTCCAGGGAGTTTTCAAGCGCAGGGGAATGTGTTCTTGACGGGCACGGAGGCGATGGTGCTGGGGAGGGTGGCCGCGATTGCGGGCGCTGCGCTGCTCTTGCTGGTGGTGCGGTGGCTGTACAAGGTTGTGCGGAAGCGCGACGGCATGGGCCTGGGGGATGTGAAACTGCTGGCGATGATCGCCGCATTTCTCGGCTTCGGGGAATCGTTGCTCGCACTGTTTGCCGGGGTGATAGCTGCCAGCGTTTACGGCGTTGCCCTATTGGTCCGCAGAAAGGCCGGCGGCGCAACGAAGCTCCCGCTGGGCAGCTTTATCTGTGTGGGAGGGCTGTTCGCAGCGCTGTTCGGCCAGCGGATTGTGGAATGGTATTTGGGACTGCTGCGGTAGGAATCGAAGAGCGAATCACAGAGAGCACAGAGAAAAAAGAGCGAGCACAGAGAGGTTCGGTGGGGGCATGGCTGACGCAAATACAGAGATTCTGACCGTGCGGGTCAGAATGACGAACGCTGGGGTGGGTGAGTAGACGTTCGGTGATGGGCGATGGCGGTCACTTCAGACGTGTACAAATGGGCGGTTTGCTTGACACTTGACCGCCCCACTTCTAGAGTCAAAGATGCGGCATGACGAGCTATCCCTACATCTGGAATTACCTCCCACTGGGGCTGCAGATACTTGCCGCGCTCGGCCTCGCCGCAGGCATGGTTGGCGCGTCCTTCTTCGTCGGCAAGCACAAGAACTCCCGCACCAAGCTGGGCGCCTACGAGTGCGGCATGGACCCGGTAGGCGACGCGCGCGGCCGCTTCTCCGTCCGCTTCTACATGGTCGCCATGCTGTTCATCCTGTTCGATGTGGAAGCCGTCTTCATGCTTCCCTGGGCGGTCATCTTTCGCCGCCTGCCGGGGATTGTCGCTGGGCACAATCCAATTACCGCTGCGAACAAGTGGTTCGGCTTCTGGGAGATGCTGGTCTACCTCGGCTTCGTCGCCGTAGGACTCTTTTATGTGTGGAAGAAGGGCATCCTGACCTGGGCCGAAGACAAGGGAGACTTGTAATGTACGACCCCGCGTCCGCTCTGGTGGGCAAAGCCGCCGTCTTCGAGGCGATGCCCGACAACCCCGCCGTCAAGGCGCTCGCCAATCTCGCAACCGATGCCAAGTTCGACCGCAAAGAGCTGACCATCACCGTAGCGCAGGAGTCGATCGTCGCCGCCGCAGCCGCAGTGCAGGCCGCCGGATATAACTTCTTCGAGGACCTCACGGCAGTAGACTGGTATCCGCAGGAACCGCGCTTTCAGCTCTCCTACCACATCGTCTCGCACAGCCTGAAAGAACGCGTGCGCCTCGCCGTCCGGCTCAACTCCGCCGACCTTACCCTTGATTCCATCACCTCAGTCTGGCCATCGTCGAACTTTTACGAGCGCGAGGTCTTCGACCTATTCGGCATCCACTTTGCCGGACACCCGCGCCTAACGCGCATCATGATGCCCGAAAACTGGGAGGGCCATCCTCTGCGCAAGGATTATCCCGTCGAAGGCTACAGGTAACCCAGGTACAAGGTTCGAGGTTCGAGGGTAAAGGCAAACATCGATATGGCACCTATCGCCGCTCCAGACATGATCACCCCGGGCATCGAAGATGTTGTCGCCAATGCGAAGCTGCATGGCAACGCCGGTACGGGCGAGCATTCGATGGTGCTCAACATGGGCCCGCAGCATCCGTCGACCCACGGAGTGCTGCGCCTGGTGCTGGAGATCGACGGCGAGACCATCGTCGCGCTGGCGCCCGACATCGGCTATCTGCACACCGGCATCGAAAAAACCTGCGAGGCCAAGTTCTATCAGCAGGTCATCCCGCTCACCGACCGCATCGACTATCTCTGTCCGATGACCAACAACCTGGCGTACTGCCTGGCGGTGGAGAAGCTGCTGGAACTGGAAATTCCCGAGCGCGCGCAGATCCTCCGCGTGCTGCTGAACGAAATCACGCGCATCCAATCGCACTTGGTCTGGTTGGGCACGCATGCCATGGACATCGGTGCACTGACGATGTTCCTCTATTGCTGGCGCGAGCGTGAAGACACCCTGCGCATCTTCGAGTCCATCTCCGGCCAGCGCATGATGACCAGCTACTTCCGCATCGGCGGACTGGCGCTGGAACCACCCATGGAGTTCCGCGAGCAGGTGCAGAACTTCCTCGACATCATGCCGGGGCGGATCGACCAGTACGAAGGTCTACTCACCGGTAACCCTATCTGGATCGGCCGCCTGCAAGGCGTCGGCACGCTCTCTGCCAAGGATGCGGTCGCGCTGGGCGTCACCGGGCCGCCGCTGCGAGCCTCCGGCGTGGACTGGGACCTGCGCCGCGACATGCCCTATTCCAGCTACGAGAAGTTCAAGTTCAATGTGCCCACCTCGACCGTCGGCGACGTGTGGGCGCGCTACACCGTGCGCCTGCTGGAGATGCGCGAGTCGGTCAAGATCTGCCAGCAGGCGATGGATATGCTGGCCGGCATGAGCGGCCCCATCGTCGCGGACGCGCCCAAGATTGTCCTGCCCAACCGCGAGCAGATGAAGACCCAGATGGAAGCCCTCATCCATCACTTCAAGATTGTCACCGAAGGCTTTGGTGTACCAGCAGGTGAGGTCTACCAGGCGGTCGAAAGCCCGCGCGGTGAGATGGGCTACTACGTCGTCTCCGACGGCACCGCCAAGCCTTACCGCGTCCACATGCGCAACCCTTCGTTCGCAACGCTTCAAGCGCTGGAGACCA
>CAZAXI010000256.1:0-5736 GCA_964489045.1 uncultured Granulicella sp. | reverse complement strand
CCGCTGATGGTGAAGCTGTCGCCGAATGTGACGGACATCAAGCTGATGGCGAAGGTGTCGGCGGACGCGGGGGTAGCGGCGATCTCGCTGGTGAATACGTTTGTGGCGCTGGCGATCGATGTGGAGACGCGGAAGACTCGGATTGCGAACTTTACCGGGGGATTGAGTGGGCCGGCGATCCGGCCGATTGCGGTGCGGATGGTGCACGAGGCAGCGCAAGAGGTTGGGATTCCGGTGGTGGGGATGGGCGGGATTGTGCGGGCCGAGGATGCAGTGGAGTTTATGCTGGCGGGCGCGACCGCGGTGGAGGTGGGGACCGCGAGCTTTGCCGACCCGCGGGCGGTGGAGAATATCGCGAATGGGTTGCGGCGGTGGTGCGGGAGCCACGACGTAGCGAAGGTGAGTGAGCTGACGGGGGCGTTGGTGAGGTAAGGAGTGGTTAGTGGTTAGTAAGAGGGAAGTAGAGGGGCAGTTTGGGGTGGGGTTTCCAACAGGCGGGGCAGCATAGAATTGGGTTGTGAGCACAGAGACGATTTCGGCGGCTGGGGTTGAGGGTGTGGGCGGATTGAAGGCGGTTCGGCGGGCGCTGCTGTCGGTTACGGACAAGACCGGGCTGGTGGAGTTTGCGCGGGCGCTGGCGGGGCATGGGGTGGAGCTGGTGTCGACCGGCGGGACGGCGCGGGCGCTGCGCGAGGCCGGGCTGGCGGTGCGCGATATCAGTGACCTGACCGGCTTTCCGGAGATGCTGGATGGGCGGGTGAAGACGCTGCATCCCAAGGTGCATGGCGGCATTCTGCATGTGCGTGGGAATGCGGAGCATGTGGCGTCGGTGGAAGAGCACGCGATCGAGCCGATCGACATGGTGGTGGTGAACCTGTACGCGTTTGAGAAGACGGCGGGGAAGCCGGGCGCGGCGTTCAGCGACATTATCGAGAACATCGATATTGGGGGACCGTCGATGGTGCGGTCGGCGGCGAAGAATTTTGAGGACGTGGCGATTGTGACCTCGGTGGCGGATTATGCGGCGATTGCGGAGGAACTGGCGGCGCATGGCGGCGGCCTGGGACGGGAGACGCGCTGGCGGCTGGCACGGGCAGCCTTCGCGGTGACTGCGGCGTACGATGCGGGGATCGCGACGACACTGGAGAGTATTGTGGCGCCGGTTCCGGAGGGCGTGCCGGCGATCTTTGACGACGATGCGATGCCGCCGGCGATCCGGGTGATCGCGGGGCGGAAGGCGGTGCTGCGGTATGGGGAGAATCCGCACCAGCGGGCGGCGCTGTATATCGACGGGAGCGGGCGCGGGGTGGCGGCGGCGAAGCAGTTGCAGGGCAAGGAGCTGAGCTACAACAACATCGTCGATCTGGACGCGTGCTGGGAGTTGGTGAGTGAGTTCGATGCGGCGAAGGACGCGGCGGTGGCGATTATCAAGCACACCAATCCGTGCGGCGCGGCTACCGGAGCGAGCGTGGTGGAGGCTTACAAGCGGGCGCTGGAGGCCGATCCGGTTTCGGCGTTCGGCGGGGTGATCGGCATCAATCGCGAGGTGGATGCAGCGGCGGCGGACGAGATTGCGAAGCTGTTCGTGGAGGCGATTGTGGCGCCCAAGTTCACGGCGGAGGCGGTGGCGCGGTTTGCGGCGAAGAAGAACCTGCGGCTGCTGGAGATCGCGCAGAGCAGGCCGGATTCAGACAAGCCAGTGCGAATGCTGAAGCAGGTTTCGGGCGGGTTTCTGATGCAGGATGCGGACCGGGGGCGCGTTGCGGAGGCCGACCTGCATGTTGCGACGGAGCGGGCTCCGTCGGCGGAGGAGATGCGGGCGCTGAAGTTTGCGTGGAGCGTGTGCAAGCACGTGAAGTCGAACGCGATTGTGTATGCGCGCTTTGATCAGGGACACGGGCAGACGGTGGGGATTGGCGCCGGGCAGATGAGCCGGGTGGATGCGGCGCGGTTCGGCGCGATGAAAGCGGTGTTGCCGCTGGCCGGGACGGTGGTTGCGTCCGACGCATTCTTCCCGTTCCCGGACGGGCTGGAGGCGGTGGCGGAGGCGGGCGCGACGGCGGTGATTCAGCCAGGAGGGTCGGTGCGCGACGGCGAGGTGATTGAGGCTGCGAACCGGCTGGGGGTGGCGATGGTGTTCACGGGGATACGGCATTTCCGCCATGGCTGAGGCCGGAGCGAGGCTGAGGTTGGGACGTTTCCTCTCGGGTTGAGAATGGAAAAGCAAATCACAGAGAGCACAGAGAAAAAGAGAGAGGGCACAGAGGTTTTCCAGGGGAAACCGGAAAAACTCTCGCAGCGGCTTCCGGGGATGTTACCCAGGTTGGTCACGTGGTCGGGCTGCTTTGGCAGGCGTGAAAACGGCTATAATGATGGGATTGGGTGGTTGGCTGCGCGTGGGCAGCATCCAATGGAAGCGCTGCATCGTCTAACCAGTGTTTGTGTCCTTGATCCCGCCGGATAGGAACCTTTGCCCCATGACCTTGCTCTTCCGCACTTCGCCGATTCGTCCCTTCCGGCTTATTCCCGTGGCCGCGCTGTTGCTGGCTACGCCCGTGCTGCTGGCTGTTGCGCAACAGAATGTTGCTCAGCCGGCGCCTGCGGTGCAGGCGGTTCCGGCCCCTCCGTCCAGTCCGGTAGAGATGGACACCCCGAATGCGGCTCCGGCACCGAAGAAGCGGAATTCGAAGTCCCAGCTTATCGATCCTTCGCAGGCCGCCGCGACCAGCCAAAGCCAGGCGGACTCCGCCCGCTCCGCTGCCTACTACCACTATGGGCTGGCTCATCTGTATGAGGAGATGGCGGTAAACGCCGGTCGTCCGGACTACGCGAACCAGGCAGTGGAAGAGTACAAGTATGCGCTGGACGCCGATCCGAACTCGACGTTTCTGCAGGATGGGCTTGCGGACCTATACTTCAAGATCGGGCGGATCAAGGATGCGGTGACGGCGGCGCAGGACCAGATCAAGCGCAATCCGAACGATGTGGCGGCGCATACGCTGCTGGGGCAGGTTTATCTGCGCTCGCTGAGCGATACGCAGGGCGGTCAGTCGGGCGAGTTGCTGAAGCTGGCGATCACGGAATATGAGACGATTGCGCGGCTGAAGCCAAACGATCTTGAGACCAAGCTGCTGCTGGGCCAACTCTATGCGCTGGACCATGACAGCGCCAAGGCGGAAGCTGAGTTCAAGGACGCGCAGAAGCTGGACGCCGACTCAGAGGATGTAGTGCTGAATATGGCGCGGCTGTACAGCGAGAACGACAACCTGCAGCGCGCGGTGGACACGCTGGAAGCAGTACCGCCCGGAGATCGGACAGCGCGCATCGAGTACTACCTGGGAGCTGCCTACGATCAGATGAAGAAGCCCAAGGAGGCGGCCGCGGCTTACCGGCGCTCGCTGGAACTGGATCCGGACAACCCGGATGCACAGCACGCCCTGGCCAGGGCGCTGCTGGCGGATGACCAAATGGACGCGGCGCTTACGGAGTTCCAGGCGCTGGTTGCAGCGGACCCGACCGACAGCGATTCGCAGCTCCATATCGCCGAGATTCAACGCCGCCAAGGCCATTACGAGGAGGCGCTGGCGACGCTGGAGAAGGCCAAGCCGCAGGTGCAGGACCCGACGGAACTGAGCGCGGACGAAGCTCTGATCTACGATGCGCTGGGCAAGTTCGACCAGGCGGCGGGAATCCTGACCGGACTGCTGGACGCGTCGTCGCATCCCGACGGCAAATACTCAGACGGCGAGAAGCATAACCGCTGGTACTTCCTTAGCCGGCTAGGCATTATCTACGGCGAAGAGAACAAGACGGCCGAAGCGGTAGCGGTGTACAAGCAGATAGTTGACCTGGGCGGCGACTGCAACGTAAGTGCAGGCGGTGACGACCAGGCGGCCCATCCGTGCTACGCGCAGGACGGATACGACGGCGAGGTCGAGGCTTATCGCGAGGCGCACCAGTATAAAGAAGCGGCCAGCACTGCTGCCGATGCCGCGAAAGCGCTGCCGAAGAACCATGACATCCAGATTGTGTACGCGCAGTGGCTTTGCGACCTGGGGCAGGTGGATGAGGGGCTGGCTCTGGCCAAGGCACAGTTGACCGGAACCCAGGATGACCTGGATGTGCGGGAGAGATTGAGCGAGCTATACGTTCGGCTCAAGCGCTTCAAGGAGGCGGGCGAGCAACTGGACAAGGCCGAGGCGCTGGCGACCAAGCCGGACGAAAAGCTGCAACTGTTGTATGTGCGTGGAGAGTATTTTGAACGCCAGAAGATGTACGACCAGGCTGAGGTGCAGTTTCGCAAGGCGCTGGCAATCGACCCGCACAATCCAGGGGTGCTGAACTACCTGGGATACATGCTTGCGGACCAGGGCGAGAAGCTGCCGGAGGCGCTGAAGATGGTTAAGGAAGCGGTGGACCTGGAGCCGCAGAGCTACGCGTACCTGGACTCGCTGGGCTGGGCGTATTTCAAGACCGGGCAGTATCCCGAGGCGGAAGAGAACCTGCGCAAGGCGATTGCCCGCTCGAGCACCGACCCGACGGTACTGGACCATCTGGGCGAGGTATACGAGAAGACCGGCGACCTGAAGATGGCAGTGGCGCAGTGGGAGCGTTCGATGACGGAGTATGCCCACTCGCTGCCGGCGGATGCCGACCCCGAAGACGTGCAGAAGGTGCAGCACAAGCTGGAGAACGCGCGGGTGAAGCTGGCGAAGCTGACTGCGGCGGAAAGAGACGCTCATTAGCGGGTTGCGTGGTGGGCTAATGGCCCGGGTCGATGCGAGCCGGAAGAAATGACCTCAGGGGTTGAAGCCCCGCCTATTCCAAGGCGCCTACGGCACGGGTGAACCCGTGCCCTTAACGAAACCACCCTTCATCAGCGGCCTCTGAGGCCTCATGCCAATCCGAAGCATGGATTCGAGGGCAGGATTGGTCGGGGCAGTTACACTTTAGTTGTGAGCTTCAACGGAAATTCGAATTCCGATCTGCACCTGTGTGCTGTCTCCGCGGCGGACGATGTGCTGGGGGCGCGGGTGTATGCGGCGCCCGAGCGGCCCTCGCGGACGGCGTTTCAGCGCGACCGCGAGCGGATTGTGCAGGCGCGGGCGTTTCGCCGCCTGGCAGGCAAGACGCAGGTGTTCACCAGCCGCGCGTCGGACCACTTCCGCAGCCGGCTGACCCACACCATCGAAGTGATGCAGATTGCGCGCAGCGTTGCCGAGGCGCTGGGACTGAACCAGGACCTGGCGGAAACCCTGGCGCTGGTCCACGACATCGGGCACCCGCCGTTCGGCCATGCCGGCGAACGGGCGCTGGATGAGTGCCTGAAGCGTCATGGGCTGCGCTTCGACCACAACCTGCACGCGCTGCGCATCGTCGAGCACTTTGAGCAGCGCTACGCGGCGCATCGGGGGCTGAACCTGACGCTGGGCGTGCGCGAGGGCATCATCAAGCACTCGCGCGACTACAGCGCCGACGAGTACCCGGAACTTGCCGGCTACCTGCTGGAGCAGCGGCCTCCGCTGGAGGCGCAGATCATCGACCTAGCCGACGAAATTGCGTATCTGACCGCCGACCTGGATGACGGAGTGGAGTCGGGCCTGCTGGAGATCGACCATATTCGCGGCAATGTGGACATTCTGGCGCACTGCTACGCGCAGGTGGAACGCGAGCATGCCAGTGTGGAAGCCAAGTTCCTGTTCAACGAGGCGCTGCAACTGATGCAGAATGTGCTGA
>CAZAXI010000255.1:0-5746 GCA_964489045.1 uncultured Granulicella sp. | reverse complement strand
TGTCAGTTGTCAGTTGTCAGTTGTCAGTTGTCAGTTGTCAGTTGTCAGTTGTCAGGAAATGCGATGCGGCCGGCGAGATCTTCGCTGGCCGCATTTTTCTTGCGCCACCTTGAGGTGCGGAAATTCCGATTGAACTAATGTTGCACCAGGTGCTACACTTCTTCCATGGCGAACGTCGCCGCAAAAGCAGAGCGGGTATTCAAAACGGCGTGGTTTTCCAAAGCAGCGAAGAAGGCCCACATCCCGGACAGCGAGCTTTGTGTGGCCATCCGGCAAGTAATGCTGGGCCAGGCCGACGATCTGGGCAGCGGCGTCTTCAAGAAGCGGCTAGGCAAGAACCTGTACCGTCCATCATCCTTGCCCGAGGCGGCCGGTATTGGGTCTACGCCTATCTGTTTGCCAAGCAGGATCGGGCGAATATTAAGGATAACGAATTGGTGAAGCTCCGCGCTCTCGCAAGCCTGTATGCGCGAAAGACGGAAGCGGATATCGCAAAGGAAATCGAGCTAACAGAGTTGGTGGAGATATGTTATGACCAGGAACCGTAAATACAAGAGCGATATTGACGAAGCGATCCATAGCGCCGTCGAGGGCATGTATCGCGCGGGGACAATCGACAAGACCACGATGCGGGATTTTGACGAAGCATGCCTGGTCCCGCCGGTCATCAAGCCGCGCCAGATCAAGCAGCTTCGCGAGCGCCATCGCGTCAGCCAGCCGGTCTTTGCCCGTTACCTGAACACCAGTGAATCCACGATCGAAAAGTGGGAGACCGGTGCCAAGAAGCCCAGCGGCATGGCCCTCAAGCTCCTTGCCGTCGTGCAGAAACACGGCTTGAAGATGCTCGCCTGAACCGGGCTTGTTCCTACAATAGGAAGCGATGCTCACCCAAGCCGAGCTCGACCGCCTTTGCGTGGTTCTGGTCCGCGCCCGCAACCCCAGCAACATCGGCGCCGTCGCCCGCGCCATGCACGACTTCGGATTCGCCCGCCTGCGTGTCATCAACGACTATCCCGTGCCCATCGCGGAGGCCAGGTCCGCCGTCGACGCATCCGATGTAATCGCCGCCGCCCTCACCTGCGCCAGCCTGGCCGACGCCGTCGCCGACTGCACCCTGGTTGTCGGCACCACCGCCGTCGGCGAGCGCCATCTCCACCACCAGCTCCTCCCACTCGACCAGGCCGCACCCCGCCTGCTCGCCGAACTGCGCCGCGGAGGCAATGTGGCGCTCCTCTTCGGCTCTGAAAAAACCGGCCTCAGCAACGACGAGCTAAGCCACTGCAACTGGCTGCTCACCATCCCCATGCGCAACCCCGCGGGCGTGCGTCACGTCTCCATGAACCTCGGCCAGGCCGCTGCCGTATGCCTCTACGAACTGGTCCGCAGCGCCGAATTTGCAACCGAAAGCGTGACAAATCCCGCATCGCCTGCGCCCGGCGTCCCCATGCCCCTGGCTGAATCGAACCCGCGCGACACACCCGCCAACCCCGCAACCGCAGGCCAACTGGAATCCATCACCGCGCTGCTTGCTGAGGTCATGCGCGCCACCGAGTACACCCGTCGCCACGCCCACAACGCCGACCCGGCCCACATCCGCCGCCTCGTCCGCCGCATCGGCACAGACGCGATCGACGCCCCCGTCTGGATCGGCATCCTCAAGCAAATCCTATGGAAACTCAGCCTCGGCGAGGAGCGCACCCCCTCGAACCTTGAACCTTGAACCTCGTACCTACTTCGCGTCCTTCTTCAGGACCTCTTCCGCGAAGAAGTTCTCCACCTTGGCCTGGTCGGCCAGCCACTCGAAGTAGGCGCTCTTCAGCAGTTGCGAGCGGACGTCGTGCAGTTGCTGGCGGATGGCCTGCTGCACCCGCGGATCGTTCAGATCGCGCTGCCCCGCCGGCTCGCGCGAGATCAGCTTGTAGATCGCGTACCCCACCGGCTTCTTGGTCTGCCCGTCCAGCAGCGGCATGATGTCGGTAGTCTGCCCCGCCTTCAGCTTGGTCACCGCCGCGTACACCATCGGGTCGGCGCGCATCTCCGACTCGTAGTGGAACCCCATGTCGCCGCCGTTCGACGAGGTCTCAGGGTCCTCTGAATACTGCATTGCCAGCGTGCCAAAGTCCTCGCCCGTGTCCAGCCGGTTCTTCAGCGCCTGGATCTTCTTCTTCGCCTCCGCGTCCGTGGTCGCCTTGCTCCCCTGCAGGTTCACCGGCTGCGGCGAGGGTACGTCGGTCACTCGGATCACCGCCAGGTGGTACTGCGTCTCAATCAGGTTGAACTCGGACTTGTGTTGGTTGAAGTAGGTGGCCACGTCGTTGTCGGAAACGGTGACCTTGGAGTTGATCTCCTTGTTCAGCAGCTTCTCCTGGGTCAGGGTATGCCGCAGGTCATGCTTCACCCCGTCCAGCGTCGTATGGTTGGCCGCCAGCGACTGGTTGAACTGCTCCTCCGTGTACCGCGCCTTCAGGTCGGCCAGCCGCGCATCCACATCTTCGGGCGTCGCCGTCAGGTTCAACTTGGCCGCCCGCTGCGCCAGTATCTCTTCCGTGATCAGTTCCTTGACAATCTGCAAGCGAAGCTCGTCGGCCTGCTCCGGCGAAGGCTGCTGGCCCTGGCCTTGCGCCTGCGCCTGGCCCAATTGCGCCTGGTACATGCGGTCCATGTCGGCTTTCATAATGGCGTGGCCGTTCACCGTGGCCACCACGTCCGCGCCGTGCGTGCGGTTGCATCCGCCCAACAGCAGCAGCGCCACCGGCAGTGCGCCCGCGGCGATCTTCTTTCCCATGCTCATCTTCGTGCCTGCCACGGTCCCGTTCGCCGCGACCGTTCTTGCTGTGCTAGTCATGTTTCGCCATTCCGATTTGCGCTCCGTCCGACCGCGCTCATTCTATCCGTTTCGACTTCTCAACCGTATGCAACTCTGGTGCTAAATCCCTGGCTTGGTCGCTGCCGGTGCTGCCGGTACCGCAGGCTTGGGCGGCGCCGGCGGCGGCGTCTGCCCCGCCGCAATCAACGCCCCGTCGATGATCCGGTAGAGCGTCTCCACCGGCACCACTCCCTCCACCTTTTCGCCATTGATAAACAAGGTCGGCGCGGAACCCAGGCTCAGCGGCTCCTTCAACGCCTCATCTACCGACGCCTTCACCTTACTGTCATCTTGTTTCAGCACGCAGGCAACCAGTTCCGGCTGGTTCACCTTCTGCCGCGTGCCCTCATCCAGCGCCAGCTTGTCCAGCGTCGCGTTCGTCTTGGCGATGGTCTTCTCTTCATACGGAATGTCCGCCGCGTGCGCGTGCACGTAGTCGACAAAGTTCCAGTAGCCCTCGGTAGTGGCTGCACCCAGGCAGTCGGCGTCCACCGCGGCGCGCATCGCCCAGGGGTGAATGTCCAGCGGAAAGTCGCGGTACACCACCCGAACCTGGTCCTTGTACCGGTTCAGAATCGCGGGAAACAACTCCGCGTTCATCTGTGCGCAGAACGGGCACTCCAGATCGTCGAAGCTCACAATCACCACCGGCGCGTTCGGCCCTCCGCCGCGCGCGGGCCTTCCCGCCGGCGAAACCTGGTCCTTCGGGTCCTTGCTCAGATCCAGCTTGTTGAACTGAGCCAGCGTCTTGCCGTCGGCGGAGAGCAGAAACGTCGCCGTCCTCGGCGAGGAACCCGCCGTGGTAAATGTCGCCAGCACCTGGTCGTAACCCGGAACCTCGCTCACCGTCGGCACCCCGAACGAGATCGCGTAGTCCAGCCCGATCGACGACTTGTTGCGGATCATCACCTCGGCCTTGCGCGCCATCTCCGCAGACAGCTTCACGCCCACCTGCACTGCCGCCGCACTGGATCCCTTTGCTCCGGACCCCTGCGCCGCTGGCTGGGCCGGCGGTTGCGCGTGGCAGCCGAACGCAGCCAGCACGAGCACCAACCCCAGACGACCGACCGGCCTGACATCAATCAACACAGTCCTGATTATCTCACGCCAAACCCCAGTTTTCTCGCATCCCGCCGCCCCTCCACCATGCAAAACCCGGCGCCGCTGCACCCCCCCCACCGTCGTCATTCTGACTCGTAGAGTCAGAATCTCCGTATTTGTCTCCAACTAACAACTAACAACTAACAACTACCCCTAAAACACCTGGTCCTGGTGCCGCAGGTTCCCCGCGCTCCCAATATTGGCCAGCGTGAAATTGAACTTGTAGCCATTGTCGTTACGCGCCGTGCCCAGTTCGAACTTGCGGTACTCCACGCTCACCCCGCAGCAGTTCCAGTTGTACGAGCTCTGGATCGCCCCATACTGCACCGTCCCCAGGTCCAGGTCGATGCCCGCGCTCGCCGCCGCGCTGAAGCCCGGTTTGTTCGGCTTGCCGAAACCGAGCCACGCGCGCAGTTGGGTGAAGTTCGCCACCGACGACAGCGTCCCCTCCACATACGACCGCGCCGGAGCGTTCAGCCGGCCAATAATCGTGCCCGCGGAGATGGAGCCCTCGTGCACGTCCACATACAGGTTGTTGGCGGTGAATTTCCGGGTGCAGCCAACGCTGGAGGCCGACGGCGCCGAGCAGGTGTCGTAATCGAAGTCCCACTCCACGTCCACCTTCTCCGACGTCCGCACCCGCATCCGCGAGAGGATCGGTGAGATATCGCGCGGTCGCGTCATGAACGAGATTCCCGAGAAGTCCAGCGTGGTGTCCAGAATCGCACGCGGACCCGGCGTCGACGAGACCGCGCCCCCGAAGGTCTGGTTGAAAAAGTATTTCTGCCCTACCCGCCAGCTTATCCACTCGCGATTGCCGCACACCGGCTCGCCGGTCTCATCCCGGTTCTTCGCTTCGCCGGGGTCTTCCACGGCGTCGGCAGCCTGGCCGGCCGACCCCAGGATCTCGGTCGCGTCCGCGCCCGCGCCCGCCGCGTGGCACGGGTTGTCGCCCTTCTCGCGCAGAAACAGCCTCTGGGTCACGCCGTACTCCACCTCATTGGTGTTGCTGGCGATGTCCACCATATCGAAGCGCAGCGTTTCAGGAAAGTTGTTGATGCCGGTAATGTAGCGGTAGGTCACCTCGGGCTCGATGGTGTGCTTCACGTCGTGCCGCGCCAGCCGCCGCAGCCAGCCTGAATCGAACGTCCGTTCCAGCACGGGCGCGCGCAGGTCCAGCCGCACGTCCAGCGCTGCGCGGTTCAGCGTAGCCACGTTTTCCACCACTGGCGGCGTGCTGGAGACCGGACTGGGAGGGGGAGGGAACCTCAGTGCAGGGTTCAGCGCAGCCAGGTAGTCCACCACTGGCGGCCGGACCACGACCGTAGCGGGTGTGGAGGGGAACCGGCTGCGGCTGTAAAACGTCTCCCGCCCCGCCACCGAGGGACGCAGGTTCCATCCCCCAAAGTGCAGCGGGTACGCCAGCTCCGGCCGAACATCCAGCCGCTCGATCATGCCGCTGGTCTCAAAGCCCGGCTGCGTCCGCTTCAGCGCCGCCGCCGTACTGTCCAGGTTCCATTCCAGGCCCGTCGATCCCAGCGCGTGGTCCGTAGTCGTGAACTCCAGCGCCGGCGCGTGAAAGATGTGCACCTGCTCTTCGGGGGTGATCGCGCCGGTGCGGGCGTTGGTGCTCTCGACGCGCTTCTCCCCCTGGTACCGGTCGCCTTCCAGCGATGCCGCCATGCCGTCCGACTCACGCGTGAAGTAGATAGTCGAGAGCACATCGCTCGACACCGCCTGGTTGAAGTTGGTCGAGAATGCCTCGCGGTACGGGAACGA